>JAILPY010000106.1 GCA_024699235.1 Treponema sp. | reverse complement strand
TATCAGCCATATACCCGACAACAACACGAATATCACTGTAATCGTCAAGAAGTTCCAGCTGTCTGATAATTATAGGTTTTTCGCATACCTTGACTAAGGCTTTTGGGATACCCGCTCCGAGCCGGTTTCCCATTCCCGCACAGCTTATAATAATTGTCTTTTCGTTCATTGCTTCTCTCACTTTAATAAATTTTCAAAGATGAACTGAGAGCTGTTAGGATAATTGACCATTATCCTGCTCTTTACAGATTCATCAATATGTACTTGGAATTCATCATTCAGCACTCTTGAAATAAAGTCTGAAATCTTTTCTCTTGAATCTGCGATTTCGGTATGTAAACCTAATGCTTCGTTGCATAATCTTGAAAGCTGATTTCGTGTATGCTCTTCGGTCTCAACTACATAACAGCAAGGCTTACCCGTATAGAGCCATTCGACCATATAAGAACCACAGTCATGTATCAGTGCATCACATTCCCTGAATAGATGGAGGTACTCACTCTCAGTGGAATAAACTACATTTTTCTTCGACTGAATCTTTTCAATGTAGGAGTCAACCTGCTCCTGTGTCCAAAAGTTTTTCATAAGGAGATTCTTAAAGAGTAGAGGATGGGGACGGAATACAAAATCTGCCTGCGGATACAGGTCTGGAAGCTCAAGAATAAAGTCTGAGTAATCCATAAAATTCGAAAGCTGCAAGTAATCAGCATCCCCCATACCCTTTACTGTATGATGCGGAGCTATGAGGATTTTCTTTCTTGAATTTTTTACTTCTGGAAGTCCTGCAAGCGCATCCATTTTAGGATAGCCGGAAAGAATAATATTCCTTCCTTCTGCTATCTGATATTCACTGCATTCTAACTCTGTATGTTTTGTTTCTACAAAATACTTGTAAAGCAGACTGCATTCTGTTGATGAGACAAATTCTTTCATGAACCATTTTGAAACGATATAACCGTAACAGATAAAGAACGGCAGAACATTTCTTGTTGACATATATCTTATGCCGTGAACTCTATTGACAAGTACGTCATAAGGATTTGCCATGTATACTACGTCAAATGAATCTGACCAGTCCACAAATTCCTTCCGATTCTCATCATATCCGTCAAGAACATTATCCTTTCCGTACTGCTCCGTAAGGAAATCCTTAGTCTTGTGATACTGCTTAAGACCGTCCATGTCTCGGTATACGTCTGGGCATACTACAAACTTTATATCGTACTTCTCAGGTTCTTTGAGCATCAGATCCACGATTCCTTTTGCACCAAATACACTGTCATATACCACGTAAGAGGCAAAGCGGAGTTTCTTTCCCTGACTCATGCGTTCTAGAATATTCTGACGTACGTGTCTGTAATGATTTTGAGTCTCGTATATCAGCTGCTTCTTTTCAAGCAGATCTATCTTATATATCAGACTATTCGCCTGCGCCTGATGCTCCTGCCTAAGGGCTTCCGTCTGCGCCTGATGCTCCTGCCTGAGGGCAGTCATCTGCGCTTGATATTCTTGCCTAAGGGCTTCCGTCTGTACCTGGTACTCCTGCCTCTGGCGCTCCTGCATCTGTCCCAACTCTTGCAGCAGGCTTTTGTTTGCAATGCTGCCGAATTTGCGAATACATTTCTTGATGAACTGCTTCAACATCTGAGTCATAAGAACTTCTTGCCATGTTCATGCTGTTCTTTAAGACATTTCTATTTTTAAGGAATTTTAGTGAGGTGAATCTTACAAAGAATATGATATTGGGAATAACTTAGTTATTAGAAGTAGTCAAAATATTTTTGGAATATTTTTGTAGGTGCGGTGAATGCCTTGCCTTCTTCTAGTTGGAATAAAATAAAGCAGCCTCTTTTTCATAGAATTTTTGTTCGAAAAGTAAAAGCTCAATTTCTTTTTCAGAGATTCCTACAGCATGCATTATGGATTGTATGGCAATCGGTTTTTCCTCGCCCTTTGCAACAGATTCCCATTCGGGGAAACGACCTTTTTCATGAGCATAAGCCTT
>JAILPY010000092.1 GCA_024699235.1 Treponema sp. | reverse complement strand
GATTAGAATAGCAAATGTAGTCAATACCATAACAGTATTTTCAACTGCTACAACCCCCTTCATCACTTTTCGGTATGCATTCATTAAAGAAACGCTCCTTTTTTAGTATAATTAAATTTTTTTTAATTATTTTACAAATTTAACAAGGGTCAATAGATAAAAGTATGTTTTTTGATAACTTTAATTTTTATGATTTAGCATGCAAAACAAATAGAAGCGCCTGACTTCCAAAAAAGTCAGGCGCTTACTTTCAGTTTTTATAAAAATATTAATACCTTTCTATTTTTCCATCAGCAAGTCCTGAAGCAGAAAGATCAAGACTGGTTTTCGCATAAACTCTTGTAAGGCCATCAAGGTAATTGAAAGCACGTTCCCCCACAGTTGTCAAGGTACTTGGCAATCTAAGTTCTCCCTTAAGATCCGCCTGATTGAATGCATCCTTTCCAATAGAAATAACGCCTTCAGGAATGTTTACAGTCTCAAGCTCCGTACTTTGGAAAAATGCATAGTTTTCTATGCTTGTTATGGTATTCGGTAAAGTAATTGCTACAAGAGATCCGCTATGCTGTTTTGATGATGTTGAATTTGTATTCCATACAACAGATAAACCAGAAAACGCGCTATTTGGTATAGTTGTTAAACCTGTGCACTCAGACAAATCAAGAGAAATATATACATTTTCCATATCACCTGATGTTTCATCCCCATTAATCCTTGTTCCTATTTGACTTACATTACTGTCTGTAACATCAGTAATCTTAACTATACACGGACTCTCACGAGAACTGCCGGTGCCAAATGAAGTAGCAAGAAATTGAGAAAGAGTTCCCTCAAAAAAGCTTGTCACTTTCCATTTTGCATAAAGGATGAACGGTACTGTAACAGTAGCCCCACTGTCAGTAAAGTCATAGGCTGTAGAAGAAAGAGTTACCGTTCCATCACCATCCACAGTTCCAGTATACCAGCCATCGAAAGAAAAACCAGTCTTAGAAGGTGCTGACGATAATATGCTAACTGTATTTCCATACTCAACCTCTACAACATGAGGGGCATCTCCATTACACTTGTCAAAGGTAACATTTACAGTCCATTTTGCCCAGAAAGTCTTTACTCCCTTTGTGCCAACCGCTATAGAAGTAACTTTTTTTGAGTCAGAGCACGCTTCGTCCTCGTACCAGCCTTTAAATGTATAACCATCGGATTCAAGGGCAGGCAGAGCAAGTCCTTCATTTGAGTCATATGTATTCGGCAATACTATAGAGGTTTCTATGGCACTGTTCCATGTAATGTCATAAATTGCAGAATCCCATATTGCATAGAGAGACGTTTCTGCACTTATCGGCGTATTAAAATCAAAAGGTTCTGCCACAGTACTGTCGGAAGAAGTACTCCAAAAAGAAAATATCTTTCCGCTGACAGTCGGGACTGCAGGCTTTGCTGCGGTATATCCTTCAGTTACATTCTGACTTCCCAGTTCAGTGGTATCACCAGCAGTTGCATTTTTAAGAAATCTTACCCTATAATAGTTTATCCTTATAAGATTTATCGTTGTAGACGTAGTCTCACCAGCCTTTATTACTACGGAAGTCTCGGCTTTTGCGGCAACATTGCCGTCAGAAGTCTTTCCATAGGCCTTTACGCTGTAAGTATCAACAGGAATATCCGAAAACAGTATCGTTTCACCCCTATTTGCTGTTTTCGAAAAAGCATATGAATCAGAACTTATTGTAACAGAAAAACTTACAATTTCATCTTTTTCATAAAGAGCCTTAACTCCACTAGCAGGAATGCTTACGGAAAGAGCTGTTCCTTCCTCAATGGCACCACTGCCGCCGCCAGCACCACCTGCACAAGAAAAAAGGGTTATTGAAAGCAGGGAAAATATAAGCAAAAGTACACATTTAAAGATAAAATTATGACTACTATTTCTTACTGTTCTTTTTATAATAAAGATGCCTGCATTTATCATAATAATAACCTCCTGACTTTTTTTCGGAACTTTAAAATCATGTATCATATTATCTATTTATGTCTCACTTTACTTATAAGTCAGTTTTTTTTGATTGTCAACAAAACTGGGATAAACGTCTAATTTTAGGGATGAACGGTTGAATTTTTGACATAGCTTATAACAAATTAGCATTTCTCAGACTATGAAACGCAGGCTTTTTAAGTTTTTAAACTGACTTGCTGAAATTCACTATTAACTTAAGACAATACGCTCTTTTACAAACATTTCACTCTGTGATATATTAACGGCATGAATACAACTCTTGTGCTGGCAAGCGGCATTGTTTTTATGGTAATGGGAGCAATGTTCTGCGGCGTAGCCTTCTATCTCAAATCCCAAAAATTCCTTGAAAAAGCCCCTATCGGAAAAATTGCCGGAACTATCTTCTATATAATAGGAGCATTAACCTTTGTAACAGGAATGTTAGCAGTCATCTTCTATAAAGATGTAGAAAAATCTTTTATTCAGGCTGGCTTTCTTGCCTACTTAATCATTCTTACAATAATACTATTTATTTTTGTTTCACTCTTAAAGGACACAAACAGACATGAACGTTAAAGCAAGCAC
>JAILPY010000074.1 GCA_024699235.1 Treponema sp. | reverse complement strand
AAATGAAATGGTTCAGATGATTGTTGCTCAAAGGGCTTATGAATTTAATTCAAAGGCTATACAAACTAGTGATACAATGCTTCAGACTGCGGTAAGTTTGAAACGTTAAGAATAAGGTGAGGAAAATATAGATGGATATTCAGAACATTAATGGTTTTGCAGGAACTAATTATTTGACAGATTCAAAAGCTTCTGTCAATGCTGCAAAATCAACCGCTGATCAGAATAAATTTTTAGATTTAGTAAATTCGATGAGAAATCAATCCTCAAAAAAATCTGCTGATAAGAATATACCATCAATTTCTTCTAGTCAGATATCTACTAATCATCGTCTTAACGGAGATTATACAAAAGGTTTTTCTGGAACTTATACAAGTGAAAAAGATAAGGTTTCAAAGCCTGAAGGAATGGCTGCTTCTTATAAATCAACTAAAGGAAAGCAACCTGTAATTGATAAAACGTCTGATTTGTACGAACAGTCAATGGAACTGGAAAATTATTTGGTAAAAATGATGCTTTCTTCTGCACGCAAGACTGTTCAAAAGAGTTCTCTTCTAGGCGATGATAATAATTATGCACGTGATATGTATGAAGATATGATGTATGATAATTACGCAGAATCTCTTACAAAGAATGCTCATTTTGGACTTGCAGATCAAATATATATTGAATTATCAGGACAAAGATAGGGATTTAAACATATTAAAATTAAATATATAAAAAACCCGAACGGTATATACTGTTCGGGCTTTTTCTTTCTATTACCTATTAATATTTTTTATCTGCATAACCAATCCATCCTTCATTTTCAATGAGGGCTTTTTCAAAACCTTCAAGCTTAAACGGATAACTGGTTGAAAGGGAACCTGCAATAAGTTTGACTTTCCAAGTTCCATCTTCTTTTTGTTCAATTTTACATGTAGTATCTTTTGTTGCAAAAGAACGGAACATATCATCAATATCTTTTTTTGGCATATCGAGAGCGAGAAGTCCACAATTATACATATTCTGTCTGAAAATTCTAGCGAAATTTACTGCAATAACACAGTAAATCCCATTAACTTCCAGTGCCCATGGTGCATGTTCACGGCTGGAACCACAACCGAAATTTTCTCTTGTAATTATTACCTTCTTACCTGAAACATCTGTCTTTGGATTAAAACCATCCAGTTTTAAATCTTCAAGAAGATAAGGTTTCAGTGCCTGTTTAGTATTCTCTGTAAGATACTTTGCAGGAATAATTTCGTCAGTGTTAATGTCTGAGCGGTCAAGAAAAAGAACTTCTCCACCAAACTGTTTCATTTTTTCCCTCTTTACTAAAGTTTTTATTTAGCCTTTGAAAAAGACTGAATTTGTTATAGTTCCACTTATTGCAGTTGCAGCAGCGGTTGCTGGACTCATTAAATGTACCATACCACCTTTTCCCATTCTTCCATTAAAATTACGATTCGTTGTGGATGCACATACTTCCCCTTCTGCAAGAACTCCATTGCTCATTCCTAGACAAGCTCCACACGTTGGGTTTGTTACGCAAAAACCTGCTTCCATGAATATGTCAATAAGTCCCTCTTCAAGAGCCATCTTGTAAATCTTAGGAGTTGCAGGAGAAACAATTCCTCGTACACCTTTTGCAATATGATGACCTTTTAAGATTGCTGCTGCGACTCTTAAATCAGAAATGCGTCCATTTGTACAGCTACCTATGTAAACCTGATCGACATGAGTGTCTTTCATATCAGAAACATTTTTTATCTGATCAGGCTTATAATTTATTGTACATACAGGAACAAGATTTGACAAGTCAAAAGTATAAACTTTTTCATAAGTTGCGTCTTCATCATCATGCCATTTACTATAATCTTTCAAAGCGTCTTCTTTAGTTTTATATTCATCTTTTATAAAAGGCCATAAATAGTCTACTGTTTTCATGTCAGGAAAACAAATTCCACTTGTAGCACCTGCTTCAACAGCCATGTTACAAATTGTCATTCGTTCTTCCATAGAAAAATTATCTACAATAGGTCCTGTAAATTCTGCTACACAGTTAGTTGCTCCATTTACACCAATCTGACCAATAAGGAAAAGTATAACGTCTTTAGCATATACACCTTCTTTAAGTTTTCCATTCAAAACAAATTTTATGGCCTTAGGTTCTCTGAAAGAACATACTCCCTTTAAAATACCTACTTCTAGGTCTGTTGTTCCTACGCCGGCGGCAAAAGCTCCGAAAGCTCCATGTGTACATGTGTGACTGTCACCCATGATGACTGTGAATCCTGGACGCACAAAACCTTTTTCAGGGAATATTGCATGGCATACTCCGTTTGCACCAATATCAAAGAAATCATTTATTGAGTTTCTGTTTGCCCAGTCGCGAAGAATCTTTTCCTGCATAGCACATTTTGAATCCTTTGCTGGTGTAACATGGTCAATTACTGCCTTGATTTTAGTGTTATCAAATACTCTGTCTTTGCCACGTTCAATTAAGTCATTGATGGCAATTGGAGTTGTGATTTCATGGCAGAATACACGATCTAGTTTTAAAATATTTGTTCCTTCAAAGGGCTTTTCAACCAGATGTGCTTCAAATATTTTTTGTGCAATCGTCTTTCCCATAGCAATACCTCGTCATTTAGTTCATTTTTACTAAAGTATATTTAGTGTTGCTAAATTATTCAATATGTTTTTATTGTTTTTTTTCAGATTCAGTTTACGACATTCTGAGGCTTACCATCTAAAAATGCCTTAATATTGTTTATTACAACAGAAAGGAGTCTTTGTCGCGTTTCTATTGCAGCCCATGCGATATGTGGTGTGATAAAACAATTTGGAGCATTTAAAAGAGGACTGTCTTTTAACATTGGTTCTGAACTTACAACGTCAGCTGCATATCCTGCAATTTTTTTTGCATCAAGAGCCTTTCTTACTGCAGTTTCATCTACAAGAGCTCCTCTGGCTGTATTAATTAGTATTGCATTCTTTTTCATTAATGAAAGTGTTTGTTCATTAATAATATTTTTTGTTTGTGGAGTAAGAGGAGTATGAAGAGTTACAATATCTGAAGTTTTTAACATTGTTTCAAAATCAACTGGATTTACGATTTCTGGTTTTGGAGTCCTTGTACATACCTGTACATTCATTCCATAAGCTTCTGCAATTCTTGCAACTCGACTGCCAATGCTTCCATATCCAAAAATACCAATTGTCTTACCGTCCATTTCCATAAGAGGAGTTTTCCAGTAACAGAAATCTGGTGAATTGACCCAGTCTCCATTCATAACGCTGTCAGAATGTAATTGAACGTGACAGGCAAATTCATTTATAAAAGCAAATACTAATTGTGCTACACCAGCAGTACTGTATGACGGAACATTTGTTACTGTAACTTTGTGTCGACGGCATGCTTCAAGATCTATAACATTATATCCTGTTGCCTGAACTCCAATGTATTTTAGAGAAGGGCAGTGAGATAGAATTTCTTCTGTTATATTTATCTTATTCAAAAGAACTATATCACTATCACCTATACGAGAAATAATTTCTTCTGGCTTGGTTCTTGGATATACTGTAACAGAACCAAACTTTTCAAGAGGTGACCATGATAAGTCTCCAGGATTAAGTGCATTACCGTCAAGAATTACTATCTTCATATATGCTACATGAGTTTATGCAAGAACTACTACACCAGCAGAAGAGATTGCATCGTTTATTGCAGCTTCAACTCCGGCATCATCAAAATCGACGCAAACTTGACACTTTGCTACATTTGCCTCTACGTTTGTAACGCTTGCAACTCCTTTTACAGCACCTGCAACTTTTGCAGCAACTGCATCATCATCCATTCCTGTTACATAAATTTTTTTCTGCATAAATTTACTCCTGAAAATCTCGTTATATATCAGTATATAATGGTATTGTTTTTTTATCAATAGAAAATTTGATAATTCTTTGTATAATAAAAAGTTCGATTGGAGTATTTTTAGTTATTTATTTAGTCTTAAATTAAATTTGCATTATTTTAATCAGTTTTTCCAAGTTGACCGCATGCACCGCCTATTTTTACTCCGCGTCTTGTCCTTAAATTTACATTTAGTCTGGCCTTTTCTAATATCTGCAAAAATTCTGTTACTTCATTATTTGTTGGTGTCTTAAACGGAAGTGTTGGAACAGGATTCCATGGAATGAGATTTATATACACATCAAGGTCTTTTGTAAAGGAAATTAGTTCTTTTGCGCTTTCTCTGCTTGTATTCTGTTCTGATAATAATGCAGCTTCTAAGGTAACTCGTTTGCCTGTTTTTTTTATGTAATATGCAATTGCATCGTGCAGTTCTTTTAATGAATTTCCTTTTGCCACAGGCATTAATTCTTCCCTCAATTTTTCATCAGCTGTTGTTAACGAAACGGCAAGTCTCATTTGCGGTCCATTATCAGCAAGGTCATAAATTCCTTTTATGAGACCACATGTGCTTAGGGTTATTCTTCTGGAACTTAAGTTTCTTCCTTCTTTATCTGTAAGGATGGAAACTGCTTTTCTAATAGAATCTAGATTCTGTAAAGGTTCCCCCATTCCCATGAATACTATATTATCTAATTGTCCTGCTTCTTTTTCAAGAAATAAGAACTCTTCAACAATTTCTCCTGGAGTAAGGTTCCTTTTTAAACCTAATTGACCCGTCTGACAGAATTTGCATCCCATAGCACAGCCTGCTTGACAGCTTACGCATGCTGTCTTTCTTTGTTCCCTGTCTGTCAAGAGAACTGTTTCTACAGCACAGCCATCATTTAGAGTAATCTGAAGTTTCATCGTTCCATCAGGATCCTTGAGAATTTTTGTAACAGAAGACGAATAGAGAACTGCATGTTCAGAAAGATAAGTTCTTGTATTTTTATCTATATTTGTCATGTCTTCAAAAGAAGAAATACCTTTACTTATCCATTGGAAAATCTGTTTTCCTCTGAATTTTTGAGAAAAATTAAGTTTTTCACATATCTCCTCAGGAAATAAACCTGTGAGGTACAATTTGTCATTCATGGGTGATTAAAACAAAGGTTTTCCATTCTGAAGTTTTTCAAGCATGTCATTGATAGCTTGACTTCGTATATTGAGTTTTTGAAAGCTTTGTAATACTTCTATTGCTTTTTGCTTTTGATTAAGCTTTATATAACAGTCTGCAAGATCTATATATAATCTATAATTCTTCTGGTCATCACGAATAAGTCTTGAAAGTCTTTCTATGGCTTCTTCGTATTTTCCTTCTCCTTTACAGATCAATGCAAGTCCAAGAGCCGCATAAATGTCAAAGTCTATATCCATCGCACGATTGTAATATGATGTAGCTGTGGCATAATCTCCTGTATTGCGGTAAGCATCGCCTGCGCGAGTAAGGATTACTTTATTATGTGGATCCAATTCAAGGATTTTATTCCAGTATTCAATAGAACGAAATTGCTGATTCATGCCTCTGTAACAGTCTGCCATGCCGAACAGTGCATAAAAGTTATCGGGATCTTTCTGTAATGCCTTTTCAAAATAAATGACACCCTTGTCAAAAGTCTTAAGTTTTCTATGACAGTTACCTATGGATGTAAGTACTCTGATATCTACATTTTCTGGATTTACATCAAGCATTTTTGTCCAGTAGTAGAGTGCATCCTTATATTCTTTAAAATCATAATGAAGATGTCCCAATCCTATGAGTGCATAGGCATTGTTTTCTTCCATTTCTAATACCTGAATATATAGTTGCTTTGATTTCTTAAAATCTTTTACTTTTCTATAGGCATCAGCAACTCTTGTAAGGACAGTAATGTTTCTATCATCATGAATTAGATATTGCTCCCAAATTTCAATGGCCTTGTGGTATTGGTTTAAAGCTTTATAACAATCTGCTAGACCAAACAATGCATAATTATTACCAGGATGAACGGAAAGACATTTAGAATAATAATCAATAGCTTCCTTAAAATGGTTGCGTTTTCTTTCACTGTCTCCTAATCCGACAAGAGCATAATTGTTATTATCTTCTATAGATAAGATTTTAGAAAAAGCATCAATTGCATCGTCAACACGATTTTCTTTTAAAAAAGAATAACCTTTCTTTGATATTTCACTAATTTTATTTGCTGTACCTGAATCTGTAGGATCCTGAGTCATAGACTCTAATTCTTGAGGGAAAACCTCGTCTGTTGAATTTTGAAAACTTTTAATTTCTGCCATTTTTACTCCATTATTTTAACATTGCAGAAACCACTGAAGACAATTTTTCTATAAGTGGTTCAGATTTTCTTTTATTATGAGCTAAAAGGTATAGTTTTAATGCCTTTAGGTAGTCATTCCTTTGGGCATAAACATCTCCAACTCTTGTCAAACCATCTGAATATCCAGTAGTAATGAAAATTCGCTCTGCCATATCAATTTTTCCATCATTAAAAAGAGCATTAGCTTTTCGATTTAAAACAACACGTTGCTGTGCAGAAAGATCACCAACTGGCTGATCAGAAACTTTTATGAAACCATCATGTCCCTGTTTACTATCAATTTGCTTTTTTAAATCATCTTCCATTAAAGTACCTTATACTCGTTACATGCATCTAATTTTAACTTATATTAATTATTTGTCAAGTTTTTAAATGTATAAAAATCGACAAGAGACCTTCCATATATTCTATGGTCTATTCGTTCAAGATCGCCAATAGAATCTGGCAAAGGATCTTCTTTTGGATAATGTATAATTACATTTCCATTTTCATTAATTAATTTTCGTTCAGAAATGGTTTGCAAAAGATCCTTTCTGTATTTGTATGGGAAAGGTGGATCCAGAAATACGTAGTCAAACTGAGTTTTACATCTTTTAAGATACAGTTCTACAGCCATAAAATGACATTCTATGCGAACGCCAACTTCTTCTGACATTGCAACATTCTTAAAAACAATTTTAGCCTTTGACCTATCCATTTCACATAGACTTACTTGAGTCGCTCCATGCGAAACTGCTTCAAGGGCTATTGTTCCTGAACCGGAAAATAAATCTAAAAAAGATTTACCTTCAAGTTTAGATCCTATTATATTAAATACAGATTCCCTCATTTTGTCCATAGCAGGACGAATAGCCATTTTCCCATTAGGAGTTTCTGTAATTCTTCCTTTTAACGTTCCTCCGGTTATTCTCATTTTGCATTCCTGTTAGTTGTCAAAGACCAGTATATTTCATCATGTAATAACGATTGATTTTCCTGAGCATAATCAAATGCAGTCTTTCCTTCTTTATCTCGTACAGAAGTTAAGGCTCCGTTATCAATCAGTTGTTTTATTATGGCAGTTGTTGAACAATATTTACATGCATACATTAGAGGTGTCATTCCATTCCAAAAGGCATTGATAGAAATTTCTTTATTAAAAAAAAGTGTGATTTTTTCATACCGTATGTCATCAGTTACTTCATTACTTACAATTGAAAGTATGAATGCATAAAAAACTTCTTCTTCAGCGCCGTTTCTGTCTTTTAACATCATTGCCAGAATGTCTGGATTCTTTGTATAAAGAGAAGCTATGAGAAGCGGTGTAAAATTATATGAATTACGGACTCGTATATGAGCTCCGTTATCAATGAGAAGTTTTACTATATGACTGTCTTGCTGATATCGTACTGCATACATTAATGCTGTCCATCCTTCTGAATCTCGTTCCTGAATGTCTACGCCTGAATTTAGCAACTTCATGACTTGCCAGTCATTTCCGTTTTTTGCAGCAATCATGAGTGAAGTGGCATTTTGAGAAGTTGCAGGAAAAACGATAAGAATTAGCATAATTAATGCAATTATAGCATATTTTTGTTTTCTCTTCATGATTTATTCTTTATAGTATAAAATCAATTGTTAAATTTGTGGCATTTTCTTTATCTACTATAATATTCATGCTAAATAGTTTATCATAAAAAACTCATTATGAAAATAAATTTTTAAAATATGTTAAAACTAAAATTTACAATATAATCAGAAAATACCACTGAATAAAAACATTCCTTTTTCTATAAATACTAGACATTAAAAAGCTTTACTTCACCACTAATTTGTTCTATGGATTCTTTTAGTTTTGATGAAATATCTTTCAAGCCTGTTCCTGTCATGTTGATTCGTTCTGCACCAACAGACATTTCTTCCATGCTCTCCTTTATTACTATAGTACTATCCTGTAGATTTTTTACTTCATCAAGAATCTGCTTATTTCCTTCTGACATTTCGTGACTGGCAGTTTTTACTTCTGAGGTGCTGTCATTCATGTCGTGGAGGGATTGATTAATTTGTTGTGATCCGATAGTTTGCTCTTCCATTGCAGCCTTTATGAGTCTAACAATTTCATCTGTTTCTTTGATTTTTTCAGAAACAGAAATAAAGGCCTTGTTTGATTCATTTGAAGCACTTACAACTTGAGCAATGGAATCTCTTATGCTAGAAAGCTGATCACCTATTGTTTTTGATTGAGCAGTTGATGTTTCTGAAAGTTTTCTTATTTCATCTGCAACTACGCTGAATCCTTTTCCTGCTTCTCCTGCATGGGCTGCTTCTATTGCTGCATTCATGGCAAGAAGGTTTGTCTGTTCTGCAATATTAGATATAACTTGGTTAGCTTCACTGAGCATTTCAGACTGAGTTACAATTTGTCCAACTTTATTGCTTACATCTTCCTGCTTTGCGGAACCATTTTGAGAATCGATGAGAAGCGTGTCAAAAGATTTTGCCATCTGTTCTACAGAATGGTTTACTGATTCTATATTTTCCATCATTTCTTCAACTGCTGAAGATGCTGCTACAACTCCGCTGGCCTGATTGTCGATTAAATGTTCTAGAGATGCAATGTTTGAAGCTATTTGATTTACTGCGCTTGCTGTTTGGTTAACGCTTTGACTCTGATTTTCAATCTGACTGTGTATTTTTCCAATGTTAGTAATTATTTCTGTTATAGAATCGCTTGTGTCTTGAGTGCTAGAGTCCATTGCTGCACCGACAGTTTCAAGGTTTTTCTGAGAGTTTTTAATATTATAGAGAATCTTTTGAAGTTTTGTTGTAAA
The DNA here is from genome assembly GCA_024699235.1 of Treponema sp. Taxonomy (GTDB): domain Bacteria; phylum Spirochaetota; class Spirochaetia; order Treponematales; family Treponemataceae; genus Treponema_D. The sequence continues at coordinate 1,137 of JAILPY010000074.1, read as the reverse complement.
TTGATTAAATCCTTCAACAACAGAACCAACTTCATCTTTTGATTTTATTTCAATTCTTTTTGTTAGGTCTGCATTTCCGCTTGCAATTTCATTAATTGAGTGACTTACAGTTTTTAGAGGCTTTACAATTACATGAATTATAGGAATCAATACAACTAAAGAAAGCACGATAGATAGTATCAGACTTATCACTGACAATGACATAAGCTGCTTTAAATGTCCAAAATAAAAATTAAATGGTACTGCAGCCATAATTGACCAGTCTCGTCCTTTTATAGGAGAATACATAACTATTGTCTTGTTTTTTGTGCCTGGATACATTGTTATATAACTGTTGACATTGCCTTTCTGTAATTTTGCTTTCTCTGAAGAAAATTCATTGGATTTATAAAATTCTAAGAGATTTATGTAACTGTCACCTTCATTTTTTGCGTATCCAAAAATATCCCCTGATTGCTGTGCTATAATTGCTGGATGATGTCCTTCTCCCATATCAATTCCCCTGGAAATATCTGCAAAACTATTACCGTTTATTAGGGCAACGAGAGCTCCTATTATTTGATTTCCGCTGTAAACAGGAACTGAATATACTAATAGTATTTGAATAGCTTCGTCTTCAATCTTAGAACCGTCTTCTGTCCTCCCTTCCATTTCTGCTGATGACCATATAATAGGATCTGTTACAACTTCTTTTCCTGCAAGAGTTTGCTTTACATAATCCATGTCTGCAAAGTTAACCTTTGAACCGTCACCGTAAATTGTAAAGCCCTCTTTATCATAAAAGGCTATGTTTACATATTTTTCTGGATCTGATTTTGCTAAAGTTATAAGTTGAGAACATTTATCTTCAAGAGTTATTTCTTTAGAAGAAAAAACTGGCAGTAAGGCCATTGAACGTAACATAGTTAGGTATGTTTCGTTTAGATCTGTAATCTGCTGTTCTGCTTTTGAAGTAACGATATTTAGAGTCTCATTAACAGATAGTTGCATGGATTTTTTTGCTTGCCTAAATGAAAAAATACTCTGAAATCCTGTAGTAACACAAAGAATTCCTATAACAGCTAGTTGGATTTTTATTCTTATACTTTTCATTAAGTACTCCTCGCTAAACATTTATTATATAATGTAATTATTAAT
>JAILPY010000067.1 GCA_024699235.1 Treponema sp. | reverse complement strand
ATGAGCATATTGTCAAATTCATCAATTATTGCAAAGGAATCAAACAATTCTTTTAAGGCTTTAGCATACGAATAATATTCATCTTCTGAAACCTTGTTCAGGACTTTTTCTGTGAGTTCTGGTAAATCTATATTAAAAGTTTTGGCCTTTTCTTCTGCTTCCTTTTTTGATTTTATCAACCGATAGATATCTTCTACAGCAGCACGTGTTTGTGCTCTGTCGGCAAGATATTTTTCTGCCTGCTTTAATCCATCAGCCAAATATTCTTCTTCAATACTGTGATGCCCGCTTATTAAAATGCTGTTTGGATAGTAGCATTTCTTGTAATAAAATAATTTATCGAAGGAATCTTTGAAATGAAATAATTCATCATCCTTTGCAAAAATGCCGAAGCTTCTGACTTTTTGTTCTTCTGGAATATTTTCATATTTTTCCATCTTACGAAAATCCGCCAGTACTTTATCTGAAAGAATTATGGGATTACCAGTTGTCCTGTCCTTTAGTTTAGGAATCTCAATAGAAGGATATAAACAAGGATTTATAACAATTTTGTCTATTATGTCTTCATACTGAAGAACATAAAAAGCTCCAAGAGAGGCTCCAATTAAAACATCAATTTTTTTTGTCTTACAAAAGTCCCTGATAAGGCACTGAGTTTTTTTAACATCAGTATGCAAATCTGGAAACGGGATTGAATGAATGTTCCAGTTTGTTAGAGTCTTTTTTAGTGTTTCAAAAGTTCCACCTTCTGGATTTCCCATAAAGCCGTGAATGTATAAAGCGTTTTTCATAATCATGTCTCCTAAAAAATTTCTTATTGCATAATTCTCAAAAGTTCTGTTTTATCCAGGAATAAGCTTATGGTCATTGGCTCATATTTTCAGTATAACATTTATTATTCTCAAAATTTGAGAAACCTGCCTTTTATATTTTTACTAAAAGACAGGAGGTTTTTATGAAAAACAATTCGGCGAGCAATTTGCTAGTGATTATGCTGAATATTAGGACTGATATATGATTGATTTCTCTAAACTCGACACTTAGCACAGCAAACCCCTTTATTTTTAGTTAAAGGGGGAGGATAAATGTCTTTACCAATAAGTATTGATTCTTCAATCAGACAACAGATAGTGGAAAACTTATGATTGTCCTGTTGCAAAAATATTGTAACAATGCTTTGGTCAGCCTTAATCAGTGACTTGATTGCTTTTACCCTTGCTGTGATTTTTGTAAAGGTGGAGATTAGGAGGATATAGTGCCGGCATGGAAACGTGGACTTCCGCATTCATCACTTGTAGAAATCTTTATTAAAGAGTTGCGAAAGCATTTCTAAGCTTCTTCCCTAGTTTCCAGGAATTCTCTAAGTCTTTAGTAAAGTTCTTTTCTCTCATTTCTTTGCAAATGACAAACTGCTAATCCCATGCTAAACTATTCCTATAGATCTTCGCGTGTTAAGATTCTTGAATAAAAATGCCAGAAATTTCCCAGGCAGAAGCCTAAAAAGAGATAGCCAGACTAAAATAAGAACTAAATGTGTCGTTATTTGCTCCGGTTATTGTCTATAATCTCTGTATGATTGGCACTTTGTATGGTATAATGCTTCTATAATTTTTTATAGAGAAAACAGTATGAGTAATTTTACATTCTTAAGCCGGAAATGTAAAAGCAAGCGGAATCAAAACATCAACAGACTCCATGATAGATTACACTTCTTATGCGGAAAATGCATATCTTATCTTCAGAAATAAAAATTATGTTTCTAAGTTTGCAGAAAAAGAAAGCACTCGTATTTTCTATATTAAAAGAAGAATATGAAAAACACTGATAAGGAGAAATTAATAAATGAAAGACAGAATAAGAAAAAATGCTGTTATATCCTGCTGGGTAATATTTGCAATCCTGATACTTGTTCATGGATTTGAGGCTATAGTCCTCAGAATGGATGAAACGCTATTTGGGGAAAACTTCATTAACAAGTTTTTTGGAATCTTCGTTATTCTCGCAGTGCTGAGATGCCTTAATTGGAAATTGGCGGATATCGGATTTGCTAAGAGCGGATTTATAAAAAACTCCGGCATAGGATTGTTGATTGCAATTTGCTCGTTCGCCATTTCATACAGTGTGGAGATAATCATCCTTAAGAGTCAGGGGCATGACATTGGATTTGGAATATTTACATCTGGCTTTTCTTTGACCGGGGAAGCTGCCGTTCAAACTGGAATCAGATATATATTGCTGTGCATTTTCTTCAACATCATAAATGTAATCATGGAGGAAGGTACATTCCGGGGACTCTTTTATCAGATGACAAGTATCGAGCATTCTTCGAAATACGCTCTGTTATTCCAGGCTTTTTTATTTGGACTATGGCATATCGTAACTCCCCTACATAACTTGATAGACGGTGATATTAACATAGGCTCCTTCATCGCACTTGGCATAGGATACATTATTCTGGCAGGTATGATGGGGATAAAGTGGGCACTGCTCTATCGGATGACCGGAAGTCTGTATGCCGGAATGGCGGATCATTTCT
>JAILPY010000050.1 GCA_024699235.1 Treponema sp. | reverse complement strand
TGCTGTTGCTGTTGATGTTGCTGTTGCTGTTGATGTTGATGTTGATGTTGCTGTTGCTGTTGATGTTGCTGTTGATGTTGCTGTTGATGTTGATGTTGATGTAATTTCTTCTTCTGCAAGAACAGGTGCTGCTTCAAATGGAGTTGTTGCGGTGCCTGCTTCCATTTCAGTATTTGCAAGTGAGACTGTACTGCTTCCTACATCTGTTAGTTCTTCTCGTTGCCTTACTGCTGGACTTTGAAGTGTTGATGTATTTGGATCAAGATGAACCTTTTCTCCCTGATAGACTGGCATTCCTGAAGAACTTCCTCCTACATTGCTTGTAGATGTGAATACAGAAACCTTTTTATCAGGAGAAACGAAATATTCTTCTCGTTTCGATGGCGTATTAAAAGATGCTCTTGTTCCTCCACTGGAAACAGCAACAAGACCTTCTGTTGTCTCTATGGATCCGTTTGCATATACTGTGAATTCTGTTCCTCGAACCGAAGCTGTTGAAGCAGGAGAGTGGACTTTAAAGTCATTTAATTTTTTAGCATTGGAATTTACTTTAAATGTTGCCTTTCCTGTATCAATATAAACAGAAGTTTTTGTAACAGTTTTATTGGAACCGTTTTGCGAAACTTCTTTTTGTGCTAACTGTTCAAGTGAAAGTCTTGTAAGCGGTTGCAATGTACATACTGAACCGTCTATGTTTAAGGTAACGTTTGAATTGAAACCTGTTGTAATCATAGACCCTTCTTGCAATATGTCTCCAATTTTTGCATCTTTCCAGTCCTCTGAACCTTTTGTTAAAGTCTGAACATTTCCTGTGAGGGCTGTTATTTTCGCTGTTATGCCAGAACTTGCTGCAAAAACTGACCATCCTGCTGCCATTATAAAAATAGCAGCCAAAGCTGATTTAAAATTCTTTCTCATAAAATTCCTCCGTTTATGTTAGAATGAAAGAGACACCTTTAATGATGCCCCACCGTTATCTCTTGTTGAATCATTGCTGTAATAGCGATATTCTGTTAAAGTGATTGAAAAATCATTTGTACATTGTAATTTTGCTACCGCATTCCACTGCCATCCGTCATGTTCTATTGTATTGTTAGGACATAAGAATACAACATCAGCACCTGCTGATGTATAAAGGTTTGGCAAAGGCTTTAATGAAACAGAAGTCCCTATTTTTACCAGTCCAGAGTATTCAGGTGCATCCAATGCATAGGTTGCAGAAGAACTTGTAAATGCCATAAATCTGCTAAAAGGACCGTTTCCATTTCCTGATGCATAAACTCCTGCTAGTGATATTAAAGCATTCTTAAAGTCTGTTTGGTAATAAAAGGATAACTGTGTCAAGTTACCTAAATGATTGAATTTTTCAGTGAACATTGTTGTTGCAATTGCATACGACACTCTTTGAGCAAGCGGTCCTGAAAAACTTAATGTTGCATAATAACGGTTATATTCAAGTTCTATGTCGTCATAGGCAGGACCTTTTGTTCCCATGAAACTTGAAATTTCAAAGGCGACTGTTTGGTTAAGGAAAAGGTATGGAAAGGACATGACAACGGATGTCGTAACGTAAGGGTCTGCCCATTCGTATAAATGTTCGTACCATTTTAGGTCTTCATCTATTTTACGGTAGTTATCCCCGTCTTCATTTAGGATCTTGACGTTTTGCTGGTTTAAAAGACCTGTGTATCCTCCGTATAATCCAAGTTTGACCTTTGGTGAGTCATATCGGAAAAGTATGCCGTCATTGTTCTGTGAAAATACAACATTTGTCAGGTGACTGTATCCAAAGCGACCGAATGAAACTGAACTTGTTGAATCTTCTCCTGTTTTTTCAATGTATGAAATCTTAAACAGGTCTAAATCTATGCCTATTTTATTTTCTCTGGCCTGTTTATATCTCTGTAAATATGTCGTAGAAATAGTGGCTTGTCCTGCAAAGCGAAGTTTTTCATTCTTCGTAATAGGAAATCTGATCCATCCTGTAAGGTCTTCTCTTGCCTTTGTGTTCAAATTAGTTTTTGCAGATGCTTCTATGCTGTCTCCTTCTGCAGATAGCGTTGAGGTTGATAGTCCTCCATATTCTATATCAATTGCGTATATGCATGAAATTGTAGAGATGAGTAAGAAAATACTATGACTTATATATTTTTTTAAGAAGTTCATAAACTAGTTTCTCCCATCTATATTAAATTTTTCAAGTGACAGCGTAATTATATTCAGCATTTCAGTACCTGTTAAAATTCTGTTTGGATAATAATTTGAAGGTATTACGCCTGCTGCTTTCATTTGCTTAAATGCATAGCGAGGATGTTTTGTTATGCGATAGAAAATGCTGTTGTTTATATTCCATGTTTTACTAAGCATGTCTGCAAAATTTTTTGCAGTAATTGAATCTTTTAATGAATGATTTCCTGCTATTAAGTTTTCATCTTTTAATATGTCGAAACAAGTTTCGTAAGAGTCTGTTTCTAGGGCCATTCCTACTGCAACTGCTGTCATGTAACTTGCCTGCCCATAGGTGGCTTCTTCTGTATTGATAATCTGTGTAAGTTTTCCCGCTATTTGAGCGTTTATCTGTACTGCTAGCACAAATAATGCCAAAAAAATAGTTAAGCGTTTCACACTTGGACTCCTTTTTTTACTGTTTGACTTTCTGACTGAAAATTGTACGAGGAAGAAGCATTTCTGTCAATAAATTAGGGATAAACGTCGAATTTTAGGGATGAATGTATTTAATTCTATCCTAAAAAACTGTTTTTCTTTTACTTGTACAGCCCTTCTTTTACGTATTAATCTTAAATCAAAAAAAAGCAAGTGTTTTTAGTTCTTGCTGATAGTCTTTTATACTATTATACATTATAATAACATATTAGAGGTTTTATGTCATGAAAAAAGGTACGAAAAGATTATTTTTCTTAAAAAATTTAGATATTATAGTTCTTGTTTTTTTGTTTGTAATGTGTTCAATAGGAGCTTTTTTCAGTGTATTTACGAAAATAGATTACCGTATTTATGACTTTTTATTAGGCAGAGGTCACTCTATAGAAGAAAGTGACAAAATAATGTTAATAGATATTGATGACTTGTCTCTTGATGACATAGGCGTATGGCCTTGGAATAGAGATATCATTGCGGATATGCTTATTAGGGCAAGAGAATTTGGTGCATACAACATGGTTTTCGATATTGAGTATTTGCAGAAGTCTGTAAAAGCTCTTGTCCCTGATGCTCAGCAAGAAGTAGAAGAAAGCATAAGTTCTGCAAAAGTAAATATCGAAAGCGTTATATCTCAGTTTGCAGATGCTGCTGTTTCTGGTTCTTATTCTTCTGATGAACTTCATGGAATTTCGCAGATGCTTGTTGATGATTATGTAAATCCTGCAATAGATGAAATAAAATCTTCTACTAATTTAATGTCTCGCGATAATGATGATTATTTTGCAAGGGCATTGCAGTTTTTTGGTAATGCATGGATGACTGTTAATGTCGGCATGCCCCATGAACTTGATTCTTATGATAGCTTTGATAATGTTTCTGAAGTTACAGAAGAGCAGGTTCAGTTTATGAATTCTCGTGATTATGCTGCAAGTCGTTTTTTGCTTTCACAGGTAAAAGATGATAATGGTCTGATAGAAAAAGGAAACTCCTTGTCTCAGAAAGAGCAGGATTCTTATAGAGGGTTTTATCCTGTTAGGCTAGATTTCCTTAAGGTTTCATCTGGAATAGGAGTAACTAACGTTATTGTAGATAAAGACGGTACTCGAAGACGCATTGAACTCCTTTCGCATCTTGATCCAGAAAAGAAATTTATGTGGACTTTAGAAAACGGAATCTATCAGTCTAAATCAGCAGAAGAAAATTTGTATGCTCCTCAGCTGTCATTTGCACCTCTCCTTTCTTATTTAGGAGTCCAGTCAGTGGAACGGACTCTTAATTCTCTAATCTTGAGGGATGCAAAACTGCCTGGCAAAGAAAAACTTGTTGATATAAGAATCCCGCTTGATGCTAACGGATGCATGCATATAAACTGGTTAAAAAAGAATTATATTAATAGTTTTAGAAATCATGTTTCTTTTGCTTATGTTTATGAATTAGATAGGGCGGAAGAGCGTATTGTGCGAAATCTTTCGAATATTACAAAATATCAGATGGTTGATGAAAATGGGTATGCATTGCCGTATTATCAGCAGGCTATGGATTTGCTGTCTCTGTATGGACAGATAAAGTCTTCTGTTTCTGCAATGCTTGCTGTCTGTAACGGATATGATGAAAAAGGAATGCCTGTAAAAGCTGCTGTTTCTGATGCCTTATATAGAAATTTACCTTCTTCAATGCAGTCATTGTTAACGGATTCTATTGAGGCAGGAAAGCTTTCTGAAGAAATATATAACGAATATTTTGAGATGCGCAATAAGTTTTATGAAGGTTTAAGAACTTATGTAGAAGCCTCTTTTAAGCAGCCTCTTATTGAAGAATTTGCTCATTATGATAACGGGGAAAACTCTGAAACAATACAAGGAATCCAGGCAGAGATATCCCAGTTTTTTGATGGACTAGATTATGATTATTCATTATTCAGAGATTACTATGATGAATTAAAGAAAAAACTTGAGGGGTCATTTTGTATTTTAGGAAATACTGCTACTGCCAGTACAGATTTGGGTGTAACTCCTTTTGAAAGACGTTATCCAAACCTTGGAACTCATGCAAATGTTGTAAATACAATTTTGCAGCAGGATTTTATACGACCTCTGCCTTTATGGATAAATCTTATTTTTTCTTTTATCCTTACTATTGCTACTGTTGTTTTAACAAAAAAAATGTCAAATGGAAAAAGAAATGTATTTTCACTTGTTTATCTAGTTACACCTGTGGTATTTTCTGTTGCCCTTATGATATTGTTTAACATATATATACCTTTATTCAGTACTGTTGTTTTTGTTGTCTTTGCATATATAACTAACCTTGTTTTAAATTTTATTGCTGTAGAAAAAGACCGTAGTACCCTTAGGCGAGGTTTTGATGCTTATGTTGCTCCGGAAGTTGTAAACCAAATTGTAAAGGATCCTTCTCGCCTGGGGTTAGGTGGTGTAAATAAGAATATTACGGCTTTATTTAGTGACGTACGTAAATTTTCAGGATTTACAGAAATGATAAACAATGAAGAAGGTGAAAGTAATGGCGCTGTTCGGCTTGTTGCTATTCTAAATGAATATTTAGGAAAACTTAGTGATGCCATTATGGAGAGTAAGGGGACAATTGATAAATATGTAGGAGATGAAATTGTTTCTTTCTTTGGAGCTCCTATTGACGATCCTTTTAATGCATTTAATGCTTGTGTTGCAGGTATCCGCATGAAGCAGGTTGAAGATGAGTATAATGCAAAGCATTTCGATTCTGACCATGATATTCCTATGAGGCTAGAGTCTCGTGTTGGCATTAATTCAGGAGATATGGTCGTCGGGAACATGGGAACTGAAAAGAAATTGAACTATACGATTATGGGAAATAATGTAAACCTCGCTTCCCGTCTAGAAGGCACAAATAAGGTGTATGGTTCTTGGATTATGTGTTCTGAAAGCACATGGAAGGCTGCCGATAGCGGTGAAAAATCAGGTCTTTTGGTTGCTAGAAACTTTGACTGCGTTCAGGTTATAAACGTTAAAAAACCTGTTCAGCTGTATAACATTTTAGGCTTAAAGAGTGAGTTACCTCCTGAGCAGATTGAGGCCGCAGAAATCTTTAATGCTGGAATAAATCTTTATTTAAATGGAAGAGATACGCCAGAAGAGAAAAAAGATCTTGATGATTTACGAAAGGCCTATAACTATTTTGAGCAGGCTGCGAAATGTTATCCAAAAGATGAGTCATCTAAAGTTTTTATGGAACGATGTAAACAGTTCATTACAAATGGTCTCCCTGATGTATGGGATGGAGTTTATATCATGCAGTCAAAATAGTTTCATTTAGGATTATTTATTGTGGTTTATATCATAAAAAAGGCTGTGATTTTGTTTCTGACATTATTTCTTGTTTCTCTTGCTGTATTTTCTGCCTTTCATGTTATTCCAGGTGATCCGGCAATGCTTATTTTAGGAACAGAATCATCTCCTGAAAAATTAGAATCTTTACGGACTGAGCTTGGAACTGATAAACCTTTGTTAGTTCAATATGCAAATTGGGTGAGAGGCACTTTTATTGGAGACTTTGGAGTATCTTTAAAATACCGAAAAAATGTTTCTGAATTAATTCATGGACGCATTACGCTAACTTTTATTTTAGGTATGACTTCTTTTTTTATGGTAGCTATTCTTGGAATTCCTTTGGGAATTTTATCAGGCTATAGAAAGTCCGGTCTGATTCATCCGATAATAAATATCTTTTCTATGCTGGGAATATCTATACCTGGATTTTTTCTTAGCATTCTGATTATATGGTGTTTTGGTTTGTCTTTACACGTTTTCATTCCGGGTGAATACAATGGATTTAAATTTTTTTTCCCTGCTTTAGCAATAGCTCTTCCACAAATCTCAGTACTTGTAAAATATTTAAGTTCATCTGTTATTGAAGAATATTCAAGACCTTATATAAGGACTGCAAGAAGCAAGGGAAATTCAGAGCTTCGCATTTTATTCTGCCACGTATTAAAGAATTCTTTCGTATCGGTAATTCCTTTGATAGGAATGATAACTGGCAGTATATTTTCAGGCTCAATTATTGTAGAACAGGTTTTTTCAATCTCAGGAATTGGACGTCTCCTTATTTCTTCTGTAACTTCTAGAGATTTTCCTCTTACACAGACTATTGTTCTTTATATAGCTTCAACGATTGTATTTGTTAATTTTATTGTTGATGTATTCATTCAGCTTATTGATCCAAGAATTCGATTGAGACCTTAAATGTGCTATGAAAAAAATATCTTTTAATCTTGTTGTTGGACTATTCTTAATTTGTATTGTATTTTCTCTTGCCTTTGTAAGTGTATTTTTTACTCCCTATAAGATTTCAGAAATGAATGTTTATTCCAGAAACCTTCCTCCAAGTATTAATCATTTAGCAGGAACAGATTCTTTAGGACGAGATATTTTTAGTCGCCTTATGGTTGGTGCTAGATTCACTTTATTAGTTGCGCTTGTAACTGTTACGGTTAGTACTTTTATTGGTAGTGTGATAGGACTTATTTCTGGATATGTTGGAGGAATTGTTGATGAGATAATTATGCGCTTGGCAGATGTTTTTTCTTCATTTCCTGGAATATTGACAGCTTTAGTTATTGTGACAGTTTTGAATTATGGTCAATACACAATTGTTATAGCATTATGCATTATGTTTATTCCTAGTTATGTAAGGATTGTGAGGGTAGGGACCCTTCAGTATAAAAAGTCAGAATTCATTCAGAACTATCTGGTTTATGGAGCATCTCATTTTCGTCTGTTGTTTGTACATATATATCCAAATGTTTTTCCGCTTGTATTTCCTTCCATAATAATTGGCATATCAAATGCTATATTGGCAGAATCAAGCATGAGTTATCTTGGCCTTGGAATACAGCCTCCTGTCCCTAGCTGGGGGTGGATGCTGAATGAAGCTCAGAATTCTATTTTTACAGCACCTTGGTATGCAATATGTACAGGACTTATCATTGTTATTACCATAACAGGATTTAACTGCTTAGGAGAAGGTTTTAGGAACTCTTATGGAAAATAATATTCTTGAAGTAAAAAAATTAGACGTTTATGTTCCTGTAGGAGAAAAAAATTATAAGGCAGTACATGATGTTACCTTTTCTGTCAGAGAAGGTGAAATATTTGGTATAGTAGGGGAGAGTGGATGTGGAAAAACTCTGACAGCTCTTTCTATTCCAGAACTTTTATCAGACGGAATCTTTCAATCAAAAGATTCTTTAGTTTTTAATAATATGGATATTCATAATCTTTCTACCAAAGAAAAAAGAAATATATATGGTAAAGATATTTCCATGATTTTTCAGGAACCTATGACAGCTCTTAATCCTCTTGTTTCAATAAAAAAGCAGGTAGAAGAATCTTTGCGCCTTCATACAGATATGTCAAAAACTCAGCGCTATGATCGAGTTAGGGAATGTCTTCAAGAAGTGGGAATTCATAATGTTGATAGTGTTATGGAAATGTATCCTCATGAACTTTCAGGAGGAATGAGGCAGCGAGTTTTGATTGCCTCTGCCGTAATATGCAGTCCGAAACTTTTGATTGCAGATGAACCGACTACTGCACTTGATGTGATAAATCAAAATCAGGTTATTAATTTAATTAGAAAAATAAATAAGACGTATGGAACGGCAGTTCTGTTTATTTCTCATGATCTAAAGGCCGTCAGCAGTTTGTGCAGTCGTATGGCCGTTATGTACGCAGGAACATTTGTAGAACAGGGTCCTGTTCGAGACGTGTTTTTCAATCCGTGTCATGAATATACAAAAGGCCTTCTTTCTTCTATACCTACGGCCGATAAAAAGGGAAAAAAACTTGAATGCATTCCGGGAAAAGTCCCTTCCATAAATGAAAGTAAAGAAGCTTGTCCTTTTGCTCCTCGCTGCAAGAAGGCTGTGCAACTATGTTATGTAAATACGCCCGAAAAAAAAATAATTTCACCAGAACATTATGCCTTGTGCCATTTTCCAGAAATTAAGGAATAGTAAATATGCCAGAATCTAATCATATCTTAACATTACAAGGCATTAGCTGCGGTTATGAGGATCATTCTTTTGGAATATTCTCTTCTGTAAAGACTCATAAAGTCTTGCATGATATTAATCTTTGCATTAATAAAAATGAATTCTTTGGACTTGTAGGAGAAAGTGGTTGCGGTAAATCAACACTTGCGAAAGCTATTTTGGGACTGATTCCTTTTTCTGGTACAATGTTCTTTGATGGACAAGAAATAAAAATGAATCATATAAATAACAGAAAGACTTTTGCAAGGCATATACAGGCTGTGTTTCAGGATCCTTTAAGTTCTCTTGATATGCGTCGGACTATTGGTCAGACTATGCAGGAACCTTTGGACATTCATGGAATTGGAACAAAAAAAGAAAGGTATGAAATGGCAGTATCCATGCTGGAAACTGTCGGACTTGATGCTTCTTATATGAAAAGATTTCCTTTTGAATTAAGCGGTGGACAAAGGCAGAGAGTCTGTATAGGAGCGTCGCTTATTCTGAATCCTCAATTTCTTATTGCTGACGAAGCAATTTCTTCTCTAGATGTTTCAGTTGGCTCTCAAATTTTGAATTTATTCATGGAATTGCATGAAAAAATGGAATTTTCAATGCTGTTTATTTCACATAATTTGGATGTTGTTCATTACTTGTGCGATAGGGTTGCAGTTATGCATGATGGTGTGATAATTGAAACAGGTACATCTGATGAAATATATTACAATCCTTCGCATTCATATACAAAACAGTTTATTTCTTCTGCAAAATTATGAAAATGTTAGCAAATTGACACTTCCTTTTATAATCTCTATAATGACTCAAAAATAAAAGGGAGCATGCTATGCAGGTTTTAAAAAAAAATCTATTAAATTTATTTGCTTTATGTATTTTACTTTCCTTTGCAGGTTGTGGAAATAAAGCTACAAAATCAGAATCGTCAAACGGTTCTAAAAAGGACAGCATTGTTTTTGGTATTGCAACAGAATTGAACAATTTCGATCCTTTTTCAGCTATGACAGCGGATGCAAGATCTGTTAATTTTAACCTATTTGACGGACTTGTAAATGTTAGTCAGGATGGGGGCTTTAACCCTGCTATAGCAGAGTCCTATACTGTTTCCGATGATGCAAAGACTTATTCATTTTCTTTACGTAATGGCGTAAAATTTCATGACGGTTCAGACTTATGTCATGCTGACGTTTTATATTCAATACAGAAAGCTATAGAATCTTCTTTATCTGGGTATAATAAAATAAAAGATTTTCATATTACTGAAGATGGTCACCTTATTATAAACCTTTCTGATGCGGATACAGGTTTTATTGCATATCTGACAACTCCAATTGTTAAAGAAAATGCACAGAATCTTGCTCTTTCACCTGTTGGTACAGGTCCATATAAACTTGCAGAGTATGTAGAGCAGGATCATCTAACCCTCGAAAAAAATGAAGATTATTGGGGTCAGAAAGCAAATCTAAAAAAAATCATTATAAAATTCATTGATAATCAGGCAAATATGATCTTAAATTTTCAAGCTGGAAGCATTGATGCATTCAGTGCAAATGCAGATTCTGTTGAACAGCTTGGAAATAAGGATGTTACAAAATATCAAAGAAATTCCAATTCAGTACAGCTTCTTGCATTGAATAATGCTGTAGCCCCTTTTGATGATGTAAGAGTCCGCAAGGCTATTAATTATCTAGTCGATGCAGATGAAATTATTAAAACTGTTAATTATGGGTATGGAGTAAAGACTGGCAGTCCTCTTATTCCTGCTTTAGTAAAATATTATAATTCAGATGTCGATGACGATTATAATCTTAATATTGATAAGGCTCGTTCTCTTTTAAAGGAAGCAGGCTATGAAAATGGCTTTAGTTTTTCAATAACTATACCTTCTGCTTATACTGTACATGTTCGCACAGGAGAAGTTATTGTTAATCAGCTCTCAAAGGCTGGAATAAAAGCATCTATAAAGCAAGTTGACTGGGCTTCTTGGCTTCAGAATGTATATACGGACAGGCAATATGAGTCAACTATTATATCTGTTGACGGTTCTCTTGCTTATCCAACTGCATTCCTTTCAAGATATTGTTCTAATGCATCAAATAATTTCGTGAATTTTAAGTCTGAAGCTTATGATGCAATATATGAAAAGGCTGTACGTACAGTTAATGAAGAAGATAAAATAGCATATTTTAAGGATGCTCAGCGTATACTCAGTGAAGAATCTGCAAGCGTTTATATCGAAGATATTGCAACTTTAACTGTCTATAAAAAAGAATTTGCAGGTAATAGAGATTATCCTTTGTATGTTACAGACTTTTCTGCTGTTTACGCAGTAGATAATTAAAGATTAACTTCGTTCTTCAAGAATTAAATCAGTAACGGTTGCTTCGGCGACCGCTACTAAATCTTTAGGAGCAATGATTATTTGTTCTCCGCGTACGCCTGCACTTATATATACCTTTTCATGATTCATTACGGATGTATCAATGAAAGTTCTGAATTTTTTCTTCATGCCAATAGGAGAACAGCCCCCTCTTACATATCCTGTAAGTCCAAGCAATTCTTCTTGTTTCACAGGAGTTACTTCTTTTACGCCAGCTGCTGTACGTGCTTTTTTTAAATTAATTTCATGTGCAGCGCATTGACAGAATACAAGAACTTCTTTTGTTTCTGCCCTCATTACAATAGTTTTAAATACACATTCAACTGGAATTTCTAGTTTTTTTGCCAGTTCTTCCGCAGCACCTCGTTCTAGTGCATGTTCTCCGTCATCAGCATATTCTTTTGTGTCGTATTTTATCTTTGCACTGTCAAGAATACGCATTGCGTTTGTCTTTTTCATTATGCTGCCTTAGTTTTCTTTTTTTGCACTTACGACATAACTTCCAGTACTTTTAAATTGAGCAATGCCATCTACTTTTAATTTTGCTTTTTCTGCTTCGCCTTTTGTTGCATAAGGACCGACTCTAACGCGATAATATAATGTTCCGTCTTTTGTATGTGTGAATACTTCGCATGGCAGGCTGTTAGAATCAAGAATAGACCTTGCTTCATCTGCATTTTTCTTTGCAGAATAAGAAGAAACCTGAATCCAGTATTGAGTAATCGTAGTTTGCGTGCTAGTTTTTTGTTTTGCCTTAGGCTTAGAAGCAGCTGCAGGCTTTGATGAACTTGATTTTGCTGCATTTTTAGATGCTGTTGAGGAAGAATTCTTTTTTGTATTTTCTGACGATACTTTTGCAGCCGTAGACTTTGCTTCCTTTATAGCTTTTTCCGTGGCGGCATTCTGAGCTGTAACAGAATTTGTTCCTGAAGAAGATTTTGAATCTTCATTATTACTTATATTTAAACTTGGAGATTCTGTTTGATTTGATTCTGACTGTGTAAGCAAAGAAATCTGATCTTTTTCTTCTTGTTTTTCTGATACTGTTGGTGTATATGTTCCAGAAATTGGGTTCGAATTTTGGGATTCAGAAAGATTTTGATCTTTTTCAAAATTATTGTCTGTTACATTTATAGTAGGGTATGATTGTGTCTTTTTTACAGGTGGAGGTGAAATCCATATACTTTCAGTACCTTTCAAAGATACAGCATTTACATTGTTTTTTGCATTCTGAGAAGAAATGAAAAGTGCCGCTCCCAGTACTGTAAGTAAAAATATTCCTGCGGATAATGAAATCCACAATGCCTTTTTTTGTTCCATATTTTATCCCCTCAATCGACTCTCAGTTAAAAAATAATCTATTTTTTTTTCAAGCTGTTCCCTAGAGCCAATATTCCATACTCTTCTAATATCGGCATTTGCTTTTTTGTATTTAGTAAAAAGATTATGCTGCATTTTAAACCTTGATAGTATTTGAAGGCTTTTCATGCCATCTCTTTTTTTTGCCCTAAAAAATCGTATGATGAAGGGACTGTCAATATATAGAATAAAATCTATTTTATGTATGATTGGAACTTTATATAAAACGGTAGCATTTACTGCAATATCAGTTCTGCTATGTTCTTGAATAAATTTCTCTAAAAGTCTGTTTATTTCTGGATATACAATATTTTCCTGCTGCTTTATGAGATCTTTATTGCTAAATACAATTCTTCCTAGTTCTCTTCTGTTTATGCTGTCGTCCTCATTTAGCAAATTAATTTTTTTTTCTCTGGCAATTTCACCAAAGGTATTCAGTATTGTATTTTTTGCATTGTCAACAGCTATATGTGCCAGTATGTCGGCATCAATGGCAGAAAATCCTTTGGATTCCAGAATTGCACTGGCAGCATTTTTTCCTGCTGCCATTGGACCTGTTACACAAAGTATCATTAATGAAATTCTCCCCAGTTTAGACCGCTTTCTATGCTTACTTTCAGCGGAACATTCAATTTTACGGCATGTTCCATTTCTGTTTTTATGATTTCTATGGTTTTATTCTTTATGTCTTCATTATCAGGACATTCAAATATAAGTTCATCATGAACCTGCAACAGCATTTTTGCACTTGAATTTGAATTGTATAGGGCTGACTGAACATTAATCATGGCTTTTTTTACAATATCTGCAGCGCTGCCTTGTATTGGCGTATTTATGGCTACTCTCTGAGCTCCCTGCTGCTCTAGTTTATTTTTGCTGTTTATTCCTGTAATGATTCTTTTTCTTCCCATTATTGTTTGTGAAAATCCATTATTTTTTGCAAAGTCTATAGTCTCGTTTATGTAACGTTTTACATCTGCATAAGTATTAAAGTATTGGTCTATAAAATTCTTTGCTTCTGTCCTTGAAATGCCAAGTTCATTTGCAAGCCTGAAAGCGCTCATTCCGTACATGACACCAAAATTTACAGTTTTTGCAAAGCGCCTCATGTCAGGAGTTACGTTTTCAGGACTTATATTATAAATAAGGGCTGCTGTTGATTTGTGAACGTCAATGCCGTCTGTAAATGCTTTGCATAGATTTTTATCATTGCTTAAATGGGCAAGGACTACAAGTTCAATCTGTGAATAATCCGCTGATATTAGAACTGTTCCTGGGACTGCTGTAAATGCAGACCGTATTTTACGGCCGGCTTCGTCACGCACCGGAATATTCTGAAGATTTGGATCCCTAGATGACAGTCTGCCTGTTGCTGTTCCAGTCTGCAAGAATGAAGTATGAATGCGTCCTGTTTCGTCTGCCAGAGTTGGAAGAGTTTCTACATAAGTGCTTTGAAGCTTTGTTACTGACCTGTAAGCAAGAATTTCTTTAGGAAGAGGATCCGTTGTCCTTTCTGCAAGCTCTTCTAAGACTGCTGTATCTGTACTGTATCCTCTTTTCGTCTTTTTTCCAGGAATTAGGCCTCTTTCTTCAAATAGGACTTGCTGAAGCTGTATTGTCGATGCAATATTGAAAGTATGGCCTACCTGTTCGTATATAGTCTGCTTCTCCTTTTCTATTTCTGCAGCCAATTCTTTTCCATATTGATTTAAGGCATTTTTATCTAAGTGAATTCCTTGAATTTCCATTCCCGTGAGGATTGGAAGAACTTTCATTTCCATTTCATAAAATAATTGTTCAAGTTTTTCTTCAGCAATCTGCTTTTTAAAAATCTGCCAGAGTTGCCAGGTGAAGTCTGCATCTTCTGCTCCATACGGAAAAGCTTTTTCTAATGGTACGTCTGCAAAAGTTTCACCCTTTTTGACAATATCATTGTATTCTATGCCTGAGAGTCCAAGCTTAGTTTCGCTTAAATATTCCAAACCGTAAGGTGATTTTCCAAGAGCGTCAGGATTTAAAAGCCATGCCGCTATCATTGTATCAACTATTTTGCAGTCCGGGAGTTTTTTATATCCATTGGAAAACATCACTTCAAGGTCAAACTTTCCGTTGTGCATTATGAGCGTAACGTCAGGGTTATTAAATAATCTTGACAGTTGGGAAATGCAATCTTTTTTTTCTATAGTTGTTTCAGAAAACATTCCGCCTGGCAATATGACAGGAATATAAATGGCCTCCCCAGGCTTACAGCACAGGCTAAATCCAACAAGATTAGCTTTGTGTGTATTCAAGGAATCTGTTTCTGTATCAAAAGCAACAGCTTTTTCTTTTGAATTTAGGATGGTATCGATGAATAAAGAAAGTTCTTCAACTTTAGTGCAAGGTTTGTAATTCCCTTCATTCTTTTTTACAGATTTTTCAGACTCTGTTTCTGCCGGTTCACTTTCATCTGCATTAAATGCCTTTGCTACAGCAATTGCTCCGTATTCCAAAAGAAGTTTCCCTGCATTTTTAAAATTAAGTGTTTTTGTTGAAAAATTTTCAAATTTAATATCTAGTGGGACATCGTTTTTTAATCTTATTAAATCTCTTGAAAAGATTGCGCTGTCTTTTCCTTCCCTAATTTTATTTCCGATAGCACCTTTTATTTTATCAGAGTTTGAAAGAATTGAGTCTAAATCTCCATATTCTGTCAGCAGCTTTAATGCTGTTTTATCGCCAACGCCCTTTATTCCTGGAATATTGTCAGCGCTATCGCCTACGAGTGAAAGATAATCAAGAATTTTTTCAGGAGGTATCCCCCATTTTTTTATAACTTCTTCTGTTCCGTTTGTTTCCCATCCTCCGTTCATTTTGTCAGGCTGCATTTCTTTACATGTTTCATTTACAAGCTGCAGCAGGTCTTTATCTCCGCTTAAAATTCTGCAGTTGAATCCTTCTTTTCTGCACTTTTCAGCAACAGTTGCAATAATATCGTCTGCTTCAAATCCGTCTGCCCGTAATACAGGAATGTTCATTGCTGAAAGTATGCTTTCTATAGCAGGAACTTGTTCATGCAAGTCTTCTGGAGTTTTCTGTCTTGTGGCCTTATATTCTTTGTACATTTCATGTCGGAACGTAGGAGTTCTTGAGTCAAACGCCGCTGCAAGATAATTAGGATGATATTTTGAAATAAGGGCTTTCAGGTTTCGAAAGAATATTACGATTGCACTTATATTCTGTCCCTTTGTATTTGTAAGAGGGTGGCTTATTAATGCAAAATAGGCACGATAGATAAGTCCGTATGAATCTAATATATAAACTGTTTTTTCTGAAGAGTTTTCCATGAATGCAGATTGTAGCATATTTATGGGAATATAACTATGCTTCTATATGCACAAGAGACCCTGTTTTTGCTTGCTCTGCATAAATAGATTGGCTTGATTTATAGGGATTTTTTATACTTAGAATTTCTTTTCGAAGAGTTACTAAGCGATTTTTCAGTAAAGTCTGATTTTTCTCATTTTGAGCAAGAACTTTCGTTCTCAGATGCGAAAGTTCTTGCTGAAGTTTAAAAATATGCTCCGAATCAGCATTTTTATATGAATCCTTTCCCTTTGAGTTTATGGAATCATACATTTTCTGCATGGGGAGAATGACTTTTTGTAGTGAATTGATGCCAGAAACAATCTGTTCTTCCAAATTGCTATGAATAACAATGGATTCAGCATTGTCTTCTGTTATCTTATTCTCCTGAAGTTCAAGCATATTCAGGTATTCCTGAAATTTTCTCCTTTGCTGCTCAAGCAGTTCCCTGAATCGTTTGAGGATAGCTATTCGTTCTGCTAATTCATCTTCTGAGATTTCATTTTGCATGGAATTAGCTTATCCTGTTATGCTGATTGAAGGTACAGGAGAAGCTTCATTTACTTCTGTATTTGCTGTACTTGCTGCAGCTGCCGCCCATGAATCCCTTAAGTCTGATAGCATAGATAAGACTTTTGATAGATTTTCTTTGTCATGTCGGATTGCATTATCTAGAAGCTGTTTGTTGAAGAAAATGTACAGAGACATTAAGTTTTGGGCAATATCTCCACCTTCTTCCATGTTTAAGGTTGCCTGTAATTCTGCAATGATGTCTGTAACTTTCTGAATGTGCCTGCCGTACTTTTCCATATTGCACGGCTCTATTTTTCCGCTGACTGTAATAAGCGAGATTGCATCTTTCAGATTAGAAACTGCGCCATCATACAGCATAACAACCAGAGAACCTCTGCTTGCTGTTTTTACACCAATCTCACGGTATGTGTTATATCCGTTTCTTGCATTATACCCCATGTTTTCCCCCGCCATATTGTACAATAAAATTTCAATACACCTTTTTGTGTTATCGGCAATTAAAAAATTTAGTTTAGGAAAAAATAGAAAAAATTCTAAAATTTATATATTTTTCTAATAATTTGATAAAGACTGAAAAACCTATTTTACAAAAATGTAAAATGTGTCATACTGCAACCATGGCAGATATTTCGGCAATAATTCGGCGTAAGTCTTTAAAGGCAAAGCAAAAGGCTGCAATTCATACAATTAAACAGCAGACTAAAGAGAAAATAAGGGAAATCAAGCTTCAGAATTCTGAGAATCCTGAAGAAGAAGCCTTTAGGCAGAAAACTCGAGAGATGAATCGTGCTCATAGGGCACAGAAAAGAAATGCAATTATTGCATATTCAGAGCGTCATCCTAGAAATTATACTCTTGGTGAAAATGTATTTAGTTCTGTAACGCATGGAATAGGAGCTGCTTTAAGCGTAACGGCTATAATTCTATTATGTATAAAAGCTTATTTTCAGGCACCTCAAAAAATGTATGCTTTGTATATGGCTAGCTATGTTATTTTTGGGGCTTCCTTGTTTTTAATGAATATTATGGCAACTTTGTATCATGCCCTTACTCCTTATGCAGCAAGGAAGGTTTTCTCCATACTTACGCATGATTCCGTTTATATTCTGATAGCCGGTACTTACACTCCGTTTGTTCTCACAAAAATTGGAGGAACTGCAGGATGGGTGATTTTTTTCTTGATATGGGGACTAGCTATTGTATTGGTTTCTCTTTATTCTGTATTCGGAAGGAAACTGCGTTCTACAGCCACTTTAACATATTTCCTTTTAGGATGGATGTTTACAATTTTGTTTGCAGTTGTGCCTCTTGGAGATACTCTGTCTAATATAAGCCGTGCTACTTTGTTTGCCGGAGGAGTATCTTATACAGTTGGCTGTGGATTTTATCTTCTTGCTAAATATAAATGGACTTACTGCATATTCCATGTATTTACCCTTATAGGGTGTATATTACATTTTTTCAGTGTATATTTTTCAATGTAAATATTGTTTTGACAGAATAATATTTTATATTAAGTAAAAAGCGTGCTCCTTGAAGTGTGAAGTGCACGCTTTTTTTCTATAGTTCAAAGTCAAGGCATGCTCTGTTGGCTGTAAAAGGTCTTACTTTTTCATTAGCAACGGCAACATGTGCTGGATTAACAGAATAGTTTTTTAGTGCATCGGCGTTTTCAAACGTAGAATCAAGCATAAGGTCTGCTGTTGAACTTGGAAGGCCTTCTGTTTGGACAGTTATGTCAATAAGTCCTGGGATTTTACCTTTTAATCCTTCAAGCCCTGTCTTTATTCCTGTTTTTACGGCCTTTTTTTCTGTACTGTCCATTTCTTTTAATGTCCATAAAATAATATGCTTTACCATAAAAATTCCTTTGTAATTCTATAATATTATCCTTCTGAAGAAGATTCTTCTCCTTCACCTTCTTCTTTAGGCTCTTCCTTTTTTTCCGGTTTTGGAGCTGGAGCAGCTTTCTTTACTATTAACTTCTTTCTTTTTTTATATTTTACAACGTAGTTTCCCAGAGAAATAAAAAAAATCATTAGCACTGTAATAAAAATAACTTGAGGTGTTTTTAAGACCGCCAGTGCAAGAGTTATAAAATTCATTTCCATAATCTACATATCGGCTTAAAGGCAAAATTTCTTGAAGCAGCATGCTTTATTCTACTTGTTAATAACTTAAAGAATGAATAGTATAGTCATATGTACGAAGTAAGAGTAGAAGCGAGTTTTAGTGCAGCTCATTTTTTGCAAGATTATCATGGAAAATGTGAACGCCTTCACGGTCATAATTATAAAGTGTATGCTCATGTCAGAGGCAATGTTTTGGATGATGGAGGAATGCTTTTGGATTTTTCAGAATTAAAACATGCTTTGCGTGATGTTTGTTCACTTCTGGATCATTATAATCTGAATGATTTTGATTATTTCAAGCAGAATCCAAGTGCAGAAAGAATTGCTGCTTTTATAGCTGGTAAGATATTGGAAAAAATGCCGTTTCTTGTGAATAAGGATGATGGGCATGCCTTTTTGTACGCGGTAGATGTTTTTGAAACTGACACCAGCCGCGCACGATACATAGTGGAATATTAAAGGAATCTTATAGTCTTACAGGAATATTCTGTGCTGCAAGGGCTTCTTTTATGGAACCTACAGTATATTCCCCAGAATGTACCATTGATGCAACAAGTGCAGCGTCAGCCTTTCCTTCTGTCAGGACATCTGCCAGATGACTAGGCTTTCCTCCTCCTCCTGAAGCTATTACAGGTACTTCAACGGCTTCACTTATCATGCGTGTAAGGTTTATTTCATAACCGTCTTTTGTACCGTCTGCATCAATTGAATTAAGGACAATTTCTCCGGCACCAAGCTGTACGGCTTTTTGTGCCCATTCTCTTGCATCAAGCTCTGTTTTTACTCTTCCTCCGTTTATGTATACTCCATATCCACTTGGAAAAGAGCTGTCTTTTGCAACATCCATTCCCAAGACAATACACTGATTCCCGAAAACTCGTGCGCCTTGCGTAATAAGTTCAGGATTCTTTACTGCCTGAGAATTCAAAGATACTTTTTCTGCTCCTGCAAGAATTATGGCGCGTATGTCATCAAGGGTAGCAATTCCTCCTCCTACGCAGAAAGGTATAAAGACTTGGCTGGCTACAGATGCTATTAGGTCTAAAATCGGTTTTTTTCCTCGGGCACTCGCCATAATGTCATAAAATACCAGTTCATCAACGCCTTGCCTGTAATATTCTGCTGCCATTTCTACAGGATCTCCGATGTCTTTGTTGTCTTTGAATTTTATTCCTTTTGTAGTACGACCGTCCTTGACGTCAAGGCATATGATAATTCTTTTTTTTAGCATTATTCTCCTCCTTCTATGAAATTTTTAAGTATCTGGAGGCCTGCTTTTCCTGATTTTTCTGGATGGAACTGGAAAACTGTTATATTTTCATATTCTACAATTGCAGGAACCATAGTTCCGTAATGTGCATAGCCTTTTATTAAATGAGGATCATCTGGCTGAATGACGTATGAATGAACGAAATAAAAGTCGCTGCCATCAGCAACATTTTTGCATAGTTTTGTTCCTCCGTTACAAAAGGTGACGTCATTCCATCCCATATGAGGTATTTTTAAATTATGCTCAAGCATTCTATGGTCTTCATTTTCTTTAGGAGAAGGGGCTGTTTCTTCCCATAATGAAGAAAATCTGCGTATTGTGCCTGGAATAAATCCAAGGCAATTTGTATTTCCTTCTTCACTGTAGTCAAATACAATCTGAGCTCCGATGCATATTCCTAGCAAAGGTTTTTTTTCAATGACCCAATTTTTAAGAAATTTGTCAAATCCTGTTATTTTAAGCTGCTCCATGGCGTATGTAGCATCTCCATCTCCTGGAAAGATGATTCTATCGACATTTTTCAAGTCTTCTGGATTCTTAGAAAGAATAAAAGGTGTTTTTAAAAATTCAAGGGAATGCTTTACACTTTGAATGTTACCGGCATTGTAATCTATGATTCCTATCATGGTTTTGAATTCTACTGATAGAATTATAGTATGTCAACATTGAAAACTATGCGTACTGTTGAAAATTTACTATAGAATGAGTAAAATGCAGTTATGAAAAAGACTTTGGCTCAGCTGCTCTCCCTGGTAAAAAAGAGCAGTTTTGACTATAAAGCAGTTGCCTTTGGACCTGAGGGGATTTCTGAGGAGACTGTTGTAGAATCGCTTGTATTTGACAGTCGCGACGTAAAGGAGAATTCACTGTTCTTCGCATTGCCTGGAACTCATACAACTGGTAATAAATTTATTTCTTCTGCAATACAAAAAGGAGCTTCTGCCATTGTTTTTCAGGATGAAGTTTCTGATGAAGAAAATAAAGAAATTCAAGCAGCTGTTCGTGGTAGGGTTTCGGCAGGCAAGAAAATTCCTGTTTTTTTGAATGTAAAGTCATCAAGGTTTGCAATGTCACCTTTATCGGCTGCATTTTATGATAATCCTTCTGAAAAGCTTATTGTATTTGGAGTAACCGGTACGGAAGGAAAATCATCTACCGTTGCATTTATATGGCAGTTATTGAGGCTTGCAGGCTTTAAGGCTGGATTTATATCTACGGTTCAGTATTCTCTTGGCGGTGAAGCCATAGCAAATCCTCAGCACCAGACAACTCCTGAAGCTCCTATTGTTCAGCGTGAACTTTATGAAATGCTTCAGAATGGATGTAAATATGCTGTTGTAGAATCTTCATCACACGGATTAAGTGTAAAAACTAACAGGCTTGGAGACGTCCTGTTTGACTGTGCATTATTTATGAATGTTACTCTGGAACATCTTGAATTTCATGGAACATACGAACAGTATAAAAGTGATAAGGCTAATCTTTTCCGTGCTTTGGATTCTCATGATCATGTAAAGGTTATAGACGGCAAGTCCTGTCATGTCCCTTCTGTTGGCATTGTTAATCTTGAAGATCCTGCCGCTGCATATTTTAAGTCATGTACATCAAAGAAAGTAATAGGCTTTACTACAGAAGGAAAGGCTGGAAAGCAGGCAGGAGAGGAGCTTGAAGCAAAGCCTTTGCCTGTTATTCCTGCCGACATGCCTTATCTTTCTGCAAGGAACATTGCATCAGCCCGTTTTGGGATTTCATTCAGCATTCATAGATTTGAAAATCATAATTCCCTTGCAAATGAAAACCGTGTAATACATGTAAAGGCTCCTCTTCCAGGCGCATTTAACGCTTATAATATTATGGCGTCTCTTATTGCCGTACATTGCATGACTGATATTTCCCTGGAAGACCTTTCTGCTCTTACAGAAAAACTTACCCCTGTAAAAGGACGGATGACTGTTATTGATAAAGGACAGCCTTTTGAAGTAATTGTAGATTATGCCCATACTCCATCTTCTTTTGAAACGATATTCCCTCCAGTAAAAAAGCGATGCACAGGAAAAATGATAAGCCTTTTTGGTTCTGGAGGAGAGCGGGATGTAAAAAAACGTCCTTTGCAAGGAGAAATCGCTGCAAAATTCTGTGATTATGTCATTTTAACAGATGAAGATCCTCGCGGAGAAGATAGCATGGAATTGCTGGAACAGATTGCAAGTGGTTCTAGAAAGGTTGGTAAGACTGATGGAAAAGATTTATTCCTTATACCTGATAGGCCAAAAGCAATTCGAAAGGCCTTTAGCATGGCAAAGCCAGATGATATTGTATTGCTTTTAGGAAAATCACATGAAAATTCCATTATTTACAAAGATCATGTCATGCAATATGACGAAATATCAGAGGCTGTAAAGGCTCTTGAAGAACTAGGCTATAAATAAAGGATTATAATTTCCAAGGAGAATTGTAAAATGAATGTTGTTCTGTTATATGGAGGAAAAAGCGGAGAACATGAGATTTCTTTAATCAGCTGTACTTCCGTTGTCCGGAATATAAATAAGAATCATCAAGTATCCCTCATTTCAGTAAGCAAAGACGGAAGATGGTATCTGGAAGACGCTAAATATATTGAAGAAATAAAAAGTAATCCTGATGCAGTGCTATCAGTTCATGCAATAGAAAAAAACAGAGTTTCTGTTGTTCCTGGAGGCGGAAGGGAAAAATCGTTTTATGTAGACGGTTATTATATCCCATGTGATGTTGCCTTTCCTGTAATGCATGGGACATATAGTGAAGACGGTACGATTCAGGGACTTTTGGAAATGGCAGGAGTACCTTATGTTGGCTGTGGAGTTCTTTCTTCTTCTGCAACTATGGATAAAGAGTTTACGAAGATTTTGTGGAAAAATGAAGGTCTTCCTGTTGTGCCTTATTTTTGCATTACAAGGGCAGAAGTCAATGACAGTGTTGTATATGATAAGAAAATCAGTCAGGCAATAGATGCATTTGGCTATCCTTTGTTTGTAAAGCCTTGCTGTGCAGGATCTAGCGACGGTGCATCTAAGGCTTCGACGTTTAAGGAATTGTCAATTGCCCTAATGGAAGCTTTCCAGTGGGATAATAAAGTTCTTATTGAAAAGTCAATTAATGCACGGGAAGTAGAATGTTCTGTCACTGGAAATAGCGTTACATGTTCTTTTGACAAGCCTGAAACTGTCTTGACGGCTTATGGTCCTGGCGAAATTGTTCCTAAACATACATTTTATGACTATGATGCTAAATATAATGATCCTGATGGTGCAGAATTAAAGATACCAGCATCTCTTCCTGAAGAAACTCTTTCTTATATCCGTGATACTGCAAAAAAAGCATATGCTGCAGTGAATGCTTCTGGCTTGAGCCGCGTGGATTTTTTTATTGACAAGGATACAAATGAGATATACCTTAATGAAATAAATACTATTCCTGGATTTACAAGTATCAGTATGTTTCCAAAAATGTGTGAATCCGCAGGATTGGATTATACTAGCCTTATTGATTTGCTCTTTGCTCAGGCAAAGGCGCGCTTTGAATCCGTAATAACACTTAGAACAAGCAGATAGAAGAGGAAATTTCCATGGCAGATGAACCACACGTATATCCGCAGGGATGCTATTTTAAGTCACTTGAAGACATTAAAGGCAAGCATATTACGGTTATGGGACTAGGCTTAAATGGAGGAGGAGAAGCTTGCGTTAAGTTTTTTCTTCATCATGGTGCCTATGTAACCGTTACAGACATGAAGAGTAGGGAAGAACTTATGCCTACTATTTTGTCTTTGACTAATGATGTTACTCTTGACCGTTCAAAACTCAAGTATGTTTTGGGAGAACACCGTCTGGAAGATTTTGCACAGGCAGATTGCGTCATAAAAAATCCAGGGGTTAAATATGAAGGAAATTCATATCTTGCAGCTGCAAAAGCAATAGAAACAGATTTGAGTATTTTTTTGCATTTTGCATTGGAAAAACGAACGCCTATTATAGCCATTACAGGCAGTAAAGGAAAGTCTAGTACGGCCTCTTCAATTTATTATGGATTGCAGAAGTCTGGCTTTACAGCTTATTTAGGTGGAAATATTACAGTAAGTCCATTATCTTTCTTGGAAAATATCGATGGGACAACCCCAGTTGTCCTGGAATTATCCAGCTGGCAGTTACGGGATTTGAGGGGTAGGAAAGTTCTAAAGCCTAAAATAGCAATTATTACAAAGATTGTCCCTGACCATCAGAACTGGTATCACAGCATGGATAGGTATGTTGATGACAAAAAGCTTATATATGAAAATCAAACAGCAGAAGACTTTACTATAATTGATGCCGATCCTGACAATTACAAAAAGGAATCTGAAAATCCTATAAAAGGCTGCATGTCTTGGGGTGATTATTTTGCCAAAGAAACTAAAGGAACAGTTTTGAAGTACAGTCAGTTTGTCATGAAGCATGATAGTTTCGGGGCTTTCCTGAAAAAAGAGCGTGATGGATCTATATGCGGTTATTCTTATTTGCCGGAAAACTTAAGAAGTCGCCATGCACAGATGCGTAATATCGAAGAAGAAAAGATAATGGGAAATCTTCTTGTGCCAGGCTCAATTATGAGGATAAATCTTTTGAAATCTGCATTAGCTCTTCAATTGCTTGGAATTGCACCAGTGCAGATTGCTGATGTCTTAGGTTCATGGGAAGGACTTGCTCATAGGATGGAAGCCTTTCATACATGGAAGTCCCCGTCTGATAATCGAAAAATTACATTTTATAATGATAGCTGTGCTACTGTACCAGAGGCAGCAGCTGCTGCAACCCAAGCCTTTAAGCAGGATATAGTCCTTATTACAGGAGGAACTGATAAGGAACTTGATTTCCTTCCTTTAGCACAGACTTTAAGCGGAGAAAATGGTTCTAAGTATCATGCAAAGGATATTTTCCTGCTTGAAGGAACAGGAACAGACAAGCTTACTTTTCTTCTTGATGCAAGGCACATTGTCTACTTTGGTCCGTATAAGTCTCTTGACGAACTTCTTAACGCATTGCGTGAAAAACTAGCTTCTCCTGCGTCTAGGTCTGTATATGGTCCTGTAAATTCTAAGGTTCCTTTTCCTGTCGTCTTTTCACCTGGATGTACGTCATTTGGAATGTTTCAAAATGAATTTGACAGGGGAGATCAGTTTAAAAAGAAAGTTAAGCAGATTTTCTTTTAACTATGGGTGATAAAAAACTGCCTGATTAATCAGGCAGCTTTTTTGTTATAAAAGTCAATGATTATTTTTTCCAAGGATCCTTGCGGATGAAGGTTTCGTTTCTTTCATAACCAACAGAAATGATATCAACAGGAGTCTTTGTAAAATCTTCTATGAATTCAACATAGGCTTTTGCATTCTGAGGCAAATCTTCGAAAGATTTCTTTTCCTTTAATGATGTTTTCCAGCCCTTAAACTTTTCAAGAACTGGTTTTGCAGCATTCATTGCTTCAACATTTGCAGGGAAGTCTGTAACAATTTTTCCGTTTATGTCATAAGCAACGCAAGCTTCAATCTGATCCATATCATCATATATATCAAGATGTGTAAGTACCAGACCGTCAAGGCTGTTTACGCGGCATGCATAACGGAGTGCTACAAGATCAAGATATCCGCAGCGACGGGCACGACCTGTAGTTACTCCATATTCACGTCCTGTCTTTCGTACGTATTCACAAAGTTCGCCTTCACTTTCACTGTTGAATTCTGAAGGCATTGCTCCGTTTCCTACGCGAGTTTCGTAAGCCTTGAAAACTCCAAGAATTTTATCAAGGTCGTGAGGACCTATTCCACATCCTGTTGCAGCTCCTGCAGCGCAAGAAGCTCCTGATGAAACATAAGGGTACGTTCCGCTGTCAATATCGAGCATGGCACCCTGTGCACCTTCAAACAGGATATTCTTATTGCGGTATTCCCACATTTTTGCGGTTAAATCCACTCTCATATTTAAAAGACGGTCTTTATATGTATCAAGATATTTCTTGTCTTCTCCATCATATTCAGACATCTTTTCTGCCCAGTCTAAATCAGCAAGTCTCAGTCCGTCGCGCTGTGCTTTTTCAGAATAAGCAATGCCGATTCCTCGTCCTGTTGTACCTATAGGGCGCTTGCGTGATGCATCCCTGTCTTTGTCCATCTGTCTGTAGCGAGGCAGAATGATGTGAGCGCGGTCAGAAATAAATACACGGCCTTCCCAGTTGATGCCGTTATCTTTAAGCATCTGAAGTTCATTGAAGAGAGCTTCAGGGTCTATTACCATTCCTGCACCAAGGAATACGGTCTGATTAGGATAAAGGATTCCGCTTGGAACCTGATGTAATGCAAACTGTTTTCCATCTACTACTATAGTGTGGCCAGCATTTGGACCGCCAGCATAGCGTACGACATGATCTGCTTTTTCTGCAAGGTAGTCTACTATCTTGCCCTTACCCTCATCGCCCCACTGAGCACCGATGATTACAACTTTCATTTATTATATCCTCCACAGCAGCCAACATTTATGACTGAATCGATGTGTTTTTTACGACAACGTCATGAGCTCCGCTTTCCTGTACTGTAACAGAAGAAACGAGAGTAATTTTAGCCTTTTCCTGAAGTTCTGGAATAGAAAGAGCTCCGCAGTTGCACATAGTATGGATGACTTTGCTTGTAGTCAACTGAACTCCGTCATGAAGGTGTCCTGCATAAGGAACGTAAGAATCTACGCCTTCTTCAAAAGCCATTCCTTTCTTTCCGCCAAGGTCATACCTCTGCCAGTTGCGTGCACGGTTAGAACCTTCTCCCCAATATTCCTTTACGTAATTACCGTTTACAACAAGCTTATTGCTTGGACTTTCATCAAATCTTGCAAAATAACGTCCTAACATGACAAAATCAGCACCCATTGCCAGTGCAAGGGTTACGTGATAGTCGTGAACAATGCCACCGTCAGAACAGATAGGAACATATATGCCTGTTTTTTCATAGTATTCGTCACGAGCCTTTGCTACTTCAATTGTAGCAGTTGCCTGACCGCGGCCAATGCCTTTCTGCTCGCGAGTAATGCAGATTGAACCGCCGCCGATGCCAATCTTTACAAAGTCTGCACCATTTTCTGCAAGGAACATAAAGCCGTCACGGTCAACAACATTTCCTGCTCCAACTTTTACGTTTTTGCCGAATTTATCATGAATGTCGTGCAATGCCCTTGACTGCCATTCAGAATATCCTTCAGATGAATCAAGAGTCATGATGTCAACTCCTGCCTCAAGCAAGGCAGGAACTCTCTGCATGTAATCACGGGTATTGATGCCGGCGCCTACAATATAGCGGTGGCGTGAATCAAGTAATTCGTTTGGATATGTTACGTGACTGTCAAAGTCTTTTCGGAATACAAGGGAAACTAGATGTCCATTTTTATCTATAATAGGAAGCTGGTTTACTTTATTTGCCCAGATTATATCGTTTGCTTCATTTAATGAAATGCCGTCTTGTCCAGTAATCAAATCCTTGAAAGGTGTCATGTATTCCTTTACTTTTGAATTTGCAGGAACATGATCAATGCGGAAGTCTCTTTCTGTGATGATTCCTTCAAGTTTTCCGTGTGCTGTACCGTCATCTGTAACAGCAATCGTACTGTGACCGGTCTTTTCTATTAACTGACATACTTCTTCAAGAGTCTGATCTGGACGGATGTTTGAATCTGATGTAACAAATCCGGCTTTGTATGCTTTTACGCGGGCAACCATTGCAGCCTGATCTTCAATGGTCTGGGAACCGTAAATAAAGCTGATTCCGCCTTCTTTTGCAAGGGCGATTGCAAGCTTGTCATCAGAAACGGACTGCATGACTGCACTTGTCATAGGAATATTCATATAAAGGTCAGCGGATTCGCCCGCCTTTTTGTTAAACCGGACAACCGGAGTCTTTAATGATACATGCTCAGGAATGCAATCTGCCGATGTATATCCAGGAATAAGAAGATACTCACCAAAAGTGTGAGACGGTTCATCATAATAGTATGCCATACTGACCTCTCATTGAAAATGTAATGATTTTCGATTTATTATATAGAAAATAATTGAGCATTGCAATGAGTATGGTGCTTTGTACAGTCTGTTATCATAAAGGTATCTGCAAATATTTTGACAATTGTAAAATCTGGATTTACAATAAAATAATAGAACAAAACTGTTTGAGAAATGCAAAAACGTTCCCATCCAGAGTTTAGGAGGTTTTATGGTAACATTCTTTGTTGCTCTGGCTATCCTTATTGGTGGCTATTTTGTGTATGGTTCTCTAGTTGAGAAAATCTTCAAACCGACGGATAACCCGACGCCAGCAATTGCAAATCCTGATGGCGTTGATTATGTTCCAATTTCTGCTGCAAAGGCGTTCTTAATTCAGCTCTTAAACATAGCTGGGCTAGGACCTATTTTTGGAGCGATTTCTGGTGCTATGTGGGGTCCTAGCGTCTATATCTGGATTGTAGCAGGAACTCTCTTTGCTGGTGCTGTTCATGACTTTACTGCAGGCATGCTGTCAGAACGCAATGATGGGGCATCTATTTCTGAAGTTACAGGAAAATACTTGGGTCCTATAATGCATAATGTAATGCGTGTGTTCTCCGTAATTCTTCTTGTTCTGGTTGGCGTTGTATTCATGGTTGGTCCTGCAGGACTCCTTGCACGCCTTACGCCTTCTTGGCTTAATGTCCGTGTATGGACTGTAATAATCCTATGCTATTATTTCCTTGCAACATTGCTTCCTATTGATAAAATCATTGGAAAACTGTATCCAATATTTGGAATCCTTTTGATTCTTATGGCTGTCGGAATAATTATTGGAACTATCATTAATTCTGGCGAAAGGCCTATGATGGAAATGACTCTCAAAAACCTATATCCAGGAAATGTGGACGGTACGGGAGTTCGACCTATATGGCCTCTTATGTTTATAACTGTTGCATGTGGTGCAATTTCTGGTTTCCATGCAACTCAGTCACCTATCGTTTCCCGATGTATCAAGAGTGAAAGGGAAGGAAGGAAAATATTCTACGGAGCTATGGTTGCAGAAGGTATCATTGCCCTTATCTGGGCTAGTGCAGCAGTCGCATTCTTCTGGAATAAGGACGGAAACGGTACAGGACTTGCAGCATTGAAGGCAATCGGCGGCGGAAATTCAAACTCTGTCTATGACATGTGCGTTGCATTGCTCGGCAAGATTGGAGGTCCTATTGCATTGCTAGGAGTTATCGTCTGTCCTATAACTTCTGGAGATACAGCTTTCCGTAGTGCTCGAATGACAATTTTCGACTGGTTTAAGCTGGACGAAAAGAATATCAAAGTCCGGCTTACAGCTGCTATTCCGTTACTGCTCATTGGATATGGAATTTCATTTATAAACTACAATGTTGTATGGCGATACTTCTCATGGTCAAACCAGACATTGGCAATGATTGTTCTGTGGGCCGGTGCTGTGTATCTTGCAACGAACTTTGAAAACAAAAACCGCTGCTGGATAGCAGCAGTTCCTGCTACGTTTATGTCAGCAGTCTCTGTTACTTACCTTATGTATGCACCAGAGTGCTTTAATCTTGGTGCAAAGGGTGCAAGCGGACTTACGATTTCTTATGTAATCGGAGTTGTTGCTGCCATTGTCTTCCTTGCAATTTTCCTGCTCACGGCATTCCGTAAGCCTGTAGCAAGCCTTAAGCGTCAGGAAGCTACAGTAATCGGCAGAAAGTAAACTGTTTGTGCCTGAGTAAAAACTTAACGCCTGACTTATCGGATAGGACTGAAAAGTCAGGCGCTTTTATTTTATAATGTATTCTATGACAGTATGTTGTATCGGGATTGTAAAATGCAAGTCTTTGGGATATAATAAGTAGCATGCCATATAGCATTGAATTCCAGCTTGCAGGGTTATGTGTGGTTGTTACCTTGACGCTTGTATTTTTCTCTAAGCCTCGGTGGCACTCTCTTCAGAATTCAGTTTTTCGACTTCTCCTCCCTTTAACTATCATTGAGCTATTGTTTGATATAATCAGTGTAATTACCATTACAGAGCGAGAGTCTCTGTCGTTTTGGGTTAACGAATTTTTCAGTAAGGGCTATCTGATTGTTATGCTAGCGTGGATAACTCTTTCTGTTATTTATGTCTTTTCAAATTTCATTTATGAAGGAATTTCTGAAAAAGGCAGAAAAATTCTGAAAGTCCAGCTTTTTTGCATTGTTATTCCTTTTCTTGTAAGCTGTGTTATAGTATTTGCCTTGCCCCTTTATTATGGCGGAAAAGAAAGGTATGTATATTCTTATGGCATTCCTTCAAAATGCGTGTATTTCTTTTCAACTTATTGCGTTATTTTTTCAATTATAGTTGGTCTCATAAATCACTCGCACGTACAATTCAAGAGAATGGTTCCGTTACTGAGCTTTGCCTTTATGGAAGGTTCGGTAGCTTTGGTTCAGATGTTTTTTCCACGCATACTTATGGTTGGATTTGGATCCGCCTTAAGTATCCTTGTCATGTATATGACGCTTGAAAATCCTGATATGGATATGATAGCAAAACTTGACGAGGCTAATAAACTTGCCAATAAGCTTCTTGTAAACATTCTTCCAGTTTCTGTTGCAAGGGAACTTAAGGAAAATATGCATCCTTTTACTGAAAAATATGACGATGTAACCATTTCGTTTATGGATATTGTAAATTTTACAGAAATGTCTACTATAATAGGAGCAGAACGTCTAGTTACAATTTTGAATGACTTGTTTACAGAGTTTGACAGGCTGACTGACGGCTATCGC
>JAILPY010000049.1 GCA_024699235.1 Treponema sp. | reverse complement strand
TAAGGCGGAATTATCATAAGTTAGCATTGGCTAACATAAGACTATCAAATTCTGCATGAGGGCTTTTTGCAGGAAGGCAGGATGAAAGATATGCCAGAAGTCTTCCTCTGATTGTCTTTGCATTTGTATGAAATATACGCTGTGAAAGATGAAGATTCTTATTCATGCTAATCTAATGGAAGTTCCCTGCTGCGGAGGACTTGAACAAGAGTTGCAAAGTGAATATGATAGTCTTATGTTAGCCAATGCTAACTTATGATAATTCCGCCTTATCTAAGTTAAAGAAGGTTTTTATGGGAAAGACGATTTGGGACAGATTCGCGCCGGTTTATTCTTTTGCAATGAAATCGCAGAAAAAAATTTATGATTATATGTATAAGCATATCGGCGACGCGGCGGCAGGAAAAGTTGTGCTTGAGCTTGCCACAGGTCCAGGGCTTATTGCAAACCATATTGCAGATAAAGCTTCTAAAGTGGTGGCCACAGATTTTTCGCCTGAAATGATAAATCAGGCTAAGAAAAACGCCACAACTGGCAATGTTGTTTTTGAAATCGCCGATGCGTCAGACCTTTCTTATGCAGATAAATCTTTTGATGTAGTTGTTATCGCCAATGCGCTTCATGTAATTCCGAATCCAGAAAAAGTTCTTAGCGAGATTGACCGCGTTTTAAAAGACGGCGGACTTCTTATCTGCCCAACGTACATTCACCGTTCTGCAGAGAAAAAAGAAAATCTCTGGGCTAAGCTTTTAAAGGCTTTGGGCGTAAGTTTTGCGCATCAGTGGACAGCCGAAGAATTTGCTGCCTTCATTCAAAGCAACAGTTGGAAAATCACCGCGAGCGAAGTTGTACCCGGCCGCATAGATTTGATGTATGCGGAATGTGTAAGACTAAAGGAAGCTTAAAACTTAAATCGAAAATACTAGGATTGCATATAAAAAATAAAAACAAAACGCTTGCTTTGTTCGGGCTTATCGGTGCGGTGCTTTATGCAATTGTTGCAGGTCTTGTGATTTTGCTTTCTAAGCTTTTGGGCGAACCAGGCTTGACCGGCAGGCTTGAAAGCTTGTTTGAAACAACATTCTTTTTGCCCGCTTTTTTCGCCTGGGAAAACAATTTTCGCAATGATCCTTGGAGAAGTTAGAAAATGCTGAACACAATTATTATGCTAAGATTCTTCTATTCTCTTAAAATAACACTTAATCGCACCCTTTGCATGGATTTTTGCAGATTCTGATTTCAGCAAAGCGGCAACGTCAGAAATGCTGCTCTCCCATTCATCCTTGTTCTTTGTAAGCAGGCCGAGTTTTTTATATAAATCAGTTTCAATTAATTCTTCATTTTTATATGTCATAATTTCTTCAATGTTTCTTTTTCCATCTGAACTATCTGAATCATTCTGTCGATTGCACAGATGTCGATGTATGGAACTTTTGCGGCGAGCATTTTGTCGCGATTCTCGATTGTTCCTTTTTCGTATTCATCTAGAAGTGCAGCTCGCTTTTTCTTTTCTTCTTCCAGTTCTTTTTTTGAAAGGATTCCTGAATACATCACGGCAAGACAAAACCAGACCGAATCAAAATCAAGGCGCTCAAAGAGCATACAGATTGTAGACTTCAATTCGGCACGTCCGGCTTCTGTTAAGCGGTAAACGGCCTTGTTTTCTGATTTGTCCGTGTCCTCTATGTAACCTTTTTTTTCAAGCCGTGGACAGGTCTCATAAAGCGTTGTCGCGCCAATCGGATGCCAGTACTGCATGTTCATATTATCAATCATCTTGAGCATGTCGTAGGCATTCATCTCGCCATGCAAAAGCATTCCACAAATTACGATTGAAGTTTTAGACAGCATTGCGTTTTCTCCTTACAACAAAAATCCATATTGCAGACAAAGCAAGAATCACAAGCGCAATAATAAAGGATTCAAGATTTTTGATTTCGTTGCCCGCTTCTGAAGAAACGATCACATCCCACAGAGCACCGACTCCCCAGAAAAAAGGAAAGATAATCAAAAGATTTTGGGTGATGTAATAAACCGAACAATACATGAGTCCAACAAAAAAGAGATGCAGGAACTCAGGCTGAAAACCCGCATGATGGAAAGAATAAAAGGCGCTGGTCAAAAAGATTGCAGGAATAATGCCAAATGCCTTTTCAAAACTTGCACGGAGGTAACCGTAAATAAAGGTCATTTCAAAAATCCCGGCAACCAGAATATAAGAGGCCGCATATAGATTTTTGATTTCAAGGATTCCTTCAGGCTTTTCATCTTTCAGGAACATTGCAAGAAGAGCTGCACCAAGAACAAAATCCAGCACAAGACTCAAGATATTTTTCCGTCCTGTAAAGCCGATTGCTTTCAGACCATCTTCCTTTCCTCTAACATAAAGCGAAACAAAAACAATCCCCAGACCGAAAATCATCAGCAGATCGCGGAGTATAAAAGACATTGCTTTATCAAAAAATGAATC
>JAILPY010000086.1 GCA_024699235.1 Treponema sp. | reverse complement strand
ACATCAAAAGATATAGTCAAACCTTTTATTGAGGAAAAAAAACTTCTTTTAAAAAGTATTATTTCTGAAGTCTATACAAAAAAACGTAATGAAAGAATTTATCTTTTAAAGACTTCTTTATTTAAAGATTTTTCTATTATACCTTTGAAAAACTATAATGAGGAGTTTTCTGAACGCCTAATTGCTGCAAAGTCTCCGTCTGCTTATACTCTTTGTGATCAAATGATGTATTTGCATAATTTTATTGTTTCAGGTATTAGTTCTTATATTTCTTCATTTATAGATATATTTGGAGTACGGGCCGTAGATACTGATAATAAATATACCTCACAGATGACGTCTGAATTTCATACTGTAATGGAGCTTGATGCACAGATTATACGACTTGATAATCAATTAGGTCCAAGTTTTCCAAGAGGTTATAAAATAATAGGATTACTTGAGAATAAAGGTCAGCAAGAAGTTCTTTCAAAGTTAGAAACTGAAGTAAATACAGTAAATGCAGAGTTCAATAAAATTTTGTCTCAGGCTCTTATGTTATTTAAGCTTTTGGATGATAAACTGAAATCTCTTTTACTTGATGCTAATGCTTCAACTCATGCCCTTGTAAAAAATTGGAAAGATCTGGATCAGTATTTTACAAAACCTGTTATTCCTTCTCTTACAGATATTTCAAATGCTATAAATGATTTTGTATCTCTTATAGACTGTTATAATTAAGTTCTTTTTGATATAATATTCGGCAATGTTTAATAGCATAACTGGAATTATAAGAGAAAAACTTCCTCAAAAAGTATATATAGAAACAAATGGCATAGAGTGGGATATAAATATCCCAGAATCTTCTTTGGCAAAACTTCCTGCCCCAGGTAATGCTGCAAAGGTTTATGTATGGTTACAGCATACAGATGTATTGATGACTTTGTATGGTTTTGCAGATACTGGTGACAGGTCTTTATTTTTTGAACTTTTGAAAGTCGACGGTGTTGGACCAAAAGGGGCTTTAAAAATAATGGGAAGCGTTTCTTCATCAGAACTTATTCATATCTTGGATGATGGTAATGTTGAACTTTTACAAAAAGTACCAGGAGTCGGAAAAAAGACTGCTGCAAAAATGCTTTTGCAACTTAAAGGTAAATTGACTCTTGATGACACTTCTTCTAGAGTAAAACAGAATTCAGATGCTAATCCGTATGCAGATATTATAAATGGTCTTTCAGACATGGGATATGACAGGCATTCTGTAGAAGATGCGATAAAGAAAATACTTTCTGAACTTGAAACTGATGAAGCATTTAAAAATATGAATACTAGGGATAAGGAACAAACTTTATTTCAACGTGCCCTTATGGAGCTTGCATAATGGCAAAAAGTGTTACATCTAAAAGTAAATATTCACGCTCTAAGTCTGATGATACAGTTGATAGTATGAATATTGTTGCTCAGCTTTCTTCTCAAGTTGCAGAGAATACGGTTGGTCATACTCATATTATTCGGGCGGATAAAGTCATGGAACCTCATGTTGTGCGTGCTGATTACAGTGCAGATGATGATGTTCAGGATAATAATTTAAGACCTCATGCTTTGGATGAGTTTTTAGGTCAATCTGCGATAAAGAAAAATCTTTCTGTGTTCATTAATGCTGCCAGAGAACGGCAAGAACCGTTGGATCATCTTTTTTTAATTGGTCCTCCAGGATTGGGAAAAACAACGCTTGCTCAAATAACTGCTAACGAATTAGGATCTGAATTTAAAGTTACCAGTGCTCCTGCACTCGATAAACCTAAGGATTTGGCAGGAATTCTGTCTACAATTACACCTAGGACTGTTTTTTTTATTGATGAAATTCATCGTTTAAAACCTGCTATTGAAGAAATGCTCTATATTGCAATGGAAGATTATGAACTTGACTGGGTAATAGGGCAGGGGGCTGCTGCAAGAACTGTGAGAATTCCGATTCCTCACTTTACACTTGTAGGAGCAACGACTAAGGCTGGAATGGTGAGTTCTCCTCTTATAAGTCGCTTTGGTATTATTCAAAGATTTAATTTTTATACTACAGAAGAACTTTCTCAAATTATAAGACGTTCTGCTTCAATATTGAATGTGAATGTAGAAAAAAGTGCATCTATGCTGATGGCATCCTGTTCTAGAGGAACACCTCGTGTTGCAAATCGAATACTCCGTAGGATGAGGGATTTTGCACAAATAGAAGGAAATGGTGTAATTACTGATTCTATAGTAAAAGAGGGATTAGACCGTCTTGGTATTGATTCTCTAGGTCTTGAAATGTATGATAGGGAAATATTATTGTCTATAATTAACAATTTTGGTGGAGGTCCTGTCGGTGCTGATACTTTGGCAATCTCTATAGGAGAGTCTATGGATACGCTTGAAGACTATTATGAACCATATTTAATTCAGACAGGACTTATTCAGCGAACACCACGTGGCAGAATTGTAACTGATAAAGCTTATACACATCTGGGAATTGTTCCCGGAAAAGGATCTGTTAATGAAAACCAGCGATTTTTATTTTGATTTACCCCAGGAACTGATTGCTCAGAAACCTTCTGGAAAGCGCGGTGAAGATAAATTAATGCTTCTAGGAAGGAAAAATGGCGATGTACACCATAAACTTATGAGTGATTTACCAGATTTGATTGATGACGGTACTTTAATGGTATTCAATAACAGCAGGGTGCGAAGAAGTCGTTGTTACGGTATAAAAACGACATCAGGGCGAGAACAGGAATTTATGTTCCTTAATCAGATAGGTGTTGAAGGCGATGTTTGGAATACTATGGTGAAGGGTGCTAAAAAGGTTAAGCCTGGTAATATATATAAGTTTCCAGATGGTTCTGAAGGCGTTATTATTGAAAGTCCTGAAAATGAAGGTACGGAATTTCGTTCAATTAAGTTTCCTTTCCGTGTTATGGAAGACTGGTTTGAAAGAAATGGTCACATTCCTTTACCTCCTTATATTAGAAGGGAAGATACAGAAGTTGATGGTGAACGCTATCAAACGGTGTATGCAAAAGAAACTGGAAGTGCTGCTTGTCCGACAGCAGGTTTACATTTTACAGAAGATATGATTTCAAGACTTCAAAAAAAAGGCATAGGTTTAGCTTGGTTAACTCTTCATGTTGGATTAGGTACTTTTTTGCCAGTTAGGGCAGAGAATATTGAACAGCATAAGATGCATGAGGAATTTTATACTGTTCCATATGATGTAGCTGATAAGATAAATACTGCAAAAAAAGAAGGTCGACCTATTCTTGCAGTTGGAACTACAAGTGTAAGGACCCTTGAAAGTGCCTGCGATGAAAACGGTTTTGTTCGCGGTGGATCTGGAAGTACTCATATTTTTATGTATCCAGGGTATAAATTTAAGGTTGTAGATCAAATGTTTACTAATTTTCATACACCGGAATCAACTCTTTTGATGCTGGTAAGTGCTTTTGCCTCTAGAGAACATATTTTAAATGCGTACAGCATAGCTATAAATGAAAAATATCGCTTTTTCTCTTATGGTGATGCAATGCTTATAAAATAATTTTAGGACAATTGTTCCAGAGAATATTTTAAAAGATTTAGGAATTGGGCTTTTAGTATTGGATTAACTAAAGGATTGCTGAAACGAGCGGAGAAGATTATATCAGCTTCTCTGATTAAGTCTTCGATAAATTTTTTATCGAGCGGTATTTTGGAACCTATTATTTTATTTTCGAGTTCTAGAGATTTAAATACCCCATTGCCGGCAAATGTGATTTTTATATCAACAATCATATTCTTTTGAGTATTGACTAAAAAAGTAAAGCCTGCACTTTCTGGTGTTATTCTAGATGAAGGTCCGACTCGTTTAAATATTGCTATCTGCCATTCATCAATAGGTACTCGTATTTTAGTAAGAATGAAGTTTTCAGGGACACCTTCAAATTTTGAAAAAGGAATGTATTTTGTGCTTGTCTGATTTTTTACTTCCAGTCGTGCATCCAAAGCAAGCAGCGGTGACCAAAGAGTCTGTTTTAGTCCTTTTGAGCAGATATTTCCGCCGAGTGTAGCCATGTTTCTTATTTGGTAGCAACTGATTGTTTCCAATGCTTCATACAGTACTGTTGGCATATTTGACTGTCCAAGACTTAGCATTTCAGATAATGTTACCGCTGGCCCAAAATCTATGTATCGTTCATGTTTTTCTGTAAGTTTTAGTTCTGGTATATAGCGTATGGTTGCACACTGTTCTCCAATAAGATCGTTTCCAGTACACCCTCCAATTATCTGTAAGTCTTGTACATTTTTCAGGTGATAAAAAATATCTGATATTGTATTTGCTATTAAAAAATTATGACTTTTACTTTCCATTTTCAGAGCGTTCCATTCTTGAGTGATTAAAAGCTGCTGCGTATAGTATTCCGTTCATGAATGTTGTACGGTCTGTACAGCAACAATCTAAATGTTTTATTGCATTCTGTATATTCTTTATTTCAGGATGAGGAAATGTTTTTATAATCCAATAGGCAGTAAATACTTTTCCTGCTTCACAGTAACCGCATAAATTCATTCCTGCTTCTTTAAATCCTGATTGAATGTCTGAATAAAATGAATTATTTTTTTTGAAAAATTCAAGAGTTTCGATATTTTCGTTTCGTACAAGACTTATAGGTATTTTGCAACTTGAAACTGGTTTGTCATTTAATAAAACTGTACAGTTTCCGCAAAAACCTTTATCACATCCACATTTGACTTTAAAGTATTTTTCTCGCCTTAATACTGTAAGAAGAGAATCGTCTGCTTCTGCATCAAGAACAATTTTTTCATCATTAAGATTTAGTGGAATTTGCATGTTCTTGCTCCTCGCTGTCAGTTTTATAATTTTTTGCTATTATATTGTATAGAGTATCCGTCTTTATTGGAATTTTATCTATTGTTTTTCCTATAGCTTGAGAAATTGCCTCTGTGTATGCTGCTGGAAGTATTTGATATACTAATTTTCCTATTTCTGAAGGTTCTTCTTCAGATGCAACAAAAGAAATTTTTATATTATTACATTCTATGGAATCGTCTTCTAATAAAGACCTTAAGACTTTTTCTATTCCTAATCGTATGCTACTTTCTGCAGCAACTGAATTTAATATTTTTCCACCATTGATAACTATGTTAATTTCTCTTATTGTTTCTCTGAATGTACAGGGGTCAAATTCTACTTCTACAAATGCAACAGCAAATGAAGATCTGTGAAAAGGTTCTCCTGTATAGTTTTCTGTATTCCAGTTCTTTTTTTCTTGTGTAGTAAGTTTCTTTTTTACAGTATAAGGAATTTCAGATCCTTCTTTTCTGCGTTTTATTGATTCACAGCATTTTTTTAAAAGTCCTGTAAGGATACTTATATTGGCATGTGCACTTTCTGGTAAAAGAGGTTCATTATCTGTTTCGAAATTTGAATTTATTTTTACTGATGAAACTGTTATTCCAAGAATATCTGCTGCAAGATGAGTCCATATTTCTTGAACAGGTTTTGATATAGGAGAGCAATGGATTGTTAAAGTTCCATTTTCTTCCAATGTTACATCAAGAGTTTGTTCAGATCCGTATAATTCAGAACCATAATAAAATGATCCTTCAAAGCCACATGCAGTACCTATTCCCCGTAGAGGGGCGGCATTTGGAGAGGCTACGAATTCATGTTCTCCATTTTTTATTCTTGTAAAACTGTTTAATTTATAAGCAGCATATTTTCTGTTAAAACTGCTTGAGTTAATCAATGCGTCTATTGTTTCCTGTGCTTTTGGCGCGTAAAAGAATGATGGATACGTCTGATCGATTTCTTTTTTCTCTTCAGATATAGTTTCCTTAAGATTTACTTTTCGTATTTCAGTTGGAGAAATGCCACTCATATTGCTTAGTATATTTATTTGGTTTTCCGCAGCAAAAAAAGAGGCTGAGTCTAATAACTGTATATCAATAGAAAGTGGAGGTTTCCTTGAATGCTTGGCATTGACATGTATGTCTATGTTTGGTGAGTTATAACATCCGCATGCTGAAATTACCAGTCTGTCTATAATTTCATTTGAGAATATATTATTGCTTCCTGTATCAAGTTCTATTCTTGCTTTTACGGCCGTCAAAAGGCCAGTTTCATCCATTGAGGTTTTATAGTGAAACTTAATAGGCATCATGCAGTCTATAAATTCTTCCTGTTCCTGTCTAGTATATACAAGCTTGACATAACTTTTTGTATGATATGCAGCAACAGCAACTTGGCAGGAGATGATTGAATTATACCATATGCTGTTTGTTGTGTGGTCATAAGATTTCGTTTTATTTATTATGATATTATCAGTATCTATAAGTGTACTTTGGCAAAGAGCATTTCTAAGATTGCTTATCCATTGAGTAGGAGTGTATAATGTCAATTGCTCTCCGTCAAAATGTGCTACAGCACCTTGAGGTTCTCTATAATATGGAGTATTAAGATTGTACGTCCATTCATGCTCTGCTACATATTCGGATGTAGAAAAAATATCATCTATATGATTTGAATCTTTTCCTCGTATAAGACTTTTTTGTGTTGAAGATGGAGTTGTCAGTTCTGTTTTTCCATCATTTAAAGGCTCTAGATAATCTTCTATTGTGTTTGTGTCATAATTTATTTGCAGAGAATTTTTTATTTGAATTAGCGTACGTTCATCTGGTCCGACAAGAATGCCAATTGGTTCTCCTTTGTACGATACATTTCCTTCACTAAAAATTGATATCTTTCCTTGAGGTGTTTCTAGCATATTGCTTCCAGGTACATCTCGTGCTGTAAAAAGATAATATCCTTCTGGAATTGTTTCTTGAAATATAGATGTAATTATGCCTCTTTCAATAGGACTGCGAACTGTAATTGCATACAGCATATTCTTAAAGGCAATGTCACTATAAAAATCGTTTTTTACAGAAATTCTGTTCTTTAGTGAAGAATATTTTTTTGCTACAGGCTGCTTGTCAGTCGGCATGATATTTTGTTCCTATATATTTTATAGTATCTATGACGTAAGAAATCATTTCATCTGTCATGTCTGGCCAAAGAGGAATTGAGATTGTTTCATTGTATTGCTGTTCTGCATTTGGAAAATGTTTTGCATCAAAATCTCTGTAAAGATTTTTCCAATATGAAAAATGAAAGACTGGAATAAAGTGAACGCTTATTCCTACTCCTGAAGCCTGCATTTCTTTTGCGAACTGATCTCTTGTACATGTAAGTTTAGATAAATCCAGTCTCATAAGATACAGATGCCAAGAGTTTCCTTCGCCCGTAGGAGGAAGCTTTATGAAATCTAAGTCCTTAAAAGCTTTATTATATTTTTCAACATGAACTTTTCTTTTTGAATCAAATATATCAGCCTTTGAAAGCTGGACTCTTCCTAATGTAGCAAGGATGTCAGGCAGATTATATTTATATCCAGGTGCAATTATGTCATATTCCCAAGATGCTTTTGGAGATGTGTATCTGTCCCATGTTGATCTGTCCATGCCATGCATACGCATAGAGGTCATTCTTTTTGCAAGAGATTCATCTTTCGTAGTAACCATACCGCCTTCTCCAGTGGTTATTGTTTTAGTAACATAAAAAGAAAAGACTCCAATATCTCCAATGGCTCCTGCATATCCTAGTTTTGTAGGACTTGGAAAAGAATGAGCGCAGTCTTCGATAACTTTTACGCTGTATTGTTTTGCCAGAGACATTAAAGCTTCCATGTTGCAGATGTTTCCACCTATATGAACAGGTACTATTGCTACTACATTTTTTCCTTTTTCACTTTTTAATATGGCCTCAACTTTTTTTGGATCTATAGAATAAGAATCTTTTTCTATGTCTGCAAAATATACATCTGCACCTAGAAGCCTTGCACATGCTGCTGTTGAAACAAATGTATAAGGAGTTGTAATTACCGCTTTTCCTTGCCGTACACCGCAAGCTTCCATTGCAAGAACCATTCCACTTGTGTTACTGTTCACACTTAAAGCATACGGTACATTTATTTTTTTTGCGAATTCTTTTTCAAATTCAAGACTTTCTTTGCCAGTGGTAAGCCAACCGCTGCGTAAGACTTTTAATACTGCTTCTTCTTCTTCCTTACCTATAGATGCCTTAAAAAAAGGAACTTTTAAAGTATTATTTTCTGCCATTTTTATAAAACCACCTTAACTGATGTTGCCAT
Organism: Treponema sp.; assembly: GCA_024699235.1. GTDB lineage: Bacteria > Spirochaetota > Spirochaetia > Treponematales > Treponemataceae > Treponema_D. Next base: position 10,267 of record JAILPY010000086.1, on the reverse strand, counting down.
ATCAGTTCTCTTGCCATATTGTTCTTCGTCTTTATAAAAATCATCAAGAGTTGGAACTTCCTTGCGTAATAATGAAATCAAAATCTCTTTATTTCTGTATAATTCAGACTTTTGAGCATTAAATGTACATATTGGTTCTATTTGTTCTATAAGTGAATCTAGATTAAAAGTTTTTGAAGGAATATTTGTAAGTCTTAACAGCTTTTTATATGCTGTAGGTTTTGGATTTTCCTCTTTTAGCCATAATGGTTCAACTAGACGTTCTCCTCGTCTTGCACCTATAAATTTTATATCAATGTCTTCATAGGGTTCAAAACCGCTGAATCGTATAATCTGTTCTGCTAAATCTATTATTTTTACAGGATCTCCCATGTCCAAGAGATAGGAAGCTCCGTTCTGTCCTACACCACCAGCCTGTAATACAAGGGAACATGCTTCTGGAATAGTCATAAAATATCGTTCCATCTCTTTGTCTGTAACGGTTACAGGACCTCCATTCTGTATTTGATCCATAAATATTGGCAATATGGAACCCCTGGACCCTAATACGTTTCCAAATCTTACGAACATAAATGATTGTTTTGATGCAGTTTTTTCAGAGTACTCTGTAACAAGTTTTTCGCAGAGCATTTTACTTACGCCATATACGCTTACAGGATCAACTGCCTTGTCTGTTGAAATAAGTACGAAACGTTCTGTTCCACTTTCTAATGCTGCATCTAAAAGGTTCTTTGTACCTAAAACATTATTTTCTATTACGGCTACAGGATTTTCTTCCATCATTGGAACATGCTTGTAAGCTGCACAATGGAAAATTACATCAGCCCGAGTCTTTTTTATAATGTATTTTACGTACTCTCTGTCTTTCATGTCTCCAATTATAGGAACTACAGATGCTTTTTCTCCGACTCCTTCATTTTGTAATATATGAAGTTCCCTATATATCTTAACAATAGAATTTTCACCGTGTCCAAAAAGATAGAGCCTTTCACTTCCTCCTGAAAGTAATTGACGTGCCAGTTCACTGCCTATGGAGCCTCCAGCTCCTGTTATAAGGACCCTTTTTCCTTTTAGGTATGCAAGACTTTCATGAAGAGGAATGATAATAGGAGTTCTTCCTAAAATATCTAAGGGATTGATGTTTCTGGTCTGTATTAAATGAGCTTTCCCGTCAATAACTTGACTTATTGATGGAAGAATTTTAATTCTGAAAAATCCATTGTTTTTTAAAATATTATGTATGTTTCGTATACGTTCCCCACTTGCACTGGGAATGGAAATTATTGCTTCATCAATTGCACTGACCCTAAGTAAAGCTGCTACTTGGTCTATAGGACCTAAAACAGGAATGCCATCAATTTTTGTGCCAATAAGTTCTTTGTTATCATCAAGAAAGGCTGCAACAGTACCAAATATCTTTTTTCTCATTAAATCTTTAGCAATCATTTGACCTGCAAATCCAGCCCCAATGATGTAAAGATGCGTATCGACTTTATTCATAGTCCCCTCTGAAAACTGTTCCTTTTATACTAGCACAGATTTTATATCTAAACAATAGAAAGATTTTGTAAACTAAGACGTAAATTTGCCGATGTACAAAGTAGAGAAATATTTTCTCGAGGGGATAAAAATGAAAAAACTCTGCAGACCAAAATTTATAATGGCATTGTTGATTATGATGGGGTTTGTAGTGAATGCTGCGACTGCCGCGGCTATTTCGTTTCAGATTATTCAGCATGATTCGAGTCAGGATAAGATCCGTTCTGCATCAGTTGTTGTTGAAAATACTTTTTTTGATTATTTTTTTGATCAAGGAAATATTGTAACGAATTTTCCAACGGCAGTTTCATTTAGTACATCTGAAGATCAGTCAATTTATTACAAATCTCTCGATGATTCTAAGGAAGGATTATGTCATTATTTTATTGCCCTGATTATGGAATATGATACCTCTGATTCCTATAATCCTGAGGCTGTAGTCTTACAGAATATAAAAGAGATTAAATGGTCTTTATTTGATGCCAAAACAGGAAATAAATTGTCTGATGGCAATAAGAAGGTAGGAAAAATCAAAGATTCTTCGAATAATAGAAATGGGGTAGCTGTGCTTTCTCGCGCTGTTGCAACAGAAATTAATAAATTTTTAATTGAGAGATGAGGTCTTTTGTATATATGAAGAAATTTGTACTTTTGTTTTTTATTCTGAGTATAACAGTTGGACTTGCAATAGCTGCAGATACTAACACTTATACATTTGGTACTGTTAAAATATCGCAAGACAATGAACTTCCTTCTGGTTATTTTACAAAGGCCAAAAACTATCTTCCTGGAGATAGCATTTCTATTTCCAATCCTCAGAATGGGGCAGAGGTAAACGTCCTAAATCTTGGAACTTTAGATGAATCTGAGGATATTGCTATTTTGATTTCTCCTGAAGTTGCAAGTAAACTTGGAATTGATTTTTCTGTTCAGCTTCGAATAAAACTAAGTCCTAGGCCTGATAATTTTGATGAAATAGCAGCTGGTTCTGGAATTCTTTCTTATGGTGAATCAGTCTATGGTGAAGAAGAAGTAATAGATGAAATTCCTGAGGCAGATGATGAAAAATCTGATGATGATTTTGTAATTGAAGAATCTGTTGCTGACTCAGTCCCGGAAAGCGAATCTTATGATACAGATGATAATGAATATGCCTATGCATCTGAAGGTGATGATGCAGAAGAAACTGAATATATTGCAGAGAATGTAGTTGATTCTGATTCTGATGATGATGCTAAAGAAGAAATTGAAGAAGATGTAAGAATAGAACCGGTTGCAGATTTATCAGCACTTTATGAAAAGCCTATTGTTGAAAATACGGTTCCAGTGAAAAACAGTTTAGTTTCTGATGCTGAAAAGGAAATTGCGGCAGAAACTGCAGTTGAACCAGAAACATCTGCTTCCGACATTGAGGAATCCTATGTGGAACCTGAAATTTCAGAATCAGATGCTGCTGAAGTTCCGGCTCTTGCCTATGAAGAAGAACCAGTTGCTGTTGTTCCAGAACCTGTAGAACAAAAACTCGAACTTATAGAGGATGATTTTGAGCCTGTTTCAGAAGAAGTTACTGAATATTTTGTTACAGAGACAGAGCCTGTCGTTCCAGAAGAAAATCTTAATAAAGCACCTCTTGAAAAAATCGCCTCTAATGACATAGAGGAAATTGAATTTGAGGAAGAAATAAAACAGCCTTCTGTTAATGAAAAGAAGCCAGAGAATAAACTTTCTGCTGCAGAAAAGTATATTGATGAACCTATTTCAGATGCAGAACCTTTTAATTTTACAGATTCTATTGAAACAGATTCTATAAAAAATGAACCTGAAGTTTCTATAATAACTGAAGAAAATGATGATCAGGAAGAAGAAGTGGTTGAAGAAGATCCTTATGTCCCTGAAATAGAAGAAATAGTAGAAACTACTTCAGTATTTTCACTTACGCCAACCGAGGCTGTAGTTCCTGTATATGATCCAAAATATGCAAGAAAGAGTCAGCCTAAGGAAAAACAGAAATCTACACCTAAAAAAGAGAATAAAAAAACGAAAGTTGAAGAATCTAAACCTAAGGCAGTACAAAAAGCTCCGGCAAAGGCTGAAGCTAAATCAAATGTTGATACAAAAAAAGAAAATGTAATTATAAAAGATAAAAATCTTAGAAATGGAAAGTATTATATTCAAATAGCGACTGTAACTACATACGAGTCAGGGATGAAGGTTGTTAACAAATATAATAAGTATCCTATTGTTCTTGTACCTTTTGAGGTAAGAGAAGGTTATAAAGTAATGGTGGGACCATTAACAACTGATGAGTATGGTGCTGTATTTGAAAAATTTAAATCATTTGGATATAAAGATGCATTTGTTCGAAAAATAAAATAATTGTTAAAAATGTAAATAAAAAACCTGATTTCTTAGAAATCAGGTTTTTTTTGTAGTGGAGATGGCGGGAATTGAACCCGCGTCCAATTAAGTTAACCAGTTGCATCTACAGGTTTATTGAAGCGAGGTAGTTGTCGGGAAACGGTAGCGGCTTCAAAGGCGTCGTCTCCTTATTTTGGATAAAGTCCTCTGTAAATCCCAAACAAAATACAAAGCAAGTCCCTATTAGTGACAGAACTTTATGCCGTTAGGAACAGCACAGCATAAGTTCCGGTTCCGCTGCTTAAGCAGCGAGAGCAAACTGCTCGTCTTCTACGAAAGAATCGTCTTCAGTTATTGTTTTCAACTGATTAGAGGTCAGAAGTAACCTCACCTGCAACAAAAGATTACTCTTAGCTGTCGAAACCGGTACATCCCCTAATGAACCGATATAAATAGTATATGTCTGTTTATAATTTTTGTCAATAAAAAAGAGTGTAATACATAAAGTATTATCACTCTTTTTTAGTTGCTAATAATATAAAAGAATTGTCTTTAAATTATTCAACAGTTACACCGTGACGCTTCTGCTGGAAACGTTTTAACATTGCAACTCCATTTCGTTTATCGTTATAGATGAAACCTCCATCCCAATATTCAAGAGCAGCAAACAGAGCATTTCCTCCATCTTGATCATCAGAACGCTTTGTTCTAAATGAAACATAATTTGCAAGTTCTTCAAAATCAGAGTCACGAAGGCAATCTAGGCGCTTTTTATTAAATTCATTCCATTTTTCAAGATCTTTAAAGCCTTCGCCTTCATCTTCGACAATGATATGTGCATGAGATGCACTGAATGAATACCATACATGGATTTTTTTATTTATATCGCAGTTATTTCCATGCTTTACGCCATTTTTTATAACTTCACTGATCTGCTGTTCAAGCAAGTTAATTTCCTTTATTTCCAAAGGAGCGGATTGGACGATTAACAAAGTAAAATATCTGATTTGTCTAAAATCTGAAGGAAATTCCTTGTATAACATATTTGTTTTGTCAAACAATGGATCATTTCCATCAGAGCGTAATTCTTTGATTGTTTCTGTCATTTACAAGTCTCCCTTAGAAGATTTTTATTCTTTTATCATGAGAAGAGCTTCTTCTACACTGTTTGCGATAGGGAAGTATCCCATGAGTTTTGTCAGCTCAATGACTTTCTTTACAGAACCATGAATGTTAGAAATGTAAAGTTTCAGATTCATCTTCTTGATTGTAGAACAAATGTAAATCAGTGCTCCAATTCCAGAAGAGTCTATGTAATCAACCTGCTCAAGATTTATAATAAATGATTTTACATTTTTCTCAAGCATCTTCATTACCAATTCTTTAAGTTTGTAAGAATTGTACAAATCCATTTCGCCATTGACGTCAATAATGTAGACATCTCCATTTTTTCTTATTTTCAGTTCCATAAGATCTGCTCCTTTTATAGTTTACTGAATTTTAATTAAAAGCAGTGTTTCATCATCATGCTGATTTACAGCACCACTGAATTTTTTCATGTCATTCTTGACAGCTTTTATTATATCTTTGCAAGAAGAATTGTGATTTTGCATAATAATCCTTACTAAAGAATCCTTGGAATATTGTTGGCCTTTGTCATTTAATGTTTCAACAAGTCCATCTGTATATGTGATTATTATATCACCACTCTTAACTTTTTGCACGAAATTCTTATATTCTGTTGTTTTTTCTACGCCAATAGGTTCACTTACCTCTGTAAGCTCTTTTATTGTATTTGTTTCGCTTTCATAATAAATTACTGGTAAATTACCTCCAGAGGCAAGTTCTATTTCTTTTGTCTCTGAATTATAATTGATGAGTGCCGCAGAGCCAAAATGGTCTGTACTAAAGGATTCTCCTGAAATGCCTTTATTTACCCATGTAAGTATTTTGCCTGCTGATTGCTTCGTATTTACAACGAGACGCATCATTGCACGTATCATGACCATTATTGTAACGCTGTTAATGCCTTTTCCTGCTATATCTCCAATCATGAAAGACGTTCTGTCCTTTCTTGAGACTAGAACATCATAATAGTCGCCGCATACGCCTTCTGCAGGATTCCATATGCTTCCAATCTGTATTCCTGGGATTACAGGAAGCTTTGCAGGTTTTAACAATTCTTGGATACGAGATGCAATTTCTGCTTCTTTAGATATGCTGTTCTTTTCTATAATGTCTTTGACAGTTACAACGCTCTTAATTGCACATGCTGCAGAATCTGCCAGTAATGTTGCAGTCTTTAGCTCTTCTTCATTGAATAATGGAGAATCGTGCTTTCTGGCAAATGCTGCAACGCCAATTACTGTATCCTGAACTTTCATTGGTATCATTATATAGCTTCCGCACATAAGGAAGTCTTCAGGACCGTTTTGATATATTCTGCTGTCGATGGCTGGATTTGTAATTAATTCAGGTTTTCCTGCTTTTGCTACTTCTCCAAATATATTTCCTTGAAGGGGAAATGATGCAAATTTAAAGTTTGTCTCAATGCGTATTGGCTTATGAGGCATGTCATTCGGCAGTTTATATGGAGGTGGAAATTCTCCTGCAAAGGATTTTACAGTAATTAAATCTTCAAAATCATCTATCATTAGGATAGCTCCACCGTCTGCCTTGATTTGATCTGAAATAGAAGTATTTAAATAATTAAGAAGGTCTGTGAATCCATCTTCTGTAATATATGAATCTGAAGCTTTTGTAAGGAAATCCCGTCCTAAATCCATGATCTTTAAGTCGAATGAAGAAAATTCTGTTGATGAAGACTTTTTGTCTGAAGTCTTCAAAATCGATGACTGATTTTCATTTTCAGAAAATTTAGCATTGACTGATTTCGGAACAAGTTTTGCTATTTTTTTTGGTTCAAACGTACACAATACAAGACAATATGCAATTAATGCTAAGCCTGCAATAAATAAGCCTGTTGAGATAGTGACGAGAGAATTTCCACTTTCATAATTATCACTGGCTAAATTTGAAACTGCGGATTTAAAACAAATTGCAGCAATAATTATAACTGATAAATAAAATATAAAACTTATACGAGCCGTTTTTCTTTTTTTAATTGTTGAAAAGAGCAATAATAATAGTACACATTCAACGGTTACTGCAAAAAGAGGCATATAAGCAAAACTGTCATTCAGCGTCACAATTTACTCCCTGTACTATTTCCATAAATTTATTCTAACATTGAAATATAGTACCGTCAATCATAGTATCGGCATAAATTCCTTATTACTTAAAAATTCTTTATTAAGTGCTGTTTAGCAAAGTAATTTTTTACTTTACCTATTACTGTTGAACCCCTGTGTTCATATTTAAAATCTTCTGCAGCTTTGTCAATACTGAAGTCATTACCGAATTTTTGCTTTAATTCATCCCAGTATTTTATGAAATAGATGTAAAGGTCTGATTGCGTTCTGTTTTTAAATAGCTTAAGAATGCGTTGCCTTTGAATTGTATCTATTACAGGCAGATATACATTTTCATACCATGAAGTAACAGCATCTTCAAAAGGAATCTCTTCTGTTTTATCAAAATTTATATAATACTTATGGATGAGGATATGATTGTATATTAAGTCATACTGTCCTGTAGTTGAAAAGTCTAGAGTCCAGCAGTCTGTAATGTCTCCAAAATTCGTTTCCGCATAAAACGTTCTTTTTTCATAATAGATGACTTGCTTTATCATTTCTTCAATAGAACTTTCAGGCTTGAGTTTTAATTCGCTTTGAAGACTTACTACTTCTGCATCTATATTTTCTACGCCACGCGTCTTTGCCACTGAAACTCTGTGATTGCCATCTCTTACGAAATATAGGCCTCCAAGTTCATATAGGCTTATTGGCGGAAGGGGGACATCCTGAATGTGTGCCATGTCAATATGTTCCCAGCGATTTTTTAAAAACCGACTTTTAGGAAAAAAATGATTGTCAAAGTCTTTATATCGTCCTTCGCTTACAACTATCAAATTATTTGGAATGACTTGCATTCCTTTGTATACTTCGTTTTTTGGTTTTAGAAGTTTTTTTATATCGCTAAAAGAAATTAGAGATGCTTCATCAGGCTTAAGCAAATGTTGTATTTCGTTTATAAGGGCCTTATTTCTTGCACGGTTAAAATCTTCATCTGTCTGTGAAGATGTCAATGTTTGAGTCGACATAATTACCTTTTCCTGTAAAATTTGGATTGAATTCAACTACAATATGGCTGTATGCATTCATTACTGTAGTTTTACCAACGACAGTTTTTCGAACTGCCTGTAAATCATATAAGTGAATGTGTCCATGGATTAGCATTGCCGGTTCAAATTTCTTTATAAACCAGTTGAAGCATTTAAATCCCTTATGACATGGATCTTCTCTATCATGAATATGACGAGGTGATGCGTGTGTTAAAAAAATGTCACAGTATCTTCCCCAACGTAATTTATTCCATAAAAGTGAAGGTATAAGGGCTAGCAGCTGCATGAACATTTCCCTGTTTGTATATTGGTCTTTCCCGTTATTGTACCTTATGGATCCCGAAACTCCACATATTAATAAAGGTGTTTTTTTCCCATTTGGAAGGTCAAATGTAAGCTTTTTACAGCGAAACATCTTGTTGCTCACATAATCACCGCCGTGATGTTTGTTGAAGTTTGCTTCAAAAGGAGAACTTACGGCTCCATGTTTGTAGAAATCAAATTCTTCAAGGTCATGATTTCCGAATACGAAAAAAGTAGGTTTTCCTAGTGTAGTGACAATAAAATCTACATATTCCATGGATAAGTCTCCTGCACAAAGTACGGCATCAACGTCTCCATACCGATCTTTATTGTTTGTAGCATAAACTAAAGGATCTATCTGGTCTGAAACACATAGAAAGCGCATATTGTATCACACTCCTGCTTTATTGAGGATATGTTCAACAATCTCTTTGCCTGCAAGTATCAGAGGTCTGTTTTCTGCAAAATTTAAGGCGTCCCCGGTAAAACCAGAACTTGAAAATAAAATGGCTTTGTAATAGCCTTTTGCCTTTACTAAATCGGCTGCTTTACGTACTGCTGTTTCTGAAAGGGGCTCGCTGTTCCTGAAAAATTCAACAAGGAATATTTGCTGCCTCATATTCTTCCAGTTGTCTTTTGAATCTTCTGTTGCCAGCATTATGCATCCAAAGTTTGTCTGTTCAACTTTTTGACATGCAAGATTGTAACCGGCCTTTGCAGCTTTTTTTGCTACTTCCATAAATTGCTGAGGGGCAGTCGTTAGGTATTCTTTCATTGCATCGTTTGTCTGAACGTCTTTGTATTCATTTAGCTTAGCAGGTACGTCTCTAAAACTTTTATTGCGTTTTGATATTGCTTCCCACTGTTCAATAGCTTTTTCAATTTGATGCGTTTTTTCATAACAGGCTGCAAGAAAGTAGCGGGCGTATATAGTTTCTTGATTTGAATCATTCTTGGAACATTTTATTGCATGGTCAAATTCTCCTATTGCGTTGTCAATTTGGTCAGCAATCATATAGCAAGAACCTCTTTCTATGAGGGAACGCTGTCTCATTTCTGGGTCACGCTGAGACTTCTCAAAAGCTTTTACTGCTCCTGAATAATCTTTGCTTTCTTTTAGAATCTTCCCAAGATAATAATAATTTGCGAATGTCTCTGGACTAAGCTTAATGGCAGTGTCTATTTCCTTTTTTGCTTCTGCTATTTTTTTATTTCGGAATAACAGGTATCCAAAGGCTGCATGTGCTTTGCTGTTTCTTTTGTCAAGAGTTATTGATTTTTCATAGGCAACATAAGCAGCTGTAGGTTGGTTTATTGATTCATAAAGCTTTCCGGCATTATAGAAATTTTCTGAATTTGCCGGTTCCAGCTTTGTTAAGAGCAAATATTCTTTCAGTGCGTCTTCTGTATAGTTAAACTTTAAATATAATGCTGACATTTTTTTTCTGAATTTTAATTCAGGAATGTCTCCATTAAAAACTGCATTTTCATTTACAGTCTTAAATTCCATAAATGCAAGTTCTTCTTTATTATCAGCAAGGTATGCTTCTCCAAGCCAGTAATGAGCAACGTAATCCTTTGGGTTTTTTGTTAGAACAGATTTTGCAGTTTTTTCAGCAGCCTGAATCTTTCCACTCTTAATTAATTTTTGAATGTTGCCGATTTTCTTAGGTGTAAATAGGTTTTTTAATATTATACAACTGATGAATATTATAAAAGCTATTAAGATGCTGATGATAATAACCATAAGTAATGTGCTGTTCATGTTAGTAAGACTCCGCATTCTGGGTATTAGTAACTCGTTTCTGTTATAATTGTTTAACG
>JAILPY010000165.1 GCA_024699235.1 Treponema sp. | reverse complement strand
TATTATAGAAAGGAGTTATGTATCATGTCTAGACTGCAGGGGTCTTTTACGGCTATGATTACACCGATGAACGCAGATGGTTCTGTGGATTACGACGGCTTTAAGAAGAATGTTCTGTTTCAGCTTGAGCAGGGCATCGATGGACTTTTGCCTTTGGGAACAACAGGCGAAACACCTACTCTTGATGAGGATGAAGAAGAAAAAATCATTAATCTTGTAATTCCTCTGGTAAAAGATTGGAATAAAAAAAATAATAAACAGGTTAAAGTTGTTATTGGTGCTGGAAGTAATAATACTCGCGATGCAGTAAGATATGTAGAACGTGCAAAAAAACTAGGGGCAGATTATGCTCTTGTTGTGACTCCTTATTACAATAAGCCTAGTGATGAAGGCGTTTACCGCCATTATGAGGCTGTTTCTAAAGTTGGAATCCCTATTATAGTATATAATATCCAGGGACGTACGTCTAAAAACATTTCTGTTCCTCTTCTTTCTCGCATTGCAGAACTTCCTAATATTGCAGGAGTTAAAGAGGCTAGCGGAAGCATTAATCAGATGATGGAAGTAATTGAAAAGATTGCACTGAAGCATCCTGATTTTTCTGTTATGAGTGGAGATGATGGACTTACTTTGCCTCTTATGGCAGCAGGTGGAAATGGAGTTTTCTCTGTTGTTACAAATATCATTCCCTCATTAATGACTGAACTTGTCCATGACTGTCTTGACGGTAAATTTGAAGATGCAAGAAAAATCCATTATAGGCTGCAGCCATTCTTCCGTGCTGCATTTATAGATGGAAATCCTACTAGCATCAAGGCTGCTATGAATATGAAAGGCTTGCCTGCAGGACCTTGCAGGCTTCCTCTTGTTGATGCTAAGCCTGAAGCTCAGGAAATAATAAAGGCTGCTTTAAAGGAGTGTAATATATGAATAAGATACCTGTAGGAGTATTAGGTGCAACTGGAATGGTTGGCCAAAGATATATCAAGTTGCTGGAAAATCATCCTTGGTTTAAAGTAACTTATGTTGCAGCTTCTCCAAGAAGTGCCGGAAAATTGTATAAGGATGCTGTTTCTAGCCGTTGGCTTATTGGGGCAGACATTCCTTCTGATGTAGCAGAATTGACTGTTCAGGATGCTAATGACGAAAAAAAGGCATTAGGAAAGTGTACTTTTGTCTTTAGTGCCCTTGAAATGGGTAAGGATGAAATTAAGAATCTGGAAGAACGCTATGCAGCAGAAGGAATTCCAGTAGTTTCTAATGCAAGTGCAAACAGATGGACAGAAGACGTCCCTATGCTTATTCCAGAAATAAACAGTAAGCATATTGATATTATTGAAAAACAGCGTGCTCATCATGGATGGAATAAAGGCTTCATAGCAGTAAAGCCTAACTGTTCATTACAGACTTACATGATGCCATTGTATGCTCTCATTCAGGCAGGCTATCCTGTAAAAAGAATGATTGTTACAACTCTTCAGGCTGTTAGTGGTGCAGGTTATCCTGGTGTTTCCAGTTTCGATATGATAGATAATATTGTACCGTATATTGGCGGTGAAGAGGAAAAGACTGAAAGGGAATGCCTTAAGATTTTAGGTTCTGTTTCTGGTGACAAGATTGAAAATGCAGTTTTGCCTGTTGTAAGTTCAACATGTACAAGAGTTCCTGTCATTGACGGTCATACAGCAACTGTCAGCCTGGAATTTGATCTTCCAGAAGATAAGAAACCTTCTATTGAAGAAATTGAACGCGTATGGACTTCTTTCAAGTCCGTACCTCAGGAACTTGATTTGCCTTCAGCTCCTGTTCATCCTATTGTTGTCCGTCATGAAGAAAACCGTCCTCAGCCTCGCAGAGACCGTGAAACTGAAAAAGGAATGGCCTGTGTTATAGGACGCTTAAGAAAATGCAATGTATTTGACGTAAAATTTGTTGCCTTAAGTCATAATACAAAGAGAGGAGCTGCACTTGGAGGAATCCTTAATGCAGAACTTCTTAAGGCTAAAGGTTTTTTTGACTAAGTCATTATATCTTAAAAAAGATGGAGACTCCTGATTGGAGTCTCCTTTTTTTCTTAGAAAAAAATTTCAGCAATTCTAGGCAAAAAAAACACCGCCAGAAAGTTTTTCTTTCTAGCGGTCTATAGTTAATTCCTAAAATCTGCGAATTTTTTATCTTGCGTATTCAATGATGCGCGTTTCACGGATCATTGTAATTTTAATTCTGCCAGGATATTGCAGGTCGCTTTCAATCTGCTTTGCAATCTGGTGTGCAAGCTCTTTAACCTGGTCGTCTGGAATCTTTTCATTATTAACAAGAATTCTAAGTTCTCGTCCTGCCTGAATAGCATAAGCCTGTTCAACTCCAGGGAATTTCTTTGCAGTTTCTTCAAGGTTCTCAAGCCGTTTTATGTAGTTGTCTACAGTTTCTCTTCGGGCTCCTGGACGTGCTGCACTTATGGCATCTGCAATCTGAACTATTATGGCTTCAATCGTATTTGGTTCGCAGTCATTATGATGTGCTGCAATTGCATTTACGACTCTAGGATCTTCTCCCATTTTCCGAGCCATTTCTGCTCCCACTTCTGCATGGTTCTGGTCGCTATCAGTTTCTGCACCCTTGCCGATATCATGAAGCAGGGCAGCTCGCTTTGCTAGTTCTCTGTTTGCTCCAACTTCAGCAGCAAGCATGCTTGCAAGTTCTGCGACTTCTTTTGAATGCGTAAGTACGCTCTGTCCGTAACTTGTACGGAAATACAATCGGCCGATGGCCCTTACGCCATCCTGATTCATATTATGAATTCCAAGGTCGAAAAGGGCTTTTTCTCCTTCTTCGTAAATTTTCTGCTGGACTTCACGGGTTACTTTCTGTACGATTTCTTCAATTCGTGCAGGGTGAATGCGTCCGTCTGTGATAAGGCGTTCCAAAGAATCCTTTGCAATTTCCTTGCGTACAGGATCAAAACAGCTTATTACTACTGCTTCTGGGGTATCATCGATAATGATATCAACTCCAGTCAGCGTTTCCAGCGTACGGATGTTGCGGCCTTCGCGTCCTATGATGCGGCCTTTCATCTCATCGCTTGGAAGGGAAACTGTTGTAACAGTAATGTCGCTTGTAGTTTCCGTAGCAAGCCGCTGAATTGTTGCTACAAGAATTTCCTGGGCTTTTTTTTCGGCAACGAATTGAGCTTCCTGGTCAATTTTGTTTAATAACGCTTGAGCGTCATGTCTGGCTTCATTTTCTAAGTTTTGAATGATAAGGGTTTTTGCTTCGGCTGTTGTCAGTCCTGAAATGCGCTCCAACTCCGTTAAAAGAGTTCCTTCCTTTTCTGCAAGGGCCTCTTCATGTTTTGCCATAGCGGCTGAGCGATTTGCTAAATCCTTTTCCTTCTTTTCAATCTCTTGATTTTTCTGATCAACGAGTTCTTCTTTCTTAGAAACACGGTTTTCGTAACGCTGAAGTTCAGTTCTTCGCTCACGATTCTCCCGTTCCTGCTGGTTTCGGTCCTGAATGAGTTGTTCTTTTGCTTGAAGCAGAATCTCTTTTTTCTGAGCTTCGGCTTCCTTTATGGCATCTTGTTTAACGCGTTCAGCTCTTTGTTCTGAAGCGGAAAGTTGAAATCTGGCATAAATCCAGCGAATAGTCCATCCAAGAACAATTCCTGCAACGGGGAGAAGAATGTTTAGCATAATGCGTGACATTGTCATTTTCTCCTTATTGTTTTAGAATTATTCTTATTTATAGTAAATTATTACTTCGGTTATGTCAAATATCTTGGGCCATATTTTAAAAAATATTATTTATATTTGCCAAAAATAAAAAATGCAGTATTATAATAATGTATGAACATACAGGCACAGGCTTACGTTGAAAAATATCTCCGCACATATCGGGACGTTTTTACAGTCAGGGATATGCTGAAAGTTTTTTCAAGTGTGGGGATACGTACCTCGTTGAAGGATGTTAGGGATTTTCTTGAGCATAACAGCCTTGTTTTTTCATTGGAAAATGATACGTATATTACTCAAGCAGGTGCATTTACAGGAGTTCTTTTTAGCATTAAGCCTACAGGGGCAGAGTATGATCAAAATATCATCGTTGCCGGAGACAGATGCATGCCTTTTGTTGATTCCGAAATAGGCTGCCATTCCCTTGCTTTTTTTTATGAAGATAAAAAGTTGCCTCAAAAAATAGGTAAATTTAACTCAGACGATGCAATAGACATGTTCATGCTGTATGGCGAAGAGTATGCGCCTCAGTACATTGCTTCAGATCCTGCAAATGAAAGCTTGAATCTTCTTCTTAATTCTTTTGAATTGCCTAATGAAGTCAGTCTTACGGGAGTAGACATATCTGAACTGATAAAAAAAGGCGATCTTCAGAAGGGGGATCGAATTCTATGCTATGTCCGAGACTGGAATCTTGGATATGTTGATATGGTTGTAGTCCATGACGGTCACAACTTGTTTGACTGCGGTGCAGAAGGTGATGCAAAACTAGATTGGTATGAAAAGCTTGAGTCATTTTGCCTTGAGGAGTTTGAAAACGAAGGCCCCTGTGCTGCCATAGAAGAGCAGCTTACCTATATATTTTTTATGCATCGTAAGGAATTATGCGTTCCGATATGCGGATCTGTTGAAGAATATATAAAACGGTATGCAAAGAAAGTCGGCATGCAGGAATTTGGAGTGGAAACCCGCCTCTGGTACAAGGGGCAGTCAGTTCCTGCAGTTGGAAAATGGAATATGCATTTGCAGAATTCAGCTGATAGCTCTGTTTCCTATAGTTATGATGGTGAAGGCTGTTATTATACTGTTTCACCGGACATATTGGATCATTATGTCCTTGACATGCTTTATCACCATAAGACAGACGTGAAAGAACTTATGCACCAAATTTATCCTGATGATTATGTCTTCCATTTGGGTGAAAAAGGTCTTGTTATGATGAATCTGACTGACAGAAATGAAAAATTCCGCCTTATATATAATTGGTTTGCGGATCAGACAGCAGGCCCTATAAGGGAAAGTGCCCTTGAGCTATACAAAAAAGTAAATGAACTTATGTTTGAAGTAGAAAAATGTTATGGCGGTTTATCCGATTTTCCTCAGCAGGAACTTGTAATTCTTACGCAATTGTATAATCATATAATACGCATTCTGCAGTCATTTATGACAGATGCAGATATCGGAGATGAAAGTGAAGCGATACTTGCATCTTTAGATGGAATGCGATGTAATTTTGAAGGAATACAGGATGTTATTTTAGGAGCGATCGATGAATGTCGTTGCAATAGATTTAAAGTTGTGAGGTGAGAGAAAATGTTGTCTTCTAAAGAACTTTGTGAGTTAATTAGTAAAGGTGGTGTATTTAAGCAGATAAAAGGTTCTACCGTTCAAGAGGTCTATGAGAATTTTAGTCAAAGGATAATGCTTCCTGACGGTCTGTATGCGGATGTTCTGAACAAGGAACTTATGGAAAGGGAAAAAATTTTAAGTACTGCAGTTGGTAATGGAATTGCTATTCCTCATCCTCGTACCCAATTGATTCATAATCCATCCGATGAGAGGATTGCTGTATGCTTTTCACAGGAAAGCATTTGCATGCATTCTCCTGACAGTACTAACGTATTTGCCTTTTTTGTACTTCTGACATATACGTCTCAGTCTCATCTGGCTATTTTGTCAACGCTTGCTGCTCTTGTACAGAATAAGTCATTTATAGAACTTTTAAAGACTAAGCCTGATCAAAAGGTTCTGCTGGATGCAATAAAAATATATTGCAATAAATAAAATATGGTTGTAGAATAGTAAAGTTGATTTATATCAGAAAAAGCTAATAAGGAGCATTGAATTATGGACACTAAAAGCATTGAAGCTACTGCGTTGTCTATCCGAAGTCTTTCTATGGATGCCATTCAGAAGGCGAACTCTGGACATCCTGGACTTCCTCTTGGAGCTGCTGAAGTTGCAGCTGTTTTATATGGTCAGGTTATGAAACATAACCCTGCCGATTCAAAATGGAAGGATAGAGACCGATTTGTTCTTTCTGCTGGACACGGTTCAATGTTATTATACTCAATTCTGCACATCGCAGGATACAAGGTTTCTCTTGATGACATTAAGTCTTTCCGTCAGGTCGGTTCTAAGTGTCCTGGTCATCCGGAAGTAGAAATTACAGATGGCGTTGAGTGTACTTCAGGTCCTTTGGGACAGGGAGTTGCAGCAGCTGTAGGTATGGCTGTTGCTGAAAGCATGCTTGCCGCCCGCTTTAATACTTCTCATCATACAATTGTTGATCACTATACTTATGCACTTGTCGGCGAAGGATGCCTTGAAGAAGGCGTTTCTTCAGAAGCATGTTCTCTTGCAGGTAATTTAAAGCTTGGCAAGCTTATTGTTTTCTATGATGAGAATAAGATTTCTATAGACGGAAATACTGACATAACATTTACTGATGACATACAGAAGCGCTATGAATCTTATGGATGGCAGGTTCTTCGCGGATCGATGTATAATGTTAAGGAAATCGAAGACCTTGTTAATGTTGCAAAGCGCGAAAGAGACAAGCCTTCAATCATCATTCTTAAGTCAGTTATAGGTAAGGGTGCTCCGAATGAAGGAACTGCCGGCGTTCATGGCGCTCCTTTGGGAGAAGAAGGCTGTGCAGCTGC
Source organism: Treponema sp. (assembly GCA_024699235.1). GTDB lineage: Bacteria > Spirochaetota > Spirochaetia > Treponematales > Treponemataceae > Treponema_D. The sequence goes on along the minus strand of JAILPY010000165.1, from coordinate 25,837 downwards.
AAAAAAAGCTTTGGGATTGCCAGAAAACGAAAAATTCTATGTTGTTCCAGAAGCTTATAAGTACTTTGAGGAAAGACGTAAGGAACTTGCTGCAGAAGAAGATAAGTGGAATTCAGAATTTGATGCATGGGCAAAGGAAAATCCAGAACTTGCAAAGAAATGGGATGCATACTGGAATGCAAAGCCTACGGCTGATGCTGCTGCACCTTCTTATGCTGCTGGTGACAAGCTTGCTACTCGTGATGCAAGTGGAAAGAGCCTTAACTGTATGGCAGACCGCTTTGAGTGGCTTGTTGGCGGTTCTGCAGACTTGGAAGGACCTAATAAGACAAAGATTAAGAATAATGACGGCGTATTTAGTCCTGCAAACCGTAAGGGTAGGACAATCGAATATGGTATCCGTGAATTTGCAATGAGCCAGGTTGTCAGTGGTATAAACCTTCATGGCGGTTTGCGTGCCTTTGGTGCTACATTCCTGGTTTTCAGCGATTATTTCCGCGGTTCTTTGCGTGTAGCAGCATTAAGCAAGCTGCCTAATATCTATGTTCTTACGCATGATTCTATATATGTAGGTGAAGATGGTCCAACTCATCAGCCAATTGAAACTATTGCTGCATTGCGCTGTATTCCTAATGTTCAGGTTCTTCGTCCTGGAGATGCAGAAGAAGCGCAGGTTGCATGGGAAATGGCTTTGGAAAGCAAGGATCATCCTGTATGTATGGCATTTACGCGCCAGGCATTGACTGTTTACGCAAAGGATGACAAAGACTGGCGTAATACTGCACGTAAAGGTGCTTATGTTGTACAGACTGGTTCTGACAGTCCTGACATTACTATTTTGGCAACAGGCTCGGAAGTAGAAATGTCTTTGAATGCAGCAAAGCTTGTTGAAAACAAGAAAATCCGCGTTGTATCAGTAACAGATAAGACTTTGTTTGAATCACAGAGTGAAGATTTCCAGAAAAAGATTATTGGAAATGCAAAGCGTGTTGTTGTTGCAGAAGCTGGAGTTCGCATGGGCTGGGAAGGATACGCTAAGAAATCTGATCTGTTTACAATAGACAGGTTTGGTGAGTCAGGTCCTGCAACTAAGGTTGCTGAACATTTAGGCTTTACATCTGCAAAGCTTGCAGAAGTTCTAAAGAAATAAAAGCCTAAAATATAAATAGGGCTGCTTTAATGAAGTTTCATTAAAGCAGCCCCTTTTTTTTAACCTAAAAGGATATTATTTCTTCAAATACTGAAATGGCGTATTGGTCAGTCATACCGCTGATATATTCAATAACGCATTTTTCCCAGCTTTCTTCGTCATTTATATCAAAAACTTCTTTTGTTTCGTATTTTAAGATTTTTTTACGAGATTCGTCATAATTTGTATATTTAATAACCCAGTCTACAAAAGACTTGCTTAATTTTGGATTGTATTTAAGGTATTGGTCTAGGCGTCTGTTTTTTGCATAAATATGTGAATTCATAAGCATGCGGTATATGCAGCCTAAGATTTCCTTTGCATAGTTCTGGAATTCGATGAGCCTCCAGTTATTATATATGTTTGCAAAGCTGAACTTTTTTAGTTCCTTAATGAATTTAAAATATTCATTGCTGAAACATATTCCTTTTTCAGGTGAACTTTGCTCGCAAAGATTAACAATCATGTCATTTATAAGGACTGTTGTATTTATGGCTCTTCCGCTTCTTTTTGTTTCTGTTTTACGGCCTAATCCCAATGTACTTGCAACAATTTCTCTAAGCTGACGATAGCTGGCCATATCTAGAATGTGATATGTTCTGGCATCTTCAATGTCTCTGCCCAAAAAGGCTATTTTATCGCTTACTTTGACAATGCAGCCTTCCCATGTGTATGGAGCCGTAATGCCCGGGCGCTTTATGTCGTAAAGGTTGATTGCTTTTTCACGGGGCTTGAGTCCCTGCTGGTCAATTTCTCCGCAATGACATATTAGACCGTCCCTTACGGCATAAGTCAAATCAAGGTTCCGTTCAATTCCTTCAGGGTCTTCTAGAGTTTCAATGAAGTCTGCAAAGAACAGGCTGTTCCGTTCGTGCCAGAATTTTTTTGGAGCATTCTTACCTTCAGGCTGAAATGAAACTAGCGAATTTAAAATGTCTTCGCCTGTATGACCGAACGGTGCATGTCCTATGTCGTGCCCTATGGCAATGGCTTCTGTCAGTTCTGTATTCAGTCCCAGATATTTTGCAATGGTAGTGCTTACGCTGGCAACATGACTAACGTGTTCCATCCTTGTACATATATGATCATTTTGCGGTGCATAAAAAACTTGAGTCTTATGCTTTAGCCTTCTGTAAGCAAGACTGTGCAGCAGCCTTGTGTAGTCCCGTTCAAATTCGGACCTTATTGAATTACCTCTGTCATATAACGAATTATCTCGCTTTATGCACTGGTTCCAATTTGTATTGTTCTGGTCTGTCCGTACAGAAAAAAAAGAATCTCTCATAGTTATACTAAGCTCTTGTTTTCGTATATTCTCTTATATATGTCATCAGCACAGTTCTTCAGACATTCTATTAAGTCAGGGTTAAATGCCCCGCATTCTCCGTTAAGGATCATGTTTTTTGTAGTTTCCAAAGTAAAGGATGGTTTGTATACTCTTTTGCATAAAAGAGCGTCGAAAACATCTGCCAGAGCAACTATTTGGGCTTCAATAGGAATGTCAGGACCTTTAAGTCTGTCTGGGTAGCCATTGCCGTCCCATCGTTCATGGTGATGTCGGCAGATGTTGTAGCTGAATCTGTATAGTGAAGATTCCTTGAAATTTGGAATGGAATCAATAAGTCGGCATCCTGCAATAGTATGCGTCTTCATGATTTCAAATTCATCATTTGTAAGTCGGCCAGCAGATTCTGGCTTTAATAAAATCCTGTCAGGAATTGCAATTTTTCCAATGTCATGAAGAGGCGTAACCTTTGCAATATTCTTTACGGTAACATCTGTAATCATGTATTTTGGATATTTTAATGACAGGTATTTTGCAAATGTCTCTGCAATCTCTTTCATGCGGTAACAGTGATTTCCAGATTCAATGTCGCGGCTTTCAAGGGCTTGGCCGAGAGTTTCAATTATATTCCATTGGTTTTCTTTTAGTTCATCTTCTTGAGTTCTGATTGTAAGCATCTGCTGGTTAAAAATCTGTTCCAGCTGATTCTTGTTTTTAAATAATTCTATGATTTTATATATTTTTTGCTTTGCAATGTTAAAATCTAAAGATTTACTGAAATAGTCAAAAATTCCAAAATCAAATGCTTTTGAAATATATTCTGAGTCTTTGTTTCCAGATATAATTATGCCCGGAACTGTTCTGAATATATCCATAGAATGAAATTTATTTAGTACTTCAAATATATTTTCATTATCACTGTCATCAATGATTATTGCTGACAGTGATGACAGTTCTTTAAAAGACAGTAGAACAGCCTCGTCAGTATTATTTGTTTTTATAATATCATAGAAAATCTCATATTTTTCCAAATAAGGGATTTTTATATCTGTACTATAAAAAAAAAGAATTTTTGGCTTATATATTGCCATCTTTACTCCTAACCTTTATTATTCTAAACTTGATTTAATGTTTTAGCAATGATTTTATTATGCAAAAGAAAGAATTACGAAAAAAAATAAAGATGTTGAGGGGTGCCATTCCTGAGCAGGAAAGGCTTTTTGCATCCCATAAAGCATGTCTCCATGTGTTAAAGTCAGAAATGTTCTTATCGGCAGATGCCATATTGAGTTATATGGCCGTTGGAGATGAAGCAGATCCTTTCCGAATTGCGACGGCTGCCCTGCATGAGCATAAAGCTGTAGCCTTTCCAAGATGTAAGCATAATAATCCTTCTGGCCTGCCGGATATGGATTTTTTTTGCGTACATGATGCTGCAGAAGAAACTTTGTTTTATTCACAGTTCATTAAGAATTCGTGGAATATATGGGAACCTAAGCCTTTGAAGAGATCCTTGTTTTCATGCAGGACTTTTAAGAATAAGAAAATAACGGTAATTGTTCCAGGAAGTGCTTTTTCAGCAAATGGAAGCCGCTTGGGGTGGGGAAGAGGCTATTATGATACCTATCTTATGAAGCTAAAGGAAGATGCCGAATCTCATGACTGCATTATGCATACAATAGGATTTTGCTTTGACTGTCAGCTGGTTACTTCGGTTCCTGTCGAAGTCCATGATGTTAAGATGGATTTTGTTGTAAGTCAGTCTGGCATTATAAACTGCAATGCATAGGATATGTCTTTATATAAAACATTTATTCCTGTGAATCTGATGAAAATACCTGTAATGGAGGTGTTTCTGGAAAATAAGAATTTACAATGGAAATGAAATCCGTATTTCTGGCATTTGAAACAAACAGGAATGATTCAAGATATAAATGGGCTGCCCCACTAAGAATGCTGTTTTGAATTAGTCTGGCAGTTCCATCATTTGTCTGAGTATTTATTAATGTTTTATAGCTCCATGTATTACGCATGCTTGCCTTCCTTAAGTTAGAAGTGCTTTCGTCAGAAAGTTCAGAAATAAGTTTTTTTCTGGCATTTGTGTATGCGTTTATAAAACTTGATTTTTTAAGAAGTCCGCTTGCTTCTATTTTTCCTACCTGAACAATTGCAGTTGCTCCCTCTGTGCTGCATTGATATTCTTCTCCTAAGTCTTCTTGCATAAGCTTTGCCATTTCAAACAGAACGGAATTAAACATTTCTCTCTGAGATTCTGAAGACGGGGAAGGAAAGTATAATTGCATAGGATCCTTAAATTGTTGCGTAGGAACAAGCAGTGGAGATTCCTTAGGAGCAGATTCTGCAGAAAACGGTGACGTATAGTTGTGCTGTAACTGGACAGATAATACGGATGCTTCTTTCCTAGGAATAGGTATTTTTACAGGAGATCTTGTCTTCTGCTGCTTTAGCATTCCAAATGTTGATTCTGCATGCTGCCTTGCAGTATTGACATCTATATCGCCTGTAAAAACTATGGAATACAGGGATGCATCCAGCAGCTGAGTATAAGAAAGCAGAACAGTCTGGAAACTTGTATTTGAAAGAATTTCAGTGTCTTGCTTTATGTTATATACGGATTCATAAGGCGTTCCTTTATATAAATATTCCATAGCCTTTGACCTTAACTGAAAAGATAGGCTTGCGGATTGCCTGCGCCATTGATATTTCTGATCACCTATCAGAAGGTCTATTGTAAGAGGTTCTAGTTCTGCATATATAAGTGCATTTATCGCTGCTGTAAGAACGTCATTCAGTTCATTTTTCTGGCATTCAAGAGTTATGTATGAATGAGTTTCTGTCGTCCATGAAAGAATTTTGACTTTACCTGTAAATATTCCTTCTGACCTAAGCTTTGTCAGTTCGGCATTAATGCGTTCTGCACTGGTATTTACAAGCAGAGTCCTTAATTTTTTATGATTTTTCGGGCTTTGGATTTCTCCGCCTGCAATTGAAATGGAAGTAAGTACAGTCTGTGAATCTTTTATAGTTTTTGTAGTGATAGGAATTCCGTTTTTAAGTTTTACAGAAGAAATGGTTCTTATGTTGTCTACATAATATTTAGCATAAGAAGAATCTGAAAACAGTTCATCTGTAGATGGTTCTTCTTCTTTTACTTCTTCGTTAGAAATAGAATATGAATTGTTTTTATACCAGGCATCGTCTTTTTTTGTAATAAGCTCAAAGCCTTTGTCAATAAAAGATTGCCTGTTAGAATCATAAGTTTCATCATTTGTCATGATAAAGACGAATGGCTGTGCGTTTGTTGCATGAGAAATGATAGTGTCCATGCTTAAGTCCTTAAGGTCTTTTCCTTCATTCATCATGCTTTTATATAGGTTTTCTGGCATTATATATGGATTTGCCGTCCAGAAATCTTCCATAAGGGGCAAAAGCTTTTGATTTGCTCCGCTTTGTGCAAGAAAGGTCTTATACAATGAATTCTGAGCCTGCGCGTAAAGTTTCTGATCAGACCGGCATGCTTCTTTTATAATCTGTACGAATAAATCTGCCTGATCTGCAGGAGTCACTTTTTTAGGATTTTTGTCTTTGATAATGGAATAAGGCTCTTCCATTACGGCCTGAAGAATGAGCCTTGCCCCGGAAGCTTCGCTTGTACATGCAGATGAAAGGTATTCCTTTCCGCGTACTGCCAGAGCAGGTTCTTTTGGGATTAAGTATTTATAAGGAGAACCGTCAGAATTAAATATTTCATTAATAATCTGGCATTCGTTTTTTGTAAGGTCTGTAAACTGAACTGCAATCTGCGTTATGTCAGAAGAAAAATCAGGAGATGTAAGTACGTATTTTTTTTGCACATTAATATATTCATTAAGAACTTTTTCTTCTCCGTCTTGATTGTTTTTTTGATTCTGAGTCCTGTATTGGCTTCCCGTATATCTTCCATTCCATGACGAAAAATATTTCTGTGCAATTTTCTTAAGTGAACTCCATTCTATGTTTCCTGTGATAAATAATGCACAGTTATCAGGAGTGTAATAGCTTTTCTGTATTGAAAGAAGTATAGACTTTACCTGTTCCAGAGAATATGAAGAAAATGTATCGCTGTTGATACCAAAGCTTTGCTTCCAGGGAGTCTGAGGCGAAACCTTTGATTCAATGGCGCTGTTTATGAATCCTGCATCGGAGTTTTGATAGGTGGAAATCCTTTTTTTCATAGATTCGTAGTTTTGCACAATGTCTTCTTCTGAAAAATAAGGCTGTGTAAGGCATTTAGAAAAAGCCTTTACGTATGACTCAAACAGTTCTGCCGTCACATCGCATGAATATAATACTCTGTCAGCATTGCTCTTGTATGATACAGGCACATAGTTGAAGACTTCCTCTGATTGTGCAGTAGAAAGGAAAAGCTTTGAATAAAGTTCAAGAAAGCCGGCATTAGCATTATCCTGCGCTCCGTAACCAGCCCTGCATAAAAAGTCAACGTGTATCATTGCAGAGGAAGGAACTTGGTTTATATATATGTGCATTCCGTTTTTTAGCTGGCTTGCATGTAAATTTTTTGGTTCTGTCTGAGCATTTACCTTATATATAAATAGCAGCGCGTAAAAGATTATAACGCTAAGGATATGCTTTTTCATGATAAAACTATAGCATATTTAGTAAACTTGCAAAAGGGTGTAAAAGCATTGTATAATGCTCTCCATGTCACAGGTAACCATTCTTTCAAAAGAAAAAAAGATAACTGACTATAATATTTCCATAGAAGGAAAAAGAAAGCTTACTCCTGCAGAAGTATATACACTGATTCAAAATAGAAACATTTCTTCCGACCCAGACTGGCAAAATGTTTATGTTAGCGATAAGCCAGGAGAATTTGATCCGACACTTGTAGTTCAGAGCGAATTTAACGGACTTGTAGTTCTTGGAACTATACGTCCTGCTACCCTTAAATATCATGATCTTGAATTAAGGACTGGAATTTACCGTTCCGTGCTTTACGGTGTAACAATAGGGGACGACTGTGTTGTCCATAATGTAAGCTATCTTTCAAATTACAAAATCGGCAACAGGGTAATGCTGTTTAACATACAGGAAATGAGCTGTACAGAGCATTCGAAGTTTGGCGAGGGTATACTAAAGGAAGGCGAGCCTGAAGAAAACAGGATATGGATTGGCGTGGGTAATGAAAACGGCAACCGTTCTGTACTGGCTTTTAAGGATATGATTCCTGCAGATGCCTATCTGTGGTCCAGGTATAGGGAAGATTCTGCCCTTATGGATAAATTTGTCGAGCTTACAGAAGCAGGAAATGACAGAAAGAATGATACTGTCGGAATTGTAGAGGATGATGTCGTCATAAAGAACTGTACTCTCCTAAAAGATGCTTATATCTGCAGCTTTGCTTATATAAAAGGCGCCTTTAAGCTAAAGAACATTACAGTCCTGTCTTCTGAACAGGAACCAAGCCAGATTGGCGAAGGCGTAGAAATGGTAAACGGCATAATGGGATATGGCAGCCATGTGTTCTATCAGGCTGTTGCCGTACGCTTTATAATAGGCCGTAACTGTCATTTAAAGTACGGGGCTCGTCTTTTAAACTCTATTCTTGGTGACAATTCTACAGTTTCATGCTGTGAGCTTTTGAACAATCTTATATATCCTTTTCATGAACAGCATCATAATTCTTCATTCTTGATTGCATCAACCGTTATGGGGCAGAGTAACATAGCTTCTGCCGCTACGATAGGCTCAAATCATAACTCCCGTTCCCCAGACGGAGAGATGATAGCTGGCAGAGGTTTCTGGCCTGGCTTGTGTTCAGACTTTAAATATGATTCTAAATTTGCTTCTTTTGTTCTTGTTGCAAAAGGAAGCTATCAGTATGAACTGAATGTTACTTATCCGTTTTCGCTTGTTGCTACGAGTAAAAATGAAGACTGCATTCATATTATTCCTGCATACTGGTTTATGTACAACATGTTTGCAATTGTACGCAACAAATATAAATTTGCATCGCGTGATAAGCGTATCGTAAAAGTTCAGCATATAGAAACAAATCCGCTCGCTCCTGATACGATTCAGGAAGTCGTTCAGGCTGTTTCCCGCATAATTGAATTAACGCAGCGTTATTTAAAGTTGCCGGATGATATGATTGGAAAAATGACTCCATATAATCCTAATCCTGAAATTTTAAAGGATTTCCGTAATAGGGCTTGTTCTGTTTCTGAAGGTGACGAACTAAGGCAGATTGCCAAGGATTATCTGCATCATAATCCAGATTCCCAGTTCCTTCTTACTGATGACAGGTGTCAGAAAAAATATGGGGCTGTCATATATAAGCCTGCTCAGGCTTACCGTGAATACAGAAGGATATTAAAATATTTTGCCGTAGAAACTCTTATGGACTGGGGCTTGATTCACCAGACAGAAGAACTTTGTGCAGAAGACATAAAGCTTATTGAAAAGAACGAACTGTATACAAAGTGGATTAATGTTGGCGGACAGGTAATTCCTGAAGCAAGAATATATGATTTGTTTAATGACATAAAAAGCGGTAAAATTTCCACATGGCAGCAAGTTCATGAATTCTATGACTTATGTCAGAAAAACTATATAGAAGACAAGGCCCGATATGCCCTGTATATTCTTGAACAGCTTTATACGCTTCCGTTGAATAAGTTTACAGGTGAAGTTTATTCTGATATTACAAAGGATGTTTCTTACGTTTCGCTGAATATGCTTGAATCTTCTATTTCTTCCCGAGAAAAGGACTTTAAGGACTTTTTCCGTTCCATTACATTTAGGAACAAGGAAGAAAAAGATGCCGTCCTTGGTACCCTTAAAGATAACAGTTTCCTTAAGACTCTAAAAGCTTCTACTGATGACTTTAATGCTGTTCTGGAAAAACTGTTTAGGAATTTAAGGTAAGTTACTCTGCTTTGCGTAACAATTTTTATGCAGGGCACATCTTGGATTAAAGAGCGATCCGCATGAAGGGCATTTTGAGAGTCCGCTGTACGTTATGTATGAAAACTGAGTTCCGCAAACTCCGCACATTACAGAATCTGCCTCGTTCTCTCTGACTGCCCCAAATTTATGGTCTTCAAGTTCATCATGACATTTATAGCAGGCATAGAGCTTACCGCATATTGAACATCTGTTTGCTATTATGTCAGCGATGCTTCCATAATGGACGCACCTGCCTTCATCATCAATAATGCGTCCATATATTCCTTTGGAAGTCTTTAATGTGCCTGCCTGTACTTTTTCCACAATGAAGTCTGAAGTTATTTTGAGAAAATCTTTTGTATGATTGAGGATGCATAGGCTGCAGGGTTTCCCCTGATTTTCTTTTCTTCTTCGCCCATTTGTATAAAGACAGCATCTAAGGCTTTTTCTGTTGCATATTGTGCCAAGTCTGTTTCTACAGGTGTAACTTCTTTAGTTTTTCCAAAAAGCGATCCCAATTTATTTGACGCTGCGCCTGCCTTGTTATAAGTAGTAACAAGAGAAGTCCATGCTTCGCTAGTTGATTTTTCACCTACAATTTTCTGGTCTAGAACGTCATTAATCTTAGGCTTGTATAATGAAACAAGATTTTCGTATGTTGTCTTTTTCAGATATTCTGTGGCAGCGGTATCTGTTCCTGCAACAAGAGAAAAAGCATCGTCAAAAGACATGCTTAGGACAGATTCCTTGAAAATTGGAATTATTTCCTTTGCTGCTGATTCAGCTGTTCTGTTTAATCTGAGGACTACTTCGTCTATTTTTTCCTTTCCGCCTGGAATATTAGAAACTACCTTTATAAGGTTTTCTGCATCTTTTGGCATGTCAATAAAATACAAAGGATTCTTGTAATAGGCATCTTCTTTTGAAAGAATCTGAGATGAAGATGTTGCCGCCTTTACCAAGGCTTCTTTTAATCCCTGTACGGCATCATCATTTGTAATAGATTTCTTTAGGCTTGATTCTGCCATAACTGGAATAGTAAAAAAAAGCATAATGCTACTAATGATTTTTGTAAAATTTTTCATGGATTTATTTTACTGCATAACATTATGACAGGCAAGATATTTTATTTAAATGTCTGGTCTGTACGGGCATTGATTTGCTTTCGACAGAGAATTTTTATGTCTTACTTGACTATAATTATTTTATGCGATATAAATAAAAACATGAAATATGTAACACTACAGCTACTAGCTCTATCTTTCTCTTATGATAGCCGGGAATAGGTGCTGGGTGTTCTAGAATTTTATTAAGGAATTAACAGACCTGTTGCTTCGGCAGCAGGTCTTTTTTTTTAAAGGAGATTTTTATGGCAGGTATGAATCCAAACGGCAAGTATGCCCCAATTGCAGACATTCCTATGACAACTAGGGACTGGCCTTCTCGCAAGATTACGAAGGCTCCATTATGGTGTTCTGTAGATTTACGTGACGGAAATCAGGCTCTGGTAGATCCTATGGGAATTGAAACAAAGCTTGCATTCTTTGACTTAATTGTAAAGCTTGGATTCAAGGAAGTTGAAGTTGGATTTCCGGCAGCAAGCGATACTGAATATGAATTTATCAGAAGACTTATAGAAGAAAAACGCATTCCTGATGACGTAACCATTCAGGTATTGTGCCAGGCCAGGGAAAAGCTTGTAAAAAAGACAATTGAATGTCTGAAAGGTGCACCAAAGGCAATCTTCCACATTTACAATTCAACGTCTCCGGCACAGCGAAATTATACATTTGGAAAATCAAAGGAAGAAATCAAGCAGCTTGCAATTGATGGCGTAAAGTGCATAAAATCCTGTATTTCTGCAGAAGACCGCAAGAGAATCCGTCTTGAATATTCTCCAGAAAGCTTTTCTATGACGGAAATTGATTATGCCGTTGAAATCTGTGAAGCTGTAAAGCAGGAATGGGGATGTTCTCCTGACGATAAGATTATCCTTAACTTGCCTACGACTGTAGAGTGTGCAACTCCAAATGTTTATGCAGACCAGATTGAATATTTCTCTAAGCATATTACAAACAGGGACTGTGTAATAATAAGCACGCACTGCCACAATGACCGTGGAGAAGGAGTTGCTTCTTGTGAAATGGGTCTTCTTGCCGGTGCAGACAGGGTAGAAGGCTGTCTGTTCGGAAACGGTGAACGTACAGGAAACCTTGATGTAGTTAATGTAGCTTTGAATATGTTCTCCCAGGGAATTGATCCTGAATTGGATCTTCACAATCTTCCTGAAATTGCAGAACTTTATGAAAAGTTTACAGGCATGTCTATTGGACCTAGGGTTCCTTATGTTGGAGAGCTTGTATTTACTGCATTCAGCGGAAGCCATCAGGATGCAATACGTAAAGGCATGGCGGCCCGCACAAAAATGCCAAAGAATGCTTTGTGGGACGTTCCTTACCTGCTTATAGATCCTCATGACATTGGACGTCAGTACGAGGGAATTATCCGCATTAACAGTCAGTCAGGAAAGGGTGGTTCCGCATTCATTCTGGAACAGGATTACGGACTTACTCTTCCAAAGGCTATGCATCCTGCTCTTGGCGATGTTGTTAAGCATGCGGCTGATGAAGCTCAGAGAGAGCTTAAGGCAGAAGAAATTTACGATTTGTTTATTAAGCAGTGGCTTTCAAAGAAAGGTAACCTTTCTATTGTTGATCTGGCAGAAACGCATCTTGAAGGATCCAGTGAGTCTGAGGTTCAGGAAAATGCATTGTGCCGTGCTGTAGTTATATGGAAAGGACAGCAGCATGCTATTGGAGATAAAGGAAACGGACCTATTGATGCATTCTCAAATGCCCTTGCTAAGATTGATGTTCCTCGCTTTACAATTACAGCATTCCATGAGCACAGCATCGGTAAGGGAAACAATACTTCTGCCGTTGCTTATATTCAGATTACATGCGAAAACGGTAATCAGTACTGGGGCGTAGGAAAGTCTACAAATATTGGAAGGGCCGGTATTGACGCTGTTGTCAGCGCAATAAACCAGATAGTCTGATTTAATCAGGAATGATGATATAATATGTATTTTATAAGCCTTCACCTTCGGATGGAGGCTTTTTTATTGCCTGTTGAACAAGTTTGTAACAAATACGTGCATGACAAAAACGGCCGCTTAAAGAATCTTGACGGTAATATAGTCAGAAACAAGGATGGAACGAAAACCGTGCACTGCATATTTTCGTGCGTAAAGTTATCTTAAAAAGAAAAACCTCACTTGCACAACGTGCAGGTGAGGTCAAAGGAGAGGAGGATGCAGAAAACTTGTATATATCATGTGTGCTTAATATATACTTGTAAAACTGCAGTGATTTTGCTCTTGCATAATCGAAAAAAATAAACAACGAGCTGCAATTAAGTTACAAAAAAACGGCTGAAAAGGCAAATTATTTTCTTTTTATAACAATTTTTTATGTTTTACTTTAAGTCCCTTAGTTCATTTCTGACTGTTAATGTGCATGCATGATGCTATCTTGAGCAAGTCAAGATATATCATTATAATAGTCCAATCAAAATTCAATCAAAAATGATTTAACCGTTTTTTTAGAGGTAATGATAATGTCTGATGAAGTAAGAGTCCGTTATGCACCGTCTCCAACAGGAATGCAGCATATCGGTGGTGTTAGAACTGCACTTTTTAACTATCTTTTTGCACGTTCAAAGGGTGGTAAATTTATATTGCGTCTGGAAGACACAGACCGTACCCGTTATGATGAAAAATATGTAAAGAATCTTTATGATACAATGGCATGGCTTGGCATAGACTGGGATGAAGGCGGCGATAAGGGCGGCGATTACGGTCCTTACGTTCAGAGCGAACGCTTTGACTTGTATAAAAAATATGCCCAAGAACTTGTAGAAAAAGGTGAGGCTTATTACTGTTTCTGTGATTCAGAACGTCTCGAAAGAATCCGTAAGATTCAGACAGAAAATAAAATGGCTCCTGGATATGACCGTCACTGCCGTCTCCTTACTCCTGAAGAAGTAAAGGCAAATTTGGACAAGGGAATGCCTTATGTTATCCGCCTTAAGGTACCTCTTGAAGGCGAAACAAAATTCTCCGACCATCTTCTTGGCGATATTATCTGGAAGAACGAAGATATTTCTCCTGATCCTATTCTGCTAAAGTCAGACGGATTCCCTACATACCATCTTGCAAATATTGTTGACGATCACTTGATGCATGTTTCTCACGTAATGCGTGCCCAGGAATGGATTCCTTCAACTCCGCTACATGTTCAGATGTACCGTTCCTTCGGCTGGCAGCATCCTGAATTCTGCCATCTTCCAATGGTTAACGGTTCTGACGGTAAAAAGCTTTCTAAGCGCCACGGTTCTACTAGCTTGAATGAATTCCGTGCAAGAGGCTATCTGCCAATGGCTATAGTAAATTATGTCGCCCTTCTTGGATGTTCTTATGAAGACGGTCGCGACATGTATACTCTTGAAGAACTTGCAAAGAACTTTAAGCTGGAACATTTGAATAAGGCTCCTGCTGTATTCGATTATAAAAAGCTTGAATGGTATAACGGCCAGTATATACGCATGCTTTCTGATGAGGAACTTTATAAATGGACTTTGCCGTTCATTACAGGTACAGGAGATGCTACTCTTGAAATCAATCCTGATAATCCCCAGCCTAAGCCAAAGGTTGGCCCTGAATATTCAGGCGTAGCTCTTGGGGATGACGGCGAACCTGTTTGTGTAGATAAAAATATGAATATGTCTTCTGCACAGGTAAAGGAAAGCTTGATGAAGCTTATGCCTCTTATCAAGGAACGCCTGCACTTCTTGTGTGATGCGGCAGAAATGGTTCATTTCTTGTTTACGGAACCTGCTGTTCCTGCAAAGACCGATATTATTCCTAAGAAATTGGATGAAGCAAAGACAAAAGAAGTCCTTGTAAAGGCAGTAGATTTTGTAAAGCAGCTTCCTTCTCTTGATCATGAAGCAAGTGAAGCGCTTGCAAAAAAATATGCAGAAGAACTTGGCATCAAGCTTGGAGATTTTATGATGCCAATACGCATGGCTGTAACAGGAAGCCGTGTTTCACCGCCTCTTATCGGTTCAATCCTCATTCTTGGAGTTGAAAAGAGCGTAGAGCGCATTAACCGTACTTTGGCAGCATTCTGATTTTAATCAGATGAGAAATAAGCCCCTGTAATGTTTATTCATGACATTCAGGGGCTTTTTTACAGATTATTAATGTTGACAAAGTTAAAAGTTGAACTTTATAATTTTATTATGAAAATTTTCAGAACTTTTTTAAAATATGTTATTATATTGACGTACTGCGGAGTATTTTTTCTCCGTATATTTCATTTTGGTTTTATATATAGAAGGCCTTCCAGCATCTTTTTTGACTGTATACCGACTGTCATAATTACTGCATTCTTAATACTTATAGTATGCATATTTGAATATAAAATATTGTCCCCATTTGAAATATTAATTAATCGTGCAAAAAAAAGTAAGGAAAAAATGTCAGAGGAAGATGCTGTAAAATGCATTGAGGCATATAGGAAATTTGACGTAGCGATAGCAATTGGAGAAGGCATTGGCTTTTTTCTGGGATCAGGCTCAACTGCAGTTGTTGAGTCTTTAACTGGAGTAGAAAAATTCAATCCTATGCTGTTTATTATTATTGTATTGCAGTCTATTGGAGTTGGATTTATATGCTATACTCTTGTAGTTTTTAGAATTAAAAGGATTATTATGGCTGAAGCTTTGCAGGAAGTAGGCATCAGCATTAATAATGACCTGTCAAAGACCCTTTCTGTTGCAATAACGGCAAGCGTTTACATTTCAATATTTAACATGATGACTGTTCCTATAGGTCTTCTTATGGGGCGTTCTGATGGAAATCTGTTAATTATTTTTATTCGTGACTCTATTGTCGCAGGTATTCTTACTGTAGCTGTCTGTTATGTGACGTATTCTTTGCTGGTAAAAAAAATAAGGGATACTGAAAAATTAATCAGTAAGAACCTGTATGTTGAAACTATGAATCTTGCAGTTGCAACAAAAGAGTCTGCAGCTACAAGTGTGGAGCAAAGTACTGCTGTAAAGGAAATTGTTTCGACAATCGAAGATACTAATAATCTTTCAAAAAATATAAATGAAAAGCTTAAAAGCGTGTCTGAGACTTCTGAAAAGGCAAAAGAGGATGTTCTTATAGGCGTTGAATATCTGGACAGGAATATTCATGAACTTCTTGATGTCATGGAAACCAATAAGCTTACTATTGAAGGGATAAAAGACTTAGGCGATAAGATTAATAATATTTGGGAAGTTGTAACGCTTATCAATGATATTGCATCTCAGGCAAAGATAATAGCCTTTAATGCAGAACTAGAAGCTAACAGTGCTGGAGAGTACGGAAAGAATTTTCATATTGTTGCCAGTGAAGTGAGAAGGCTTTCTGATAATATCATTGATGGAACAAAGGAAATCAAGGAAAAAATTGGTGAAATCCAGGGAGCTTCAGATTCTTTGATTCTTGTCGGTGAAAAGGGTTCTGAAAAAATCACTTCTGGATATGATAGCATTAAGTCCCTGCAGGGGCAGTTTGCAAGCATAAAGAAGTCTTCTGAAGAAACGGCTAATAGCAGTAATGATATAGCAGAATTTATAATCCAGCTTGCAGCTTCTCATGAACAGATTTATTCTACAATTAAGCAGATTGCTGTTGGCATTGAAAATTTCAGTCAGACGACAGAAAGCATTTCTTCTTCTTCACAAAATGTAAAGAATATTGCTAGACTTTTGTAATTTTATTTTTAAAATTTTAAGACTTTATACTTGACACGATTCTGTCATAAGTGTATAGTGTAGTCACATTCAAGCGCGGGGATGGTGGAATTGGTAGACACGCTAGCTTGAGGTGCTAGTGGCGAGAGCTGTGCCTGTTCAAGTCAGGTTCTCCGCATTAAAGGACTGCTAAAAAGCAGTCCTTTTTTTTTATTCTCTTTTTTGATATTCTTTCGGCATGACATATAATCTTACGAAAGGAAGCATTTCCAAAAATATTATTCTTTTTTCACTTCCATTTTTACTTTCTTATTTTTTACAGACCCTGTACGGTCTTGCAGATTTGTTTATAGTAGGTCAGTTTAACAGTGCAGATGTAATTTCTGCAGTTGCCATAGGGTCTCAGATTATGCATATGATTACTGTTATAATAGTTGGTCTTGCAACAGGAACTACAGTATTAATAAGCCGTGCCGTTGGTGCCGGTAAGACAAAAGATATATCTGGCATTATAGGCAGTACAATAATCCTGTTTTCTGTAATTGCAGTAATTGCAAGCATAGTCCTGCTTTTATTTACATCTGCCATTGTTTCTGTCATGTCTACGCCATCTGAGTCTGTTATAGAAACAAAACGGTACCTGAGAATATGTTTTGCAGGCATTCCATTTATTATTGCATATAATATTATCAGTTCAATATTCAGGGGCATGGGAGATTCAAAAAGCCCTATGATTTTTATTGCAATAGCCTGCATACTTAACATTGTCCTTGATTATGTTTTCATTGGCATTTTTGGAATGGGAGCGTCTGGGGCTGCTTATGGAACGGTTGCGGCTCAGGGCTTTAGCGTCTTGTGTGCTGCGTGCGCCATAAAGAAATTTGACATGGGAATTCATCTTTCAAAAAAAGATTTTTCATTTGCCGGCAGTCATTATTCTCAGATGATGTCTATAGGTCTTCCTATAGCGGCCCAGGACGGCTTTATTCAGGTTTCGTTTCTGTTAATTACTGTAATAGCAAACAGAAGGGGAGTTGATGTTGCAGCTGCTGTAGGCATAGTTGAAAAAATAATATGCTTCCTTTTTCTTGTACCTTCTACAGTACTTTCTGCCGTATCTGCTATTTCAGCCCAAAACATTGGTGCCGGTGAATACGGCAGGGCTAAGAAAACTTTATTTGCAGGAGCGTCTATGGCTGCAGGCATTGGAGTTTTTTTTGCCTTGGTCTTTCAGCTTGCATCTAGGCCTGTGCTTTCATTTTTTACGGAAGATGAAACGGTAATAGAATTAGGTACCCAATACTTAAAAACTTATGTATTTGACTGCGTATTTGCAGGAATTCATTTTCCATTCAGCGGTTTTTTCAGTGCATACGGTTTTTCAATAGTATCTTTTATCCATAATGTTTGTTCTATTATTGTAGTGCGCATACCGGGAGCGTACTTAGCTGCCGTATGCTTTCCAAAGACTCTGTATGCAATGGGACTTGCTGCGCCTTTAGGTTCATTGCTGTCTGTATTAATCTGCATCTTTATTTTTGCCTTTATGCAGCATAAGGGAAAATTTGACAGAATTTCATAAAAAATTTTGGAAAAATGTATAAAACAGTATATAATAATAGAAGAGGCTGTATGTATTGCAGGATTCTGCATTTTATGCGGTTTTAATTTTAGCAGAAGGAGGTTCACTATGATTAGCTTAAAAAACAAAGTAAAATTGGTTTCATTGCTGTCTGTATTAATTACATTATCCTCTTATGCTGTAGTAGGATCTGCAGATATTTCTGAAGATTCTAAGTCTATAGGCTATGGGGCTTATAGAAACAGGAAAGATATAGTCCTGGTTATAATTCCTAGTTCTGTAGAAAGCATTCATAAGAATGCATTCGTTAACTGTCCTAACATTGTGAGCATTTCTTTTGATGATGAGGATGATTGGTATATTACTCAGGATGAAAGCAACTGGCGGAATAAAAGCATGGGGACTCATATTGATGTAAGCGATCCTTCATCAAATGTTTCTGCATTCCGCTCAGGAAAGTATTTCTTCTATAAGTCACAAAAATAAAAAAACACAAAAAAAAATTTGACAACATATAATTATGGCCATATAATTATAAACATAATATAACCCCTTGGGAGGCCAAATTGGCAAAGGTAGAACTGAAGGGTATTGGTAAGATTTATGACGGCGACGTTCGCGCTGTTCAGAATGCCAATATCACTATTGAAGACAAGGACTTCTGCGTATTCGTAGGTCCTTCTGGATGTGGAAAGTCGACAACTCTCCGCATGGTTGCTGGTCTGGAAGATATCAGCGAAGGTGAACTGTACATTGATGGCGAACTCATGAACGATGTTCCGCCAAAGGACAGAAATATCGCAATGGTATTCCAGAATTACGCTTTGTATCCTCATATGACAGTATATGACAACATGGCATTCGGTCTTAAGATCCGTAAAATGGATAAGGCTGAGATTAAGCGCCGTGTTGATGAAGCTGCCAAGAGTTTGGGACTGGTTCAGTATCTGGATCGTAAGCCAAAGGCTCTTTCTGGTGGACAGAGACAGCGTGTTGCAGTAGGCCGCGCTATTGTTCGTAATCCAAAGGTATTCTTGTTTGACGAACCTCTTTCTAACCTTGATGCAAAGCTCCGTGTAACAATGCGTGGCGAAATTGCTGCATTACACCAGAGACTTCAGGCAACAATGATTTATGTTACTCACGACCAGATAGAAGCTATGACGATGGGTACAAAAATTGTTGTTATGAAAGATGGTCATGTACAGCAGATTGGTGAACCACTGTTCTTGTACAATCATCCTATTAACAAATTCGTAGCAGGATTCATTGGTTCGCCTCCAATGAACTTCTTGACTGTAACTGTAAAGAAATCTGGAGACAAGATTGTTGTAGATGAAGGTTCTTTTGAGCTTACACCAACAGCTGCTCAGCAGGATGCTCTTAAGGCTTATGTTGGAAAGGATATATACTTTGGTGTACGTCCTGAAGACTTAATGTTCTGTGAATCACCTGCATCTGAAAACAATATGCAGATGAAGATTTCTAACAAGGAACCTCTTGGTGCAGAAACTCACCTTTTCCTTGCTACAAAAGCCCAGAGCGTTATTGCTCGTGTTCAGGCTGCTGCTAAGGAAGGATTCAAGATTGGTGATACAGTTAACTTCCAGCCAAGAATGGAGAAGTGTAAGTTCTTTGCAAAGAATCCAGAAGATTTGGACGAAGAAAAGAACATTTGCGAAAAGATTGATGCTCCATGGTTGAAGAATCCTTTGACAGGACAGGTCGGCTACGACAAAATCGAAGGCGATGCATCTGCAAATTCATAATTTTATGATTTTGCTGTAATGGCCGGAACGCCCCCAGAATAATCTGGGGGCGTTTTATTTTGTGCTAAGTAAGAAATATATTGCCTTTAAGGCAGGTCATTTGAAGGGATTTTATTCCATCATATTATTCAGATAATAATAAATCAGTCTGGAACACTGAGGTTTAGATGCAGATATCTCTTGTGCTAAATTAATCATTAAATCTCTAGATTTTATTATAATTTCATCTTTCTCATTCTTTAAGTCAGAAATCTTTGCCTGATACTCTTTTTGTGTGAGAATTCCTTCCTTAAGTTGCTTTTTTAGTTGCTTTCGATTCGAATTAAGTTTATCATTGGCTGCATTAATATCAGATTTAATTTTTGAGAGGAATTCCTTTTTTTCACTTAATAATTCCTTATTTTCAGTTATTATTTTAGCAGTTTCAATATATTCAGGAAGTAATTTCTCGCATCTTTTACGAATTTCTTCTTCATTGTAAGACTTAGGGCTCATGTACATCATGTGGCAAGAGTCTTTAAATCGGAGGTCTCCAATATTGCATGTAATGGTGTAGTCCTTTTTTGTCCAGTTTGCATCAAATTCAATTCCTTCTATTGTGATCTTCGAATTCATATCTATTGCTTCCTTACGCATAAAAACCAATCCTATGTTCTCTTCCATTAATTTCGGATTCCCAATCACATTTCTTTTCTTCCTGGAACTTTTTTAGTTCTGACAGAATGTAATCAGAGTTTATGTCGTCAGAATCCAAGAAGCGTATGCGGCTTGCTAATACTCCAAAATCACCTGGAGTAACGCTTTCCATGTCTTCAAGTTCTTCAATCTGACTGTTAGAAAGGTGATAGGCAGGAAAGTACCGTTCTGCCATAATTTTTATGCCATCAAACTTCATAGGCTTGAACTCTACCATAATGTGAAATCGTCTCTGCATAGCAGGGTCCATGACATTCCTTAAATTAGTAGTACAGATGAGAATGCCAGAAAACTCTTCCATTTGGGTAAGGAATTCATTTACGGCAGTGCGTTCCCAGCTGTATTGTGCCTTGTTCCTGTCGTAGAAAAAACTGTCCGCTTCGTCAAAGAGGAGTATTGAACCTGAACTTTCTGCTTCGGCAAAGGCTGTACGGATATTTTCTTCATTTTGACCAACGAATTTACCCAATATGTCACTTGCCCGCTTTAAAATAATCTGTTTTCCAAGTTTTTCTGAGATGTATCTGCCCAGTTCTGTCTTTCCTGTTCCACTCAATCCATAGAAAAGCATGCGTATTCCGCTTTCGGTTCCTTTATTCCTTTCTGCAAATTTTACTGCATTCTTGACCATCCCTACGATTTTTAATGGATCCATAGATGCATTCAGAACTTTCGGATCATATTCGGCTTTTACGGTATTACGCATTTTTGCCTTTCCGTTAAGAAGGACAGAATTTTCTTTCATTACGATTTCTACTTTCTTTAATAATATTTCTTCATCTTTACATGTCATTCCTTCTATGGTCTTTACGATATTATCTACGCTCTGGCCTGTAAGGTGATACTTATCAAGCAAAGAAAGAATCTTAGCCTTATTATCTTGTGATATTTCCATTGTAGCAATCTTAGTTTCTGCAATGGCATGAAGCATTGAAGATGGCATTTCTTCAAATTTAATGCTGAAGGTAAATCGTCTTCTGGTAGATTCATCAATCTGCTGCTGATGGTTGATGATGTAAATTACCTTGTCCTTATTGTTCTCAAGCATTTTGTTTATAGTTCCCTTTGACTTGGAAGGGTAAGGACCCAAAAAAGAGAATTCAATAGTCTTTAGTATACTGTCGGCTTCATCAACAATGATTATAGAATCTTGCCGTTCCATGGAAAGGAGGCATACCAGCCTTCCAAGAATATTTTTATTTACGTCAGTTTCCAATTCATTTTTGAAAATATAGATTTTTTTTCCGGTATTTTTGCAGATAGCCTTTGCGAGTTCCGTTTTTCCGCTTCCTGGCTTACCGTAAAAAAGAATTGAAACAGGACTGTTTCCATTTAACAGGTCAAAACAAATTTCAACAGATTCTTCATTTGCAGAGAATGAGTCCAAGGAATAGGAATTGCTGCAGTCCAGAGGCTTGAGTAAGTCAGTAAAATAAGGGTCAATGCTTTGTTCTTCGATGCAGTCATTCATGCTTAAGTCTAAGTCTCCGTCTTCGTCTATAAAACCGAATGACTTAATCTTCTGGTCATTATGAAGCATGTATTTAAGTTCTTTTTGAGATACACCAATCATATCTGCTGTTAATATTTTTATTTCATCATCAAAAGAACGTGAAATGGTTCGTAACTCTTCAATCGAATTAAATCGTGATTTAAAAAGAATTAACCTGGCTTCATTCTCACTTAGTTTTACCTGGTCAATCAGGAACTGGGTTTTTGAAATGTCAAAGATTGCTTGCTCGACCTTTTTTGGCAAGCGAAGATTATTCTTTAGTGAATAATCTGAAGTGTTGCTGAATACTGTTGTATTGATGATGGCCGAAAAAATCGGATTGTCTGTAAAGTACAAGACTCTTAGAAGATTTATTAAGACTTCATTAATCTCATCATAATACCTAGTAGCACGGTCAATGCTTTTATCCTGCTCATAGTAGTAATGAATGTTAGTATCCTCAAAGCACATTTCGTCATTAGCAGGAAAATGACTAGGAGTTAAGATATTCTGTTTTTCTAGATTTTTTATTTGGCATAACAGGACTTTTGCCAGGCGTTCAGCTTTATTAAGTCTTTTAATGTTTTTTAAAAAGATTTTTATTACTTCTTCATGATCCTTTAAAAGTGAAACATTCTGTATGTTTTCGAAGATAGTGTACAGATAAAAACAGATTGCATAAGGTTCATCTTTAGTATACGTTAATGATGAATTGCAGCTTCGCCCTCTGAATCTTCTTTTAATAATCTTTCTGGTTCTATGCTCCATTAGGTTTCCTCCATAAGTTTATGTTTGAAATCTCAGATCTACGCTTACATAATATAAAGTGGATTTCTCAAAAAGTGAGAAAATTCTAAAATTTTTTATAATTTTTTTGAAATATTTTAAATATAAGCGAATTTTAACGTAAATTTCGGCAAAGGCTTGGGATTATTTCGATGTTGAAAGAAAAGACTTCTGTAAAGCTGTTTCTTCGCTGCAGTAAAGGTCCATCCTTTCCTGTGATGGAAGTCGATTATATAGCGTCTCAAACATGGTTGCCTTCTTACAGACGTTATCTATAAATCCTCCGCTGAATGCATAATTCCTTGAGAGTCTGTCTGCCTGAGAATCAGAAAGCCATTCCAGCTTGTCCTTCCAGATATTAGCAGAAGTTTCTGAATCTGGAATTTCAAATTCCAGCTTAAAGGTAAATCGCCTTGAAAAGGCACTGTCCATGCATTCTGGAAGGTTTGTTGCTGCTATCAGAATTCCATCGATTTTTTCAAGTTCTTCAAGGAGGATATTCTGCATGGAATTTTCTGTCCTGCTCATGTTTCTAGTATCGTTAATGGTCCTTGTACGGAAGAATGCATCAGCTTCGTTAAACAGGAGTACAGGAATGGGATGCCCAGATTTTTTTTCCTGATCACATGCTGCCCTGTATTTTGCGAATACCTTCCTCAAAGCCTTTTCGCTGTCTCCGAACCAAGCGGATTTTAATGAGGCGATATCTA
The DNA here is from genome assembly GCA_024699235.1 of Treponema sp. Taxonomy (GTDB): domain Bacteria; phylum Spirochaetota; class Spirochaetia; order Treponematales; family Treponemataceae; genus Treponema_D. Next base: position 2,549 of record JAILPY010000165.1, on the reverse strand, counting down.
CATGATACACTCCGCGTCCGCTTGCCTTTGCAAGCTGATAAACGGTTTCTGTCTTTCCTGTTCCGCTTTCGCCATAAAAAAGCACCGTAAGGCCTGGATTCATCTTCTTTTTCCGCAGTCTATCCTGAATTTCACAGAATTTACTTTCTTCAAGGAACCTTTTCAGTTCATCGATGCGTTCTGTAAACCCTTTGTTAAAGAGGAGCTTTTTTTCTTCTATTTTTTCTGCACTGATGAAATTCTCATCATTTATAGGAGCGTCAAACAGGTAACTGTTATCTTTTAGGAAAAGTTTCTGTCCTGCAGAAGCAAGCGTAATGCTTGCACGTGAGATGGAACCTTTCCTGTCAAATTCTACAAGTGCAGCATTTATCAGGGGATGGCTTCCTTCCAGAAGGCGTTTTGTTTCCCTGAGACCTCTGCCGGAATCATAAATGTCAGAAAACAGTGTTTCAAGTCCCGTTGAGCGTCCCTTAAGGAAATCCCTGCACACGGAATAGAAAAGAATCCTGTCTTCAATCCTGTCTAGAATTGCAGAGGTGTCTTTTATGAAAGGAATCTCTGGATGCCTTCCTTCGAATTCTGAAAGTTCTTTAAGAAGGTCGGCCGTATTCTGTCCGATGCTTTCCCTTTCCTCTACTTTTTCCGCTACTTTAACAATGAATTCTATTTCATCGATTTCAGGTTCATCGTCGGAAAGGGAAATTTCCCTGTTTTCAAGTATGGACTGAATCAAGTTCCGGTTTACCTTTAGCAGCATCCGGTCCTGCCGCTGAGAAAACCTCATTCGTAAAGGACGAGTACTTTCTGCATTTAAAAGATACTGCCTTGATTTCAGGACTTCAATGTCTCCGTTGTTTAAGAGGAGCTGCATTATTGAAACGTCAAAGAATCTTGCCAGGTTCCTGTATTCAAGGACATCTCCGCTTTCTTCAAAATAAAAGCCTATTGCAGCGCACAGGATGACTGTCTGTATCTCTTCCGTTCCGAAATATCCGTTAAGGCGGACGAGTGCAGCATCAGCTTCCTTTGTCCTGGCCAAGGAGAGCATGTTTTTTTCTGCAGAATTACGTACAGTTTCTATGTCTTTAATTATATTGAATTCCATTGTCTTCATAATAAAATCCTTATTCCTTTGCTTTACCGCCATTCTGGATATATAATAAAATATTCGTTTCTCATATTATGAGAAAATCTTACGTCAGAGGATTTTTTATGGGTTATGGCATGGATGAATTTAGGCGCATACAGATGATTGATGAATACTTTGCATCTGGAAAAAAGGCTTCCGTCAAGGAACTTGCACAGTACTTTGATAAAAGAAAGTATGATTCGGACTGGGATAATAACTGCGGCTTCAGTGAAAAAATCCTTTACAAAGTGATTAAGGCAATGAAAGAGGAACTTAACGTTCCTCTTGAAAAGGATCCTGACGGTAGGATGTATTACTGTGAATCAAAGACCCTTACTAAGCCAGGCTTTCTTTCTCGTGAAGAGACAGGCAAGACTATCCGGCTCATAAACGGCCTTCTGGAAACTATAAGGGATACTCCTGTATATGAAAAGGCAAGCGAGTTATGCCAGGAAATAACGAAAGAGGCTCCTTTGATGGATAGGTACGGAAAGGAAGTAAAGGAGGACAGGATTTATGAAACTGCAGTGAGCCGTGTAGTCTTTCTTGGAGCTCCTGCAAGTTGTGTAAGGGATTCAATCTGGGCCGATATATATAAGGCTATGGAAGGAAACTACCATATAGTCATTGAATATGCAAGTTCTGGACATTCTGAAAGCATCGAAAGGGGAGTCAGACCGTATCAGCTTATTTTTGATGATGGCATCTGGGACCTTTGGGGGTATGACTGCAAGAAAAGAAAAAAATTGCTGTACAACCTTTCACGGATAAAGAATGTAACGATAAGGAAAGACGCAGACAGGTTTATATTGCCGGAGGATTTTGATTTTCATTCGGTAACGCCGGGAACGTTCGGATGTTTTTGCGATCCAGAAGAAGAAGGAATGACTCGATATAAGATCTGGCTTAAAAAGGACAGCTATGCAGAAACCTTTTGCCGGGAACGAGTATGGGGCCTGAATCCCTCAGTGAAGCCTGACAGGAATGGTACGGTAATAGAATTTGAAGACAATCAGTACCTTCCGATACTGCGCTGGGTTATGGGATGGGGACCTGATGCCCGTCCGATAGAGCCGAAAAGGCTTGTCGATGACTGGAAAGATATGGTTTTCAAGACGTACGGAAACCTCGGTAAATCGGAATGACGGTCATAAATGAGTAAATCCTTTGTGATCTATGAACGAGACCTTTATGTGTTTGTCCTTGAAAAACTTCCTGGCAAGTATATGCTGATAAAATTTTGCGCAGTGTACATAACGATTTTGCACACTGCATATAACGATTGTTCTGCCCAAAGTGAACTTGGACTTTTTTAGGAAAGCTTATAAGGTGGTTTAAGCCTGCTGCAGTTGCAACCAATAAGCTTTTCTGTTTATATCTGCAGTATGAAGTTTTTCTCTTCGTTCTGCAAGCCTTG
>JAILPY010000203.1 GCA_024699235.1 Treponema sp. | reverse complement strand
AGACTGTTGTTGATTTGAAGGCTGTAGTTCCTTCTGCAAAGGCAACTGCTCAGACAACACTTCTTTCAACACTTGATGGTCTTGTAAATGAACTTGCTGTAAAGGAAGAAGCTTTGTGCAAGGCTCATCTTGCTGCTAAGTCTCAGGAAGATCCAATGGCAGTTGCACGTGCTTATGTTGACAAGGTTATTCCTGCAATGACAGAAGCCCGTGCTGTAGCAGATCAGATTGAACCTTTGCTTGGTGAAGAATATAAACCATATCCTTCTTACGAAGATTTGCTGTTCAGAGTTTAAGTCGTAACCCATTCCCTTTGATGAAGAAGGGAATGGAAGTAATAAAAACTCCTCCTACAGAGTTTGTGAAGCCAGCCAGCTCCACAAACTCTGTTCTTTTTTATCTTCTATTAAAGAACATTTATCATTAAAAAGATATATCCATGACCAGTGTCCGTTATACTCTGTTCCATCATCACCGCGTACATCTTTGAATAATGAAACTTTTGCATTTGGTAATCTGCGTGTTGTCGGTACAATGTGTTCAAGAGGATTTACTGTTGTATCATTTTCTGCTGCAACAAACCAAATTGGCGTTTTCTTGAGAACTTCAAGGTCTGTGTCTGAAATCCAATTGTCATTGTATGCTTCGCAAACAGGATATGCTGCTGCAAAATAATCTGGATAGTGCAGAAGAAGGTTGATTGTCATGTAACCGCCGTTTGAGCATCCACCTAGATAGATTCTTGAAGGATCTACAGCCTTGTGTTTTTTTACAAACTCTTTTATTACATGCATACATTCTTCTGTATACTGTGAAGATTTATCTGTAGTTTCGTCTTTTTCAATGTCATACGGTTCTGCATGATTCATCCATACTGTAGGGGTCTGTACGCAAAGCACGTAAGCACCTTCTGGAAAATAAGATTGAATTTTTTCTTCTGCCAGTGCGGTTACTTTGTTTCCTAAGAGAACGAGTTCTGTATCATGTCCTCCTTCTCCTGCACCATGAAGCCATATAATCAATGGATGCTTTTTGCCATCGTCATAAGTGTGTGGTGCATAGTAGCAGGCTGAAAGTCTGTTGAAGGTTTTGATGTCTTCAAATGCTGTAGTCTGTGGACAGAACATGTCGTTGCAGACTGTAATAGGATTTGCAAGTTTTGGATGTGCAATGCTGTGCGGATATTCAGTTTTCCATTCGTTCAGCTGATGTTCGTCATTCCATACAAATGGACTTTCGTGTATCTGTAATGGATGCACTTCGAGTTCTAATGCGATATGGTCATTTTCTTCTGCTTTGTCCAGATGGTTTCCGTTCAAGTCGCAGAAGTAGCATTCTGTAACAGTACGTTTTTTGCCATCTGCCGTTACTGTAAATAAAGATGGTTTCATGTCTTCTTCGTTAAAGTCTGCGATGGAATCTGTGTTGATTATGATTTTGTTTATTGCAGGTCCCCAGTCACAGCCTTGAATGACGAGTGTGTATGAATTTGATTTTTCTTTGAATTGTTCCATGGTTTCTTTTATCATCTTTCTTTTCCATTTGGTAATTAAAAGAAAGAGTACTGCCATGACTGCCATTATGATGATGCCTGATGTTGTTCCCATTTGTTAGTCCTTGAATATTGAGATGTGTTTTTTCATGAATTTGCCAACGGTTGTAATTGCAGGACCGATTGCAAATGCCATTATTGTTGAGCCGAGCATAGAACCTTGGACTCCGTTTGAGGCAAGTTTTCCAGTAATAAGGCCTATGACTACTGCGAGCAGATCATAGACAATTCTGATTAAGAAATATGGAATTTTGTTCAGTTTTTCACTGATTATCTTTATGGCTGCGTCATAAGGGGAAAGTCCCATTTCTGAATTCATGTATACGGCAGCAGAGATGACAAAGAGTATCAAGGCAAGGATGAATACAATGATTCTGATGTAAAAATATTCAGGGCTTGAAACCATTGCGTGAAAGCCTATCGTTTTCCACAGCCAGGTAAAAAAATCGGCAGTGTAGCCTATAAGTACCATGTTCAGCAATGTCCCGGCTCCAATCAGACGTGGATTAAAAGCAATTGTAAAGATGAGCATGACTAAGTTGAGCGTAAATTGCCAGTTGCCAAGTGTCCATCCTATTTTGTTTGCTGTATTTATGTTCATGAATGAACATGGATCAGTTCCCCATGCTGCTTCTATCAAAAAAGAAAGGGAAAATCCCATTAAAAATATAGCAGCTGCCACTACAAAGAATTTTTTCCAGAAATTCTTTACTATAAATTGTTGTAGGCTTAATTTCATATTTTTCCTCGAAGCGAATTATAATATAGAAAAAATATCACTTCAAGGTAAAATTTATTGGAAATTTGATTTTTT
>JAILPY010000178.1 GCA_024699235.1 Treponema sp. | reverse complement strand
TAGAATTCTTTAGAAACATAAAAGAAGAATCGATTCTTGCTGATCAAGAACCTCTTTATATACTAAATATTTCTATCTGTTTTTTTAGAAAAGCCGAGTTAGGCAAAGCACAATTTTGAAAGAGTGTTCATATCATAAAGAATATATACGATACAACACTCTTCTATATTATAAATGAGTTTTTTTTTATTGCAACTGTAAAAAGTTTTCTTACTTCCAACAGAAAATGACACTATTTTTGAAGAATCATATTTTACATCAACCTTTGACGGCACCAGCAACTAATCCTTTTATTATATGCTTTTGGAAAAGTACATATATTACAAGTGCAGGAATAATTATCAGAATTGCAGCAGCCATAATATTCTGCCATTCAGATTTATACTGTCCCATAAAACTGTAGGCTGCAAGCTGCAAGGTCTTAGCGCTCCTGCTTCCGCCAATAATCAAGAGAGGCAGCAGGAAATCGTTCCAAATCCACATTGCATTCACAACAATTACAGAAGCAGAAACAGATTTTAATAAGGGAAAAACAACTCTAAAGAAGAGAGAAAATCCAGTACACCCCTCTACAATTGCAGCTTCCTCTAATTCATAAGGAATTGTTTTTGTAAATCCCTGATACAGAAAAATTGCCATAGGGCATCCAAGTCCCCAATAAATTATTCCAAGTCCAAAAAGACTGTTAGTCATTCCTAAATGTCGTGCTATTACAACAAGAGTAATCATAAAGGACTGAAACGGAACCATCATAGGCATTATGCAGTATAAGAATCCTAACTTACTGTATTTGGTTTTTACCCTTGCCATTTTGTATCCAGCCATTGAACCAAATATTACAATTCCCAAAACTCCTATTACAGTTACCAAAAAGGTATTCAAAAAAACTTTAGGATAATTCATATCGTTAAAAACTACTTCAAAATTCTTAAAAGACAGTTTCTTTGGAGCAGCAAGAACATTTGTCATGATTTCACTGTAGTTTTTGAAGGCATTCAGAATCATCATGAAAAGAGGAGAAAGATAAAGCAAAACAAGAATAACAAGCATTCCAAAAATAACTGTATTCTTTATATTTCTTTTTTTTGAAGACATAGCTGAAATCATGATTCAACCTCCTTGTTTTTGAAAAATCGAACCTGAATAATGGAAATTGTACATACAATCACAAACAAAACTACACTCTTAGCGCTTCCATAGCCAAAGTTATTGTTATTAAAAGCTGTATTATAAATATCCAAAGCCACAGGCGTTGTAGCAATTCCAGGGCCGCCACCAGTAAGGCTAAAAATCAATTCAAACATTTTCATAGAATTTGCAACAGAGTAAAACATGCAGAATGAAATAGAAGGCATTATCATAGGAAAGATTACAGAAAAAAGCCTTCTGGCAGAACTTGCACCATCTATCAAAGCCGCTTCAATCAATTCATCAGGCACAGACTGCAATCCAGCGATATATATAATCATATAAAACCCCAACCCCTGCCAGACAGAAACAAAAACAGTTGTAATTACAGCAAGTTTTGAATCCCCCAGCCAACTGTAATTCCAAAATTCCATTCCAGAAATTGTACCGAGTGCTTCAAAAACCCTTATGCATATAAATTTCCAAATAAAGCCTATAATAATGAGACTTATGATATTAGGAATGTAGAATAACATTCTAAAAAGTCCTTTTGCCCTTATATTGCGCTCTAAAAGCAATGCTAAAAAAATGGCAACAGCATTTATAAAGATGACCACAAAAAAAGCATATAAGAAAGTAAATTCCAACGCATGAACAAAAGAAGGGTCGTCTGTAATAAGTTTAATGTAATTTTTTAATCCTACAAATGAAGTCTTTCTTGAAATTCCATTCCACTTACGGAAAGAATTAAGGATGCACATCAAAAAGGGAATGCCGACAAACAAAGTAATAAAAAGCATTGCCGGAAATGTGAAAAGCGCAAAGTCACGCCCCTCATGAGAAATTGATTTTTTTTTCATATCTTTTTCCTTTATGAAATAAATAAGGAAAAAGGGTTGCATTTCATACAACCCTTTTTGCAATAAATTACCTACTGAGCATCGTAAGCATCTGCAAACAATCTAGAAAGCGCTTCTTTTGTTTCTGAGCGATTTGCTGTTCCTGCTACATAGTTTTGTAATGCAGTTCCAAAAGGCTGCTCAATTCCATCAGGTCCCTTGAAAATCCACCATGGGCATGTAATCTTTGAATCCTGGGCCGTAACAGTTTCCTTAGCAAGCTGAGTGTCAGGGGCAGCGGCTCCTACGAGAGGTGAAATCTGTTTTATAACTCCAGGAATCCAATTCTTACCATAATCAGATTTACTTAGCCATTCAAGGAAAGCAAGAACTTCTGCTCGATTCTTTGAGTCTTTATAGACTCTGAAAGTCAAGTTTGATTCAACGGCAATGACACCTTTTCCATCTTTGCGGGGAGCCTTAAGATATCCAATATCAATGTCTGGAGTAATTGCCCTTACGCTCGCTTCGGCCCAAGACCCTTGGTGAATGATTGCTACTTTTCCACTTGCGAAATCAGAAACCTGCATGTCAAATGTTGACTCCATAGGCTTATTTCCACCATAAGCCTTGATTAAGTCAAGCAAATCAAAAACAAAATCAAGCTGAGGTATGTCTCCAAATTTTATTTTTCCACTCTCTACGTCTTTGAAAAGCGCTTCATAATCTCCGTTATAAGCATCGCTCATCGACGGATAAGCTGTTTGCGGTAAAATCCACCATTCGCCAAAGCCGGTGCCGAACGGCTGAACTCCGATAGCGACGAGTTTTTCACAAGCATCTTTATACTCAGATAAAGTTTCTGGAAGCTTTGTAATTCCAGCCTTTGAAAACAGAGCCTTGTTGTATACAAAGGAATGTGACTGAACAAGGAACGGATAGCCTGTAACATGACCGTCAAGAGTTACGCTTGCAAGAATTGCTTTCTGAACATTATTCATTAAAGGTTCATTCTCTAAATTATAAGAAAAATCTCCAAAAACTTTATTATCGTTATATGCGCTTGTAATGAATAAATCTGGAATATCGCCAGAATTAATGCGCGTTTTCAATACAGTCTGATAATCATTCTGGAGGATGTCTGCTGTAATTTTTACCCCCGTCTGCTTTTCGTATTCTGCAAAGCATTCTTTATATGCTTCTGTTAATTCAGGACTGTTCAACAAGAAAGTCAGTTCCTTTTTTTCTGCAGATGGAACTTCACTGCCTTGATCTTTGTTACAGGAAATAACAGTAGCAGATGAAACAAGTGTTATAATCGCAATGATTTTATTTAGCATTCTTACTTTCATAAATGCCTCCTCGTTTAGTTTGTTTAAAGTATAAATCCAGTTTTTTCAGTGCGGTATGAAAAATAAAAAACAAAAAGGGTAAAATAAAGAACAATCAGATTCTTTATATGAAATTCAGTGATATACTATGATTATGAAAAAAAGGAGTCTCTTTCTTAGGATAAAGTCTTCATTTAAGAAAAAATCTCTTATTTCGCAATTAAGCATTTTTGTAATAGCACTTATGACTATAATCCTTATAGATGTCATAAGCTTTACGTATATCCGCTCAAGCCACCAAATTATAAATCAATATGTTACTGATACTAAAAAGCTTTTAGCTTTACAGGGGTCACAGCTTGATTCTTATTTTTCTCAGTTAGAAAGTTTTTCCTTGCACCTTAGGTCTGACCAAACTTTTATGGAATTAATAAGCACACAAAAACCTCTTTCTTATTTTGCTTCTGAATATTTAAAGACTCGCGTACGAAATGAATTTTATTTTAGGAATGACCTTTTAGATTTTAGCCTTTATGATGTTGCACATGATACCAGCTATAAAATTTCAAGAACTCAGACTGCCCGCAATTTACAGACAGGAAATGCCAAATCAATTTATGAACAGCCAAACTATAAGATTTTTTCTTCGGGATTGCATTACAAAGACATTGTTCCTGCAAAAAAAGGTTCTGAAAAAGAAGGTCTTTTTACATTTTACAGAACTATAATAAATATTCATGATAAAAAGCCATTGGCATTTGTAACGTTTACTGTTGATAAATCATGGCCAGATTCAAATATAGGAACAGGAACAGAAAATGAAATTACCATTCTTGCTGATCAAAATGAAACTATTTTTTATCAACGGGGATGCGAACGTACAAAAGACTTTGATATGCTCGTAAAAAACATTAATTCATTGTCGGATGGAAATTTAAAGCCTCATTCACATACTTTTATCAAAATTAAAAATCAAAAGTTCATGATGGTTAAAAGCCGTCTCAAGAAAAGCGGCTGGATTATCATTAACCTCATTCCAAAAAAACAAGTTTATGCGTATACCGAATCAACCAGAAACATAGGTTTTTTTCTTGGTTTTTTTTCTATTCTGATATCAACGCTTTTGATCTCTGTTTTTATCAGGCTTTTTACCCATCCTCTTTCAGTACTTGCAGATCAGCTTAAAAGCGCCGGAGAAGGAAACTTTAAAACAATCATCAACATTCAGGGATGCAAAGAGATTTCTCTTTTATCAGATGCCTTTAACAATATGATTTTAAAAATTGATGATTTGATTGCCAAAAATTATATAAGTGACCTTGCAAAAAAGAACGCCCAGCTTGTCGCCCTAAAGGCTCAGATGAACCCTCACTTTTTATACAACACCCTGCAAACCATTTCTGCTGAGGCAATAGAAAATGACCAGGAAAAAATAAACGACATGGTAATGGCGCTTTCATCGATGCTTAAATACACAATTCGAGGCGATGACTCTGTTACGCTAAGGACAGAGATAGAGCACGCAAAGGATTATCTCTTCTTACAAAAGGAACGATTTGGAGAGCGTCTTTCCTATAACATAAAAATTGATGAAGACCTGCAGTTTCTTATGATTCCTAAAATAAGCGTTCTTAATCTTGTAGAAAATGCCGTAGTTCACGGCATGTCGCATTCTGCAGAAAAACTTCACATTGAGATAAGTGCAGAACATCAGGATTCAAGACTGACAATAACAGTAACTGATGACGGGAACGGAATTAGCATTAATGACCTTGAAGAAATTCAGAGGACGCTTAATGCTGAAAACTGGAAGATTGACGGAAATGCTATAGGGCTAAAAAATCTTTCTAACCGCCTCAAGATAATGTATGGGGACGAGGCAAAAATTCATATTTACAGTACACAATTTACAGGTACTAGCGTTGTAATGGAACTTGCAGCAAAGGAGGTTAAATAAAATGTACAAAGCACTCATTGTTGACGATGAAAAAGCCATTCATATAGCCGTGAGGAAGCTGGGAAACTGGAAAGAATTTAATATGGAAGAACCTGAGTCTGCATGGAATGGGAAGGAAGCCTTACAGAAAATGAGAGAATCTAAAATTAATATTGTTTTTGTTGACATGAACATGCCTGTTATGAATGGAAGCGACTTTTTAAAGGAAGCATCCATAGAGTTTCCAGAAACAAAATTCATAGTCATCAGCGGTTATGATGATTTTAGATATGCAAAAACTGCCCTTCAGGCAAATGCCTTGGATTATCTTTTAAAGCCAATTGCCAGAGAAGAGCTTAATAATGTTATTTCCAGAGCTATACATCTTCTAGATGAAAGTTCCGCCATGCAGGCAGGCAAAAACGGAAACATCTCAGAGACAGGATTAACTCCTCAGACACTTCCCCCTGCCATAAAATCATACATAGACACTCATTTTTCAGAAGACATTACCCTGGAATTATTGGGAAATACTTTCTTTTTTACAAAAGAATATCTTTCACGACTTTTTAAGAAACGCTATTCATGCGGTATTTATGATTATGTACTGAAAGTCCGCATGGAAAATGCAAAAAAACTGCTGTCTTCATCAAATTATCAAATCCAGCAGATAGCCTATCAGACAGGATATAAAGACAGCAATTATTTTAGCAAGGCATTTAAAAGTTTTTATGGAATTTCACCTACAGAATTTCGTACTGAGCAGGCAAGGTAAGCTTAACCTCACATTTGAATTCATTTAGAGGCTATCACTTCTGAAAGAGGCAGAGGTTTATGAGGAGAACTCTCAGGATTACCAATCTGCTTAACCATCCACCGGATTCCACGCCATGCACCTAGCTTGAAACCTGCGTTTTCAAAATGTCCGACTTCTGTAAATCCCAGGCTTTCATGCAAAGCAATGCTTGCTTTATTTGTATCAACCAGAACTCCGTAAATATAGCGATACCCCTGTTCTGCCAGAAGCCTAGAAAACTCTTTATAAAGTGCAGATGCAATTCCCTTTCGTCTTGGAGCATCAGGAGCAAGCATAATCGTCCATTCAACATTCCACTGATAAGCATCATGAGGACGCAATGGAGACCCATTGGCATATCCAAGTATTTTTCCATCAGAGCTTTCTGCTACAATAAAAGGATATTTTTCAAGCGTAGCATTAATTTTTTTGCGGTAAGACTCAACGTCTGGATTATCAACGGTAAATGTTACATAATCCAAAGGGACATAAGCTCCGTAAATGTCATGAACTGACTGAGCATCCTTTTCAGTTGCCATCCTAATATTATATTCCATATTCTTTATTCCTTATTCATTTGCAAATACTATCGTTTTTTATTTTTTTGGACACATACCTAGAGTCTAGCAATATAATTTAAGGACTGCTAGATTATCCCTGGCAATAATTCCTAACAGGCAAGAGACTCCTTTAGCTTAGGAGCATATTTTCGACTTACAAGGACTTCCTCCCCATTCGGCATTTTTGCATACATACGACTGTTAAGAGCCGGGCGCACTGACTGAATTTTATGATAATTGACAAGATGAGATTTTGAGACCCGGATGATTCCTTCATCATGTGAAATTGATTCAACCTGATACAGACGCTGCTTTACCTGATAAATTTCTTCATTTGTATAGGCAAATACCATTTCTCCGTCTGCTTCAAAATATAGAATTTCTCTAAGAGAAAGCAATACATGACTATTGTGCTCTCCAAACACTTCTATTGAAGCATATTTTTTTTCTATCTGCTGAGAATCTTCCTGTCCAGAAACTTCCGATGCAGTTATTTTTTCTGCAAGTCCATGAAGTTTTTCGTTAAGGCGCTTTGATTCAGCTTTTTCCATCAAATACATGACCGTATAGGAAAGGACATCAAAAAATAACACAGATGCCCCTACTGCAAAAAATCCGATTTTGCCAAGAAAGGCCCCGGCAAGCAATCTGCCTGTCCAAATGCATACTGCCTCAAGAATTACAAGTTCTAAGACTCTCTGAACAATAACTTGGGGAATTGTCATGTTTTCTTTCAGATAGACAGGAAGGCATGGAATCATACAGATAATGCCAAGCATAAGAGGTATAAAAAAATATGCATACGAAATTGAAGCTGAACGTGCAAATAAAGTTCCTACTATTGCAAAAGAAAAGGTACATTCAGTTTCAACAAGAAAAAGATCCCTAAAAAATGCAGAAATATTTATATTCGTCTTCATTATAAACCTTCAAGATAAAACCCGAAGCATAAAGCTTCGGGTCGATTAAAGTCAAAGCTTAAAGTTAAAAAACTTCAGCAGACGACTTAGAACAATTGACCTGGCAAAACCAGTTTTTCCTTTTTAGGAAATTGAGCATCGAACAATTCAAAGCCTTCTGGATTTTCATCAGCCACAAAATATCCTTCTGGAGGACAGTATGTGCAGGAGACTCCATTCAGACGATCTTTTAAAAACCCTGGAATAAGTTCCTTTGCGAGAAAGTAAGGAACTTCAGAATCTTTAGGCTCTGAATGATAGTGAATGTTCTTTTTATAAGCAAGGTCAAATCCCGCATTGCGGTAAAAGCAAATGTTGCCTTCCATGCAAAGAAAGCCTATTCCCATTTCTTTTGCCTTATCCATGGAACTTGTCAAAAGCCTTATCCCATATCCCTGTCTCTTGTAATCTGGATGAATACTGATAGGTCCAAACGTCCAGATTGGCAAACTTCCTCCTTCTTCAATGGAAAGCTTTGCCTTTGAATACATAACGTGACCAATTATCCTGCCATCCTTTTCCATAACAAGGGAAAGTTCCGGAATAAAATCTGGATTGTCTCTGTAACAGTGAAGGACATAGTGTTCAGTACATCCAGGACGGTATACATTCCAGAACGACTCACGGGTCAGATTTTCAACTGTCCAAAAGTCGCATGGCTGTTCCATGCGAATAGTATAATCCTTATGGATTAATGAGTTTGCATTCATTGCTAATCTCCAAAATCAGTTTTTTTGAGCTAAAAACTGCCTTGAAAGACCGCCCAAAAGACTTAGGATTCCAGCATAACAGACTGTAAAACCTATCCATCTTTCAAGGCATCAAACAATGAACCAAGATTTGCTAGACTTTAACATCCAGCCTCCTTAAATTTTGATGTAAAAAGTATATGACATAAATCTAATAAAGACAATCTTTTTCATATAAAATATAAGCCATACTCTCGGAAGCAGATATTCTGAAATTATAACGCTCATTACATATTGCTCATAAAAAAAAGATGATATATTATAAACGTATTATATGATACGTATAAAAATAAAGTTTCTTGATATCATCATAATTATTATTTCTATAGCAATAACAGTTTTTTCTTTTATTAAAATAAAAAATAATTCAAAATCATCAAAGCCAATGCTCATTATCACTGCAGAAAAAACAAATTACATATATCCTATGGACAAAGATGCAATATATAAAGTTGAAGGCTTAATGGGTACAAGTATAATTCAAGTAAAAGATGGAAAAGCTTTTTTTGTAGATTCTCCCTGTCCAAATAAAAATTGCGTTCATGCAGGACATATATCATGCAATGGCGAATGGAATGCCTGCCTGCCAAACAGCATCTTCATACGCATACAGCAAGACCAGAGTGAAATAGACGCCTCTGCATTTTAAATATAACCTAAATTAAGGAATTTTATGGCAAAGAAGAAAGGCAGTATTGTATACAAATGTTCATCGTGCGGTTACACACAACCAGGCTGGCTAGGAAGATGTCCTCAATGTGGGGAATGGAACAGTCTTGAAGAATGCATTTCAGATCCAAACGCTTCTGCTCCATCCTTACATGCAGACGGAACTGCTGTAAAAATAAAGCCTGTTCCGATGTCCAAAATACAGATGCAGGATGAAGGCAGAATATCAACCGGTGACGTTGAATTTGACAGAGTACTTGGAGGCGGTGCAACTGTAAGGAGTGCAATCCTTATAGGCGGGGAACCAGGAATAGGAAAGTCAACGCTTCTCATACAGACTGCATCTGAAATCATGAAACAAAACAAAAAGGCAAGTTCCTTCAGGGTGCTGTACGTCTCAGGAGAAGAGTCTGCCTCACAAATAAAATCAAGGGCTGTACGCCTTTCCCTATCTGTAGAAACAATGGAAATTCTATGTACAATGCGCCTTGAGGACATACTTGATGCATTGGACAGCTTAAATCCTACAGTAGTAATCATTGATTCAATTCAGACTGTATATTCTGTACAGGCCGGTCTTGTACCAGGTACCGTAAACCAATTAAAATATTGTGCTAATGAACTCATCAGCTGGGTAAAGGAACGCAAAAGCATACTTTTCATGACCGCACACATTACAAAAGACGGAATGATTGCAGGACCAAAAAGCCTTGAGCACATGGTTGATACAGTCATCACTTTTGAGCGTAACAATAATGAAGACTTTCGCTTTCTTCATGCATTAAAAAACAGATTTGGTTCTGTAAACGAGATGGGTATTTTTATAATGGACAATAACGGATTACAGACAGTATCAGATCCAAGTTCATTATTCATCACAAAACGCAAGAACGGAATTCCAGCAGGAGTTGCATATGTTCCTGTATTTGAAGGCAGCCGTGCATTTGTAGTAGAAATACAGGCGCTGACAGTTCCTGCAAAATCATCTCTAAACAGAGTTTATTCCGATAAGATTGACAGTGCCAGAATAAGCAGAGTTGCAGCAGTTCTAGAAAAAAGAGCCGGCTTAAGATTCAGCGATCAAGACATCTATATTAATGTAGCAGGAGGAATACGCCTAACTGAAAGTGCAATAGATGCGGCTTTAGCAACTGCCCTATACTCTGCCCGTACAGACATTCCTATTCCTGAACACACTGCAATTTCAGGAGAATTAAGTCTTGCCGGAGAAATAAGACCCGTTACAAAAATGAAGGAAAGGCTAAAGGCTGCTAAAGAAATGGGTTTTACAACGGTAATCGCGCCAGAAAGTGATTCAGGTTTAACAGGACATGAAATAACCGGAGTTGAAGATATAAAGTCACTTATAAAAACAGCATTTAAAACAGCCGTTTATAAGAAGAAATAAATTTTTATCATCTAAATATCAATCAAGATATCCAAACAGATGCATATAATAAGTATGAAAGATAAAAATGCATCATTTCCAGAAACGAATGGTCCTAGAGAAACTGATTTTAATGAAATCATTTTCGATGAAGTAAGTGAAATTGCAAAAAAGACATTTGGCATAAAATTCTTATATCCATGGCAAAGGCTTGTAATTGCAAATATTCTTGACGCAGTCCAAGATCCTGAAGAAAACGAATTCTGCCACCAGATAGTATTGCTCCCTACTGGAGCTGGAAAATCAATGTGCTTTCTAGTTCCGGCAGTAATATTAAAAAAACCGACATTAATCATTTATCCGCTGCTTGCACTTATGGCAGACCAACAGAGAAGGATGCAGGAAGCAGGCTTAAAAAGCGTTGTATTACGCGGAGGTCAGTCGGTTCAGGAAAGGGAAAATATATTAGAACAAATAAAGCAAGGGGTAAACATAATTCTTGCAAATCCAGAAGTATTGCAAAATAAAACGCTTGTTCAACAATTGGCTGAATGTGGCATACAGCATATTGCAATAGATGAGGCACACTGTGTGTATGAATGGGGGTCTAGTTTCAGGTCTTCATACCTTACGCTGGGAAATATAGCAGAGCAGCTTCACTCACCTGTGGTAACAGCATTCACAGCAACGGCATCCCCAGAAGTACTGCAGCAAATTTCCAAAATTCTTTTTAAAGGAAATGCTCATATCGTACAAAGTGCAAGCGACAGGCCAAACATTCATTATCATGTAATCAACTGTTATAATAAAAAGAAACAGGCCTTAAAACTGGCCGTAAAGTCAGAAAAACCTGTATTGCTATTCTGTGGAACACGAAAAAAAGCAGAAGACATGGCCAGAGAACTTAGGGAATATTATAAAGATGACAGTGTAAAATTTTACCATGCAGGACTTACAAAAGAAGAAAAGACGGCCGTCGAAAACTGGTTCTATCCAAAAGAAAATGCTTACCTCTGCGCTACAGTAGCCTTCGGGATGGGAATTGACAAGAAGAATATCCGTACTGTAATTCATGTAGAGCCTAGCAGCAGTATTGAGGCGTACATTCAGGAAGCCGGACGTGCAGGACGTGACGGTAAGGTTTCAAACGCATATCTGTTATGGAATCCTGACGATAAAGTCAGAACGCTTAAAAACGAAAGAACAAAACTAATTGCAAGATATGCAGAAAGCAAGACTTGCAGAAGACAGTTTCTGCTAGATGCCCTGGGAGGTGAAAATGCTGTATGTTCAGGCTGTGACATCTGCGACACAGGTAAGCCTGCGCCTTTTGCACAGGATGCACAGACAGCACTGCATTTTATAAAAAAATACAGAAGGCTATATGACAAGAACCAAATTTCATCAGCTCTTATAAAAGAATTTAACAGGCAAGACTGTAAGAATTTCAATATATGCATCTGGGAACACAGAGACATGGAAATAATAATGAATCTACTTGAAAAAAATGAATTTATAAAAACAATGAAATTTCCATGGAAAGGAAAGATTGACATTACCAAGAAAAGTTTTTAAAAGGACATGAATTAATTTTACTTTTCATATAAAAATTCCCATTGCACAAAAAGTCAGCATTGGGCAATGGGAATACAAAGAGTCAGCCTTTTACAGCACTAACAATCTTATTCCAAAAAGAAGCAATTATGGTTACAAATTTTGCGCCTGCAATAAACGTTCCAACACTGCTTCCAAGAGATGACAAAACGAATACCATTAAAGTCCTTATAATGCGATTTTTGTAAAACCCCTTTAATGAAGACGCATCTTCCTGCATGCTTGCAAGATCTTCAACTTTCGGCTTGCATACAATTGCCTGTACAATTCCCGACAGCATTCCAATTCCTACAAAAGGACACAAAGAAGTAATGGGAGCACCTGCAAAAGAAACAAGAACTGTCAAAGGATGTCCTCCTGCAATTAAAGCTCCAATAGCCGCAAGGATTCCATTCCATAAGACCCAGGAACTAAGCATATTCCAGCCTTTAGAAGCTCCGCCAAAGATAAATCCCGCTACAATCAATGCAACAATAAAGATAGGTATAATCCAAGAAGCAGCCTTTGAAGCTGCAGACTTTTCAGGAACACTATCTATATCAGAACAATCTGAAGACTCCTGACTTGCAGCAAGTTTTTCAAGATGATGTATAACGCCATTCAAATGCCCTGCACCAAGCACAGCAAGAATTTTCTGTCCGTTGCACTCCCATATATGACTTGCAAGAAAACGATCCCGTTCATCAATAAGGACTTCTTTTACGCCAGGCATAGACTTTGAAAGTTCATCCATCATACCATCCATTTCGCTTCTGACTTTCAGATTTTCTATCTGTTCGGCACTTATTTCTTCTTTAGAGAAAGCAGCACCAAACAAAGCTGCAAGCAAATTACATTTTCCTATTAAAGAATTTTTAGCCCAAGCACGCCTAAGCGTTACAGAAATAGACCTATCGACCATTGAACACGGGATGTTAAGTTCTTCCGCTTTCTTAATAGCAGAAAGCATTTCATCACCTGGCTTAACCCCTGTTTCGAGGCCCATTTTTTTCTGATATGAAGACAGCACTATATTAGCAAGCATAAGAAAGCCATTCTTATTACGCAAGACTTTTATAATATCCATCTTACGCCAAGAATCAGGATCTTTTAGGCTTTCATAACGTTTTTCATCAAGTTCTATAGCAACTGTGTCAGGAAGTTCCTTTTCTATAGTTTCAGAAACTTCTGTTACGCTCTGTTCTGAGACATGAGCCGTTCCGATAAGGATTATAGACTTACCATTTAATAAAAGATGCTTTTGTGTTGCTGTATCCATTTTTTTTACTGTACCTTAGATAAATTTTCAGTGTTTAGGTTCCATTCTGCAAGACGGTATTCAAAGAACATAGGATTATTAAGACTTATTACCTTTGCATAATTTTCACGGGCAATTTCAACCCCGCCAAAATTTTCATAATACAATCCAAGGTAAAAATACATTTTTCCTTTCTTATTCGAATTATCCAATGCCGCAATCTTCTGAGGAAGGGGAAGTTCTCCAGATTCATCATGCCATACGCGCAACATTGCATAATCTATTGAATTTCTGTCAAGCTTTCTGAGAACTTTATCGCTGAAACTTTTAGCCTTAAGCTTATTTCCTTCCCTATAATAGCAATAAGTAATCATAAGAGGATAAGAAATGTTTTCGCTCTTATCAAATTCAAAACATTTCTCAAATGCTTTCCTTGCTGTAGTCCAGTCACATTTTTTTAAAGAAAGAATTCCAAGGCTTTCATAAGCAAAATAATAGTTTGGATTATACTTTACTACACTCTTATAATCAGCAACAGCCTTTTCCACCTGATTCTGTTCATCATAAATTCCTGCACGATATGCGTAGGCAAGAAAATATTCAGGCTGAAGGCTTATAGCATCAGTCCAAGACTGAATGGCAGTATCAAAATGACCAAGATTGCTTTCATACATTCCATAGTCAATAAAATAATTATAATTTGTATCATCAATATCAATTGCCTGCCTTACATAATCACTGGCAACTTTATAGCGGTTATCTGCAGCGGCAATCTTTCCTAGGTATGAATATGCAGGGGCATAGTCTGGATTCTTTTCAAGAATCTTCTTGAAAGTAGCTTCTGCTTCCTTATCCTTAGAAGGATCTTTACCTCCAAGAAAATAATCTGCCCGACCAAGTCCAAAAAGAACGTCTTCATTTTCCGGATCACGTACAAGAGCCTTCTGATAATAAAGGCGAGCCTGCTTGTAATTCTTATTTTCAAACATGTTCTGAGCCATCTCAACATTTGCAGTTACATTATACTGATCTTCTGCAAGCAAGGTTTTCAGATATTTATTCTGATTTCCAGTATCTCCCTGCAATTTTGCAATATAGGCAAGCAATTCAATGACAGTTGAATCTGATGGATTCTTTTTATTTAAATCAATGCAGATAGACTTTGCATTATTCAATTGATTGTCACTTATAAGAAGGGAAGCCTTTAATACAAGTAAATCTGTATCATCAGCAAAATTCTCAGGAACCTCATCATACAAAGCAAGGGCATCTTTGGCTGAACCTGAAGTAAGAGCCTGCTGCAATTTTATTATAAAATCATTCTTAGAAAACACAGCAGTATCAACATCCTGCGTTGTATTAACAGGTGCAACAGTACGGCCAGCACAAAAAGCGCTCTTTACAAATGAAGTATCAGTACAAAAAATAGCACCGCAAACACAAAATGTAACAATAATTTTAAACTTTCCCATAAATCCCCACAAAAAAATTTATAACTTACTAAAATAATAACACATATAAAATAAAAAAATTACGAAAACGACTCCAATTTGCTACAGCAGCTCGATGGCACTTTCCATAATTTCATCTAATTCTTTATGATTATCGGCAATAAGAGATGCTGCAAAATACAATGTTGTAACAGATTCTGTCGTCAAATTGCCAAATGGAACTGCTCCAGCCTGCCATAGGCGGGCACTCGTTGCATATTCAGAAAAATCAACGAAACTTTCCTGCTGGGATGTACAGCAGAACGTAATGCCGTGCTGACGTCCTTTTGTTAAAAATGTCTTTAATGAATAATCACTGTTTTTCATATTACCTGTACCAGAAGAATACAGTTCCAGTATTACAGTATCTATGGAAGATTCATCGTTAATCATTTTTTCCAACCTGTTCATAAGCAGTCCAGGATACAGCCTTATAACCATAAGGCGTTCTGCGGCTTCGTTAAGTATTGAACTCATTATCTCTGTTTCAGGAAGAGAAACAGAAAGAAACTGCTGGCTCAAAACTGTATGAAAATCAAAAACAGGCTTTTTCATGTTCCAGTTAATGAATCCACTTGAATTATTACTTACATATTTCAAATTCAAGGCCGGAAGAATTTTGTTTCCATATACAACGCAGACACCATTCTTGCGTTCCCTTGCAGCCTTTATTGCAAGATTAAGATTTGTCCTTGCTTCTGCTGCAGAGTCTGACTTTCCAACGGCAGAAATAGAAGAGGACGCAGTAAGCACAACAGGAACTTCTGCTGCAGAAAACAGCCAGAACAGTAAGGATGCAGTATATGCAAGAGTATCTGTACCATGAGTCACAACAATGCCATTAGCAGTGCCGCTTTCCATTTTTTCTTTTATGACAGCAATTAATTTGGCCCAGTCTTTTGGCTCAGTCTCTTCACTCAGCATATCACAGACAGAAACAACCTGCACTGGAAAACTTTCATTACCTTCGTCCAGCAAAGGCTTAATGCATTCTGCACTTCCAGCTATAACAGTTCCGTCATCCTGTTTTTCTGCAGTAATGGAACCGCCCATAGTAAGAACATAAACAATGCTAATAGAAAGCTTTTCTTTTAACATAGACTTTACGACGGTAGGTACGGCCTTTCCGCCAGTTTTCTTCATTACACATCCTGTAAGGAATTCCAAAGGAGCCATATTGCCTTCCTTTAAAGAGGATACGCTTTCAGGATATTCAGATAAAACAGAATCTATTACAGGCTCAAGTTCTTCTTTAGTAGAAAGAAGCATCATTCCCTGCTTTTCTATTACATCATCTACATCACTTCCATCTGCAGCTACAACCTGCATGATTTCTTTTGCCATGCCGCTATGAATCTTACCTTCATTAAGAAGAACAAGAACTCGTGCAAATTTTTCAGCAGACAGCTTGCATTGCTTTATTGACTTACCCGTCCTGTTTAATATTTTCATGACTTCACTTGCAATCCAGTGAGCTGCAAGCATTGCTGGAGCACCATGCTCTACAGCAGACTCAAAATAATCAGCACGGTCTTTTTCTGCACATAGGAATATTGTACGCAAACGGGAAAGTCCGTAAGAAGAACGAAACCTAGAGCGCCTTTTTTCAGGAAGCTCTACTTCAACAGATTCAAAAGCTATTGCATCTGAAATTCCAACCTCTAAAGCAGGATTAACCTTTGCAAAATGTACAGCATCAGAACTTCTTTTTTGCCAGAATTCTGTAGCATTCAGCTGCTCATTCCATAGACGGCTCTCAGCAGAGACACTTCCTCCAGAAGAAAGTATAAATTCCTGGCGTGAAAGCTCACTGTCTATTGCCTTGCGTACAAAATTAAAAGAATTCAGATTGCGGAGCTTTACAGAATATAAGGGTTCCTCAGGATACTCACACAAAGAAACGTAAGCATTGCACCTGACACCACTGTCTTGAACATCTCCAGCTGTAAGACGGAGATATGCCAGAAGAGTATTAAGTTCATGAAGAAAAATTTCCGCTTCTCCACCAAGCTCAAATGCACTTGATGTCCGTATCCTCATTACTGGACAGCCTGCAAAAGTCCAGTCCATACGGGCTTTTTTACCGGCAGACCTAGTAAGCTTTCCCCTATCTTCTTCAATCCTAATTTCTTCTATATTAATAGTCTTCTGCTTCTGGTGATACATGATGTCCAGCCTGCCGCCTTTTGCAACGCATACAGAATATCCTGTAAAATTCTTGTCATCGGGCGGTTCTGGAAGGGCACCTGTAAGATGCTCAAGAGAACTGGACTTTAGCATGGTACCGCCAACAGCATTTACAAACAGAGCAACTTTATGCAAGGCAGAAGGCTGAACATCTACTTTTTCAAGCTGTACGGGGGAATTATTCCTTCGTAAAAAATCAGCCTTAGCATTTAAAATACCTTTTTTACCATTATTTAATTCAACTGCAATAAAAACACCCGGAACTGCTGACAAAAGAACACGGACTTCTAGATAAACACGAGACTGATACATATCAAACCATCTTTAAAGTCAATAAATTTTTATGAAATTATACCGTTTTTTTTAAATTTATGATATAATATAATCTAAACCAACTGCTTTTTTTTGGAAAAAGTTATATTTATTGCAGGAGCAATTGTGAACAAGCACGATTTTCCCAAAATCCATTTTTATGACCAGGATTTTGTTGACATTTATAATAAAACGTGGAACTGGCTCTCCGATTACTGGATTGACCCAAAAACTGGAGAACTTTCTCCAGACGGATATTTCATTTACCCTGTTGACGGAAAATATATATTAGATCAGTCAGAATCTATATTCTCATCTTTTTTCCTTGTCTATTCTAATCGAAATTATCCTGCAAACAAGAACATTGATTATTTTTATGAAAGGCAGGAAGAAAACGGCGCTATAAGATGGAAATATGACGCAACTACAAATCAGCCTTTGCTAGACGATTCAAACCCAGAAGGAATAGGCCTTCCTCTTTTTGCATGGGCAGAATACAACCTTTACCATAAGAGTGCCAACAAGCGGCGAATAAAAGAAGTCATGCCTATTCTCTGTAAATTCATGAACTGGATAGATACAACATTTAAAAAACAGAATGGCCTCTATGCAGTGCCACACAAAGCATCCACAATGATAAATTCTCCTCGTGACGGTACATACTATCCGGTAGACTTCAACAGCTGCATTGCCATAAATGCCGCTCATATGTCTGCACTGGGAGACATTTTAAACGACAAGGACTTGAGCTTCCAGTATAAAAAACTGTATTTCAGCCTTAAGACAAGAATCAATAGCCTTATGTGGGATTCCGAGACAGGATTCTATCATGACTTGGACAGTGAGGAGCAAAGGCTCCCTCACAAAACCATTGCTGGATTCTGGCCTTTGCTTGCCGAACTTCCTAATGCTGACAGGGCAGAAATCCTTATTTCTCACCTTAGCAATCCTGAAACTTTCGGAACAGAACATCCATTCCCAACACTAAGTAAGGATCATCCTAATTTCAGTAAAAACGGAGAAGGATTCAACGGTTCTGTATTTCCTACATTCAACTTCATGGTCATCAAGGGACTTGAAAAATATCAAAGGTATGACTTTGCACGAGAATGTGCAATCAGGCACATGTACTTTATACTTGAAGGATTGAGTCCTTTAGACACTTCAAAGAAGGGCGACTTGTATGAAGCCTACCTGCCAGAAGCAGAAGGCCCTGCCGTCATGACAGGAGCGCCTGACTTTCCACGAAAACGTTTTCTTCACTTCTTAGGGCTTTCAACCATTGCCCTGATGATAGAAAATGTCATAGGCCTAAGCATAAGCCTTCCAAGAAAAACCGTAGACTGGGTTATTCCAAACCTAGAAATAATGGGCATAGAAAAACTTTCCCTAAAGCGCAACCTCATTACAATCTTGAGCAACAAGAGTAACAGAGGCTGGGAAATACAGATGGAAAGCGAAAAGCTTTATTACTTTACCATTAATATACTCAACCAAAAGAAAAAGACATTGCCAATTCCTTCTGGAAAATGTTCTATGCTTATTGATAAACTGTAAGAGAGGTCATTGCTATAGATGCAGGCACCGCAGGCGGTTATTGAAATTGGCTCGACGGGTATACGCCTGTTAGTAGCCGAAATTGCAGAAGACAAAAAACGTAATATTCTCGACCGTAGTGAACTGCCCGTCAATATTGGGCGGGATGTATTCACTACAGGTGCCATCAGTAAAAATACACTCCTGTCTGCACAGAAAATTCTTAACAGATTCGGAGAACTCTTGGACAGCTGGCGGATCAGCCGAGATGCAACTACAGTAGTAGGAACGACAGCTGTCCGTGAAGCCCTCAACAGGGATACGTTTGTAGACCGCATTAAGATTACAACAGGCTTCAATGTAATGGTAATAGACGGCATTGAAGAGAACAGGCTTATGTACATAGCCGTTACAGAATGCCTTAAAGACGAAACAATCAGCGTACAGCAAAGCAACTCAATCATTCTTGAAATTGCCGGCGGTGCAACTGAAATGATGCTAATGGAAAAAGGCAGCATGGTAGGAGCGCACAGCATGCGCCTTGGCACTGTCATCATAGAGCAGCAGATCCGTGCAATGACAGGAACAATTGATGACGCCCATCGCCTTATCGAAGAATTCATACAGAACACTCGCTTTACCCTGAATACAGAAATGAACCTTAGCAATATCCAGCAGTTTATAGCCCTTGGCGGAGACATGAGGCTTGCTGCAATTTTTGCAGGACATTCCATTTCAACATTCCTTTGGGAAATAGACAGGAATGACTTTGAAAACTTTGTTGATGAAATAAGGCATTATACAGAAGAAGAATGCGTAGCAAAATTCAAATTGAGCTATAACGAAGCAAAAACTTTCCAGCTGTCACTCATCGCATACAAGCACTTTATAAAACTTACAAATGTAAAGTCCATAATAGTGCCTGAAACATCCATCAGGGAAGGCATCCTGATAAGCCAGCAGTCAGAGCCGGTAGAAGAACTGCAGCAGGAATTTACAGAGCAGATTATAGCAAGCGCCACTACCCTGCTTCGCAAATATCAGGGAGATGAAGAACACGCCCAGTTTGTTCGGGAAATAAGCCTTAAGCTGTATGATGCAATGGAAAAAGAACTGGGCCTTACGCCGCATACAAGAGTCCTGCTCCAGATAAGCGCAATACTGCATGACATAGGAATGTTTATAAGGGCAAAAGACCATAACAAGCATTCTAAGTATATCATAATGCACAGTGAAATATTCGGCCTTAGCAGGGAAGACGTTTCACTGATTGCAAACATTGCATACTTTCACAAAGGCGTTGAAACGCCCCAGCAGAATGCAGAAATAAAGCTATTGCCAAGAGAAAGCCGCCTTACAGTCTTAAAGTTAAGCGCTATACTTCGCGTTGCAGACGCATTAGACAGAAGTCACCTGCAAAAACTCAAGAACTTTACGCTTTCTTTTTCAAAAGATACCCTTACCATCCGAATAAAAGGACATTATAACCTTAATCTTGAAAAACTCGCCCTTGCAGAAAAAGGGGACCTATTTGAAAATGTCTTTGGCTATTCACTCGTAATTGTCTAGCAGAATAATCAGGGGAAATATAATATGGAAGAAACAGATTTTATTAACAGAGAACTCAGCTGGATAGAATTCAACGCAAGAGTCTTGAATGAAGCAGCAAGAAAAGAAATTCCACTGCTAGAACGCCTCAAATTCATCTGTATCGTTTCCAGCAATTTTGATGAATTTTTCCAGGTAAGGATTGCATCCGTAAAAAGGCAGAAAACACAGCAGCAACCCCTGCTAAAAAGAATATCAAAAAGGTGCCATCAACTTACGGACATCCAGTATGACATCCTTAAAAATGAAATTCTTCCGGCACTTACAGAAGCCGGCATTTCATACATAGATGCAAAGAACTTTAATCCCTCACAGAAAGCCTACATAGAAAGTTATTTCCGTCACAACATTGCCCAGGTGCTTACGCCTTTGCGAACAGACAGCAATCCCTTTCCTCAAATAAAGAATATGGAAACCTATGCATCATTCATACTGGAACAGATGAGCGGAGTCCATAAAGTAAAGAACGACATCATGCAGCCTGCAGACAAGCATCCAATTGCCCTTGTACAGTTACCTTCAAACATAGAGCGCATTATTTGGCTTCCGGCAAATGATTCAGCACGGCAGTTCACACTTCTTGACGATGTAATATCAGTGTGCGGAAAAGAACTGTTTCCAGGATACATGGTAAAAGAGACTATGTTCTTTCAGATTGTCCGAGATGCAGATTCAGCAGTAGATGAAGAATCAAAAGAATTCATACAGGCAATGAAGAATATCCTTGTAAAGAGGCAGTCATCATTTGCCGTCCGCATGGTATGCACATCTACAAGCCAGGCGCTGCTGAACTTTATGCAGGAAAAACTTTCACTTTCTGATGACGATGTATATAAAGTATATGGCATTGTAAATCCAAGCAAACTTATATCACTGACAGAACTTGATGACGTACAGAATTATCTTTATCCTGAATGGAAAAATTTTCCAGCCCCTGACCTACCGGAAGAAGAAACTTATTGGAATACCTTGCGCCAAAAAGATGTACTAATACACGTACCTTATGAAAGCTACGATCCTATTGTAAAATTCATAAAGGATGCAGCTCGGGATGAAAACGTACTTTCCATAAAGATAACGCTTTACCGTACAGGAAATGACAGTCCGATTATAAAATATCTGAAGGAAGCTTCTCAAAACGGGAAAGCCGTTACAGTATTCATAGAACTAAAAGCCCGCTTTGACGAAGAAAGAAACATATCCTGGTCTTCTGAACTTGAAAATGCAGGAGTCACAGTCATTTATGGAGTCGTAAATCTAAAAGTACATGCAAAGATATGCCTTATAATACGCAAAGAAGCTGACGGAATGCGAAGATACCTTCATGTAAGCACAGGCAACTACAATCCAAAGACTGCAAAATTATATCAGGATCTTTCCATACTCACTTCAAATCATGAAATTGCAACAGATGCACAGATGTTCTTTAACGTCATTTCAGGCTACAGCATTGTACAGCCAATGAGCCACATGTTCATGGCTCCTGTAAGCCTAAAATCAAAACTGATAGAAATGATTGAAAGGGAAATAAGCCTTAGCACTCCAGAAAATCCAGGGCACATTGTAGCAAAGATGAACAGCCTATGCCATAAAGAAATAATAGAGGAACTTTACAAAGCTTCAATGGCAGGGGTAAAAATAGAACTTAACGTCAGAGGAATATGCACTCTCAAGCCTGGACTTGCAAATAAAAGTGAAAACATAAAAGTAATAAGCATTATAGACAGGTACCTTGAGCACAGCCGCATTTTTTACTTCAAGAATGGAGGAGCAGAAGAGCTATACATAAGCAGTGCAGACTGGATGGAACGGAACCTAGACAAACGCATAGAACTGATGATTCCTATAACAGATAAAAATGTCTTTAAAAATGTCAAAGACATCCTCTTTTTATACTTTCAGGACAACACTCACAGTCATACCCTGCAAAAAGACGGTTCATGGAAACAAAACAAACCGCTTAAAAAGGAACAGGCAGTAAGAGCTCAAGAAGTCTTGTACAAAAAATACAAGAAGCAGAATGACATACGCAAATCTCAGCCTAAAATTGAATTTGTAGTACGAAGAAAAAATTAAAAGACTTTACAGCCTTACACGGCCCCGGAAACTGCGTGCTAAAGTGAGACGGTCTATATATTCAAGATCGCCGCCTGCAGGAATGCCGCTTGCAAGCCGAGTTACTTCACAGCCAGAATCTTTAAGCAGACGCTGTATGTAAAGAGCCGTGGTATCCCCTTCTACAGTAGGATTTGTTGCAATAATGACTTCCTTTACTTTTTCACTTTGAACCCTGTCCAAAAGCTGCTGAATCCTAAGCTGATCAGGGCCAATGCCTTCCAGAGGGGCAATAACTCCGCCCAGCACATGAAAGAGACCGTGATATTCATGAGTATTATCTATAGTAGATACATCCTGAGGCTGTTCAACAACACAAATGACAGAACGGTCTCGGCTTGGGTCAGAACAGACCGGGCACAGTTCCGTTTCCGTCCATGCTCCGCATACAGAGCAAGGCCTTATCCTTTGCTGAAGGGTCGCTATCTGACTGGAAAAACGCTGCATGAAGGCCGGATCAGCCTTCAAAAGAAAATTAGCAATTCGGGAAGCTGATTTTCTGCCAATTCCAGGCAGGCGAGAAAAGCTTTCCGTCACTTCATCAAGAGCATTCATAAATTACAGGCCTGGAAAAGAAAGCCCGCTTGCAGCCATCATAGGTCCAAGCTGTGACTTTATCTGCTCCTGGATATTGACCATAGCAGCATGATGTGCAGCACGTATCAAATCCTGGAGCATTGGTACATCCCGGTTGTCAACACAAATAGGATCAAGCTTTATATCTACAATTTCAAATTTACCATTAAGGGTGACAGTTACCATATTTCCGCCTGAAGAACCGCTGGCAGTTATAGTTCCAAGCTGCTCCTGAGCCTTCTGAAGCTGTTCTTTCATGCCACCCAAATCTTTAAGCATTTCCAAGGGATTCATCATTATAATATTCTCCTCAACAAACCGGCATAAAAATGCCTTTATCTATTTTAAATTAATTACAGATCCTTTAAATGTATCACGCAGGATCTGAACTTCTAAAGGCAAAGGCTGATTTTCAGAAACATCCTTATGCTCTTCAAGAGTTACTTCAAATGCAATTTTTCGTCCATACACCTTTGAAAGAAATTCTGAAATCAAGGAAGCGCCATTACGAACCTGCATAAGTTCAAACTGACTGCCAATGGTAGCAGAAATTCTGTCTTCTTCAAGCTTCCATCCTGCGGTTTTTGCAACGGCTCCGGACAGCATTGCATTTTCTACAGAAAGCTCATCAACCAACGCTTTAAAAACATTTTCAATGCTGGAAGCATCTACAGAACTTGAAGATGGCGGCTCAATGCCGCCCTCCTGAAAAGGGTCTTGAGCAGCCTCTCCTTCAGAGCTTTCATCAAGAACACCTGCATCATCATCTGGAGCGCCAGGATTATAATCTTCCGGCGTATAAGGCTCATCTGACTCGCTCAATGCCGAAAACACCGGCATGCCATTAGAAACAGGAGTCTTAGCCGGAGGCTGATCAGAAGACTGAGCAGGTGCCTGCAAAGGCGGCTTATCTGGATATCCAGCAGAAGGACTTTCTTCTGCAGCAGAATCCTGAGCAGCTGGTTTTTGAGCAGCCACTTCTGAAACTTCAATTTCTTTGGCAGAAGCAGCTTTATAAAGCATAGGCTTTACGGCATCTATAGCCTTTTTTACGTCTGCAGAAGAAACATATTGCGTCAGCCAGCACAGCCTGCTTACGGCAAGTTCAAATTCATAGCGAGGACTAAGAGAATAACGTATATCTCTATACAAAGAAAGGAATATATCAAGAGCTCGCTCTATCTGTACGCAGTTCCATCCTTCAAGCACGACATTTGAATAGCGGTCTTTAGACTGACCAAGCAAAGCCTCTTTTGAAATGCCGCTTTTAATAAGAAGCAGGCTTCTTAAATAATCCGTACAGTTAGATATCAGCTGCTCAATGCTTACCCCATTCTGCAGATAATCGTCAAGACGGAGCAAGGCTTCTGAAGAATTATTCTGGACGCAAAGGCCAAACAGTTCATTAAGACGGTCAACGCCAACAAGCCCAAGCTTATCCCTTATTTTATCGTATGTAATTTCTGAATCACTGAAAGCTGCAACCTGATCAAACAGTGTGTAGGCATCGCGCATGCTTCCTGTTGATTCACGTGCAATCCAATACAGAGCCTCATCATCAGCCTTGATGCCGATTTCATTTGCAGCAAGGGCAAGCTGCTCCTTTACCTTTTCTATAGGAACAAGGCGGAAATTAAACTGCTGGCAGCGTGACTTTATTGTCGCAGGAACTTTCTGGAGTTCTGTAGTTGCAAAAACAAATATAACATAAGGAGGCGGTTCTTCTATAGTCTTGAGAAGTGCATTGAATGCGCTTGTAGAAAGCATGTGAACTTCATCTATTATGTAAATCTTATATCTGCATGAGTTTGGAGGAAAAAGAACTTCATCCTTTATCTGGCGGACATCATTAACGCTTGTATTTGAAGCGCCGTCAATTTCTATTACGTCAAGGGATGATCCGGCAGTTATTTCCTTACAGGCAGAACACTGTCCGCAAGGGGTGGCAGTAGGACCTTTTTCGCAATTCAAAGCTTTTGCAAGGATTCTTGCGGTAGATGTCTTTCCACATCCTCTAGGACCTGAAAACAGGTATGCGTGAGCAATTTTTCCAGATTGAATGGAATTCTTA
>JAILPY010000157.1 GCA_024699235.1 Treponema sp. | reverse complement strand
GCAAGGGAAGTTGTTCCATCTGCCAAAATATTGCTGGCTTGTTCAAGTGCTGAATATGGAAATATTACGGAAGTTGATTGCCCATTAATAGAGGAACGTCTCTTAAAACCACATACACCGTATGGCGTATCAAAAGCAGGTGTAGAAAACTTAGGCAGACAATATGCGTTGAATTATGGAATGAAAGTTTTTTTACCAAGAATGTTCATTCATGTTGGCACAGTGGATTGATTTTTACAACAACGAACGCCTTCATGGCGCACTTCTTTATCTGACACCTGAAGATTATTTTGCAGGAAGAAAGGAAGCAAGACTTGCAGAACGAAGAGAAAAACTTCATACTGCAGATACAAAAAGAAAAGCTTACTGGTTATCACAACAGAGAGCTTAGCCCACCTTATAAGCTTTCCTAAAAAAGTCCAAGTTCACTTTGGGCAGAACAATAATACGGAAGGCATAGATTCTTGATGAACTATATTTCGTACCAGAAAAAATTATGACATAGAATGTATGCATTATAAAGACTGGCAAAGGACTTGAGTTAAAATTCTTGTACACCTCTAAAAGGAGGGTGTATTATTATAATTAGAAGGTATAATATTTGTTAGGCGGTCGCTCACATTGAGTACTAAATTAGAGTTTATTATTTGTTTTTCAATAACAATTTATATTACAAACCTGACTGGAAGAAAATAAAAAATCAGATAAAATCTTCTGATTTACTTATAACTGATGGTACTCACAGAATTGCTGGAATAAAAATATTAAAAGATACAAAGCATAGTGCATTAGTCACTTATATAGGAATAAGAGTTGAGATACCATTTGCAAAACAGTCTGCACTTGAATATGGAAACAGAATAATTTCAGATTCTAGATTTTCTTTTAAACTTGTTAGAGACTGTATTGTTGGAGAAACTGTTTATTATGAAAGCAAATCTAATGAAAATCTAGAAAAAGCAATAAATCAGAGTGATGTCATTATAACTGATGGAATGTATTATGCTGTTGGTTTAATCTATGATAGAAAAAAAAATGAAAGCACCGAAAATACGTTTCTTGAGTGATGATGTAAATTATGTACATAAAACTGTACAGAATTTTGATATTCCAGAAGCGGTTTTAATAGTCTTGCAGGGCTGTAAATTGACTCTTGCATATAATCTACAGAATAGGAAAAACTGCCTGCCTGCATCAGTTTAATGATGCAAGTCTTTTATTTGCCTCAATTACCTTCTGCTCCAGTTCTTTCTCGTCTAAGTATACAGTTTCTGCAGTCTTACTTTTCTCACCATCTTCATAAGAAAACTTCGTTTCCTCACTAGTTCCATGAAAATGTCTTTCTGGGTTGTAAAACAAGATTTCCCTTGCTGTCATATTCATGCTATTCTTCCTTTTTCCTTTCCTCTCAGTTCCTTGCCAGCCTTGATGATAATGTTTTCCCCTTAAACTGATTGCTTGATTAAGCTGTCATACTGCAGCTTTGTTGCACTTTCAATCATTTTCCTTTCTTTTACTGCCACCCTACTAGAACCTTTCTTGCAATTTGTACTAATATTAATTAAGAAGGGTTTTCTGGGCAAGCTGCCCTAGGCATGAAATCTTACAGTGAATGCTTGGCGTGAGGCTGCCATTCCGTCATTCATTCCTGATATATAACCTTTGGCATTTATTCTAACCAAAATAGGAGGACTTATGGATGCTTCTGACATATTGATTTATTTGAGAACAAATGAACGCCTGGTTTGGAATTCAGAAAATGACTCCGATTCATGTAAGTTTATAGCAGATAATTATCAATTACCTTCCGAATTAATAGAAAACATTAGAAAAGGCAGGGAGCGTGTGGGGATTCAACTTTGGGAATTAATTTATATTGCAACGACTTGCAGGGTAATATTCCAATGGCTTGAATTTAAAGAAAAAAACAGTCCGTTCGAAAAAGTGCTTCGTGACGGAGAACTGTTTGACGATTGCATGGATCCCAAAAAATGGTACCTAAAGTCCCTGGCAGGGAATGATTTTCCTGTTGAATTATATGAATCAATTGAAATGTCATATGAAGGCATAAAGGCCAAAATCTTACTAGACTATCGAAAATACAGGCAATGGAAGAGGCGCCATGCATTCACCGCATTATTCTATAAGAAGCATGAAATAGAATTTTTTAATATCATGCTTAATGTTGATATATGCCTAAATTTAGGATTGCTTACTGATTCTGGAGAAAAAGTAAAAACTAAATTATTTAATGGGGAATTTAAATCTGGAATATTTGATTACATAAGCGAAGGATTCACTCAGTGGAATATTAAAGACAGAAATGACATGAGCCATGCTGTTGAAAACGGCAGCCAGAAAGAATTCTTCAATGGCGCAGCAACAAAATGTATGGAAACGTATATTCAAATCTGGGAAGCAGAAACGGGAATAGATTTGCGCAATTCCAAAAGAAAATGCGCAGAAGGACTGTCAGGCCAAGAACAGGGAAAGAATATAATAGATGGAATGGATTATGCGAATATTTTCTTGAAATATTAAGAAATGAAGAATATTCGGAATCCTGCAGATGCCGGAGAATTATGGCAGGCAGTGGAATGACATCCCTTATGCAGGCATCCATATTTGCCAAAACAAAGTAAAGGATAAAATAGCATTCGTAAATAAATTCAGGGATTCATATCCAATTGAATTAATGTGCAAGGCTTTAGAATTGAATCGCAGCACCTACTGCAAGGATTTAAGGCACAAACCTACAGAAATGCAGCTCTTAATGTAAAGCATACAGATGGGATAATTATTCAGTCAGATTTGGGATGTCAGTATACAAGTAACATTTTTGAGTCTGCTCTGGCAGAATTAAAAATCCGCCATTCCTACAGCAAGAAAGGCTGCCCTTATGACAATTATTGCATTGAATCATTTCATTCTGTTCTTAAAAAGGAAGAGGTAAGCCTTAATAAATATAAAGATTCAAAGGCCGCTTATAATGCGATTTTTGAATACATTGAATCCTGGTATAACCGCAAGCGCATTCATTCAAGCCTGAATTACAGAACTCCGGAATCTGTTTATTCAGAGCGTGAAAAATTTGTGGCTTAAGCTAGCATTTTTTGTGTCTACTATATTGACTTAGGTCCACCCCTCATGAGTAAGATATTTTATACAGGCATGAAGATAGCAAGACCAAAGCTTTTCTTCATGTGGAATGTTTGCAAACGCCAGTTCTGAAAACAGAGTGACTTTTGTATTTTCCTCGTAAAGCATGATTTTTGGAGCAGGCAAACGGTTTAATTCACATTCCAAAGCAATTCTATCCCAGCCTGAACCAAGTTCCTCACACATTTTTAAGCGTCGCATCAGTGAGGAAAGTGTTTCATTTCTTGATTTTGGAGGATTATCAATAAAGCGGTTAATATCTACTAAAGGAATGCCCGGGTTTGTAACTTCAATTCGCGACTGGAAAATTTCAACCAAGGGACTTGAGCTGCTCACAGAAAAATCCTGATGGATTAAAGCATTTGCAATAATCTCACGAAGAGCAATCATAGGATATTTTGTAACAGTTTTACGGACTGTTTCTGTAATAACTTCTTCTGATGGCAGTAACGCTTCCAAAAAGCCCATAAGACCTTCACAGCCAACGGCATATCCTTTTGTTCCATTAAACTCTTTCAGTATCTTTAGCTTTGTATCATCCTCATACTGAACAACCCGAATTGCTTTTCTTGATACAGTCGGAAATTCTGCAATTTTCTTTGCAAACAGAATTGCTCCTAGATTTGTGATTGTATATAAGCCATTATCCTGTTTTAAGACGATTTCATCTTCTAAAATATAATGAAGCATTCCATCTTGATTAGACGGAAGCGTAATAGATTGTATCAATCTTAGTCATCAGTATAACATGTTTTTTAGTAAACTTTTATTTAATTGCCATGAAATATTAAAAATATTTGAGAATGATACAATTGGTATGCCTATTGCTAGAAGAAAATCTGTCTTATGCAGCCATAGGCATAATATTAGGCAGAAATAAAAGTACCGTTTCAGGGGAAGCCAGAAGAAACATTGGGAAAGGAGGAAAAGAGTTTGCCTGCCATGCAGGTGCTGCCAAAGCCCTCGGCGGCATTCAGTTCCACTTTCCCGGTCCGCATCAGCCATGGCAGCGCGGGGCAAATGAAAATTCAAGCGGACTTCTTAGGGAATATTTTCCTAAGGGAGCAGATATAGGAAACTATAGCGGCAGTCAAATAAAAGCTGCTGTAAATAAATTAAATAAAAGGCCAAGAAAGGGATCTGGATTGGAAAACGCCATATGAGGTACTTTATGGAGTTTAGTTGCATTTAACTTGACAATTCAGTTTTATTATAAAAGGATTTTTATTGGAGGAAAGAAAAATGAAAAAAATTATGAAAAGGCTGGCACTTGCCTTAAGTGCGGCTCTTTTGCTGGCTGGCATCACTGCATGTTCAACTTCCAGTGATGGTGATGGCAGTTCAGAGACTGTACAGACTGTACAGACTGTACCTTTAGTCTTTGTAAAGCTTACCGGAGCCACCGTAAGTGCAAGTATTGGTGAAGCATATGGGCCATTCGGCTCTGCTTCAACAGCTCCTGTAACCGTGAGCTCATTCTACATGGCAGAAAGTGAAACAACCTATGCAAAATGGTACGAAGTCTATACCTGGGCAACTAGCTCTGACCGGGGCGCTTCTGCATACACCTTTGCAAATGCAGGCCAGGAAGGATCTGACGGCACTGATGGAGCCTCTCCTACCAGCGGAAACGCAGAGCCTGTAACATGTATCAGCTGGCGTGATGCCCTTGTCTGGTGCAATGCGGCCAGTGAAAAAGATGGCCTGACTCCTGTGTATTATGTAGAAGGTACAAGCGATTTTACTACGGCAAATGTTCTCAGGATTTCAGAAGATGGATCTGCTGCAGCTGCCGGAAGCGGAAAGGCGGAAAAGGCCGTGATAAACGCTTCTGCCAACGGGTACCGCCTGCCCACAGAAGCAGAGTGGGAGTATGCAGCCCGTGGAGGAGACCCCACTGCAGCAGCCTGGAGCTACACCTATGCCGGAACAAATGATGAAAGCAGCTTAAGTCAATATGCAGTATATGGTGTAAGTGCTACGGCAAATGTAAAGAGCAAGCTTCCCAACACCGCGGGCCTCTATGACATGAGCGGGAACGTCAGTGAATGGTGCTACGACACCTACGAATTTTCGCCTTCCTTGCGCGTCTTCCGCGGCGGTGGCCGGGGCTATGATGCTTCTGGCTGCGCGGTTGCCTACCGGGTCGGCAGCGGCCCATATGACGGGTACATCGACGTAGGCTTCCGCCTTGTTCGCTCCAGTTCTAACTAAGCACCAAAAATTTATGTCGCTGCGCGGCCGCAGAGGCGGCCGGGGAAAGCAGGGACATAAATTTTTGGAAAATAAAGTGGATTTAGTTTGCTATAAGCAAATTAATATAAAAGGGAAAGGCTGTAATGTGGGCGATGGTTCGTCGTCTTCCTTGCGCGTCTTCCGCGGCGGTGACTGGAACAATAATGCTTCTGTCTGCACGGTTGCCAACCGGAACAACAACAACCCATATAACAGGAACAACAACATAGGCTTCCGCCTTGTTCGCTCCAGCTTGTCCTGCCCAAAGTGAACTTGGACTTTTTTAGGAAAGCTTATAAGGTGGTTTAAGCCTGCTGCAGTTGCAGCCAATAAGCTTTTCTGTTTATATCTGCAGTATGAAGTTTTTCTCTTCGTTCTGCAAGCCTTGATTCTTTTCTG
>JAILPY010000156.1 GCA_024699235.1 Treponema sp. | reverse complement strand
ATGCTTTGCAACTTCATCTATAGAAATTTCTCCTACAGAAAGGATATCATCAAGACTGCCTTCAAGCTCAATGCCTGTATCTAAATCAAGTCCGAGAAGCTGCTTGAACGTTGCCTTGTCGTTTTCTAGCGTAACCCTTGCACTTTCAAGAGACACCTTTGCATTCTGATATGAAATCTGACTATTTAAGACATCAAGACGGGGAAGAAGACCTTTGTTATATTTAGTAACATTAGAGCCGTAAATATTTTGAGCAGTTTCAAGATTCTTTTCAAGTAAAGCTATATTCTCCTGCTCATACAGAATTCCATAAAAAGTTTCCCTGACATTTAATTCCACAGTACGTACAGCGGTATCATAATCCAACTGCTGCTTTTCATAATTTAGCGCAGCCCCTTTTACAGTTGTACCAACAGAAGGATGAAGCTTCAGGCTAACGCTTGCTCCAATTGAAACGGTAGGATCTTTAGAATAATCTGCATCATTTTTCAGAAGTCCTGTTGCCGGCAATGATTTTGAAATCTGGGCATTTGCAGAAATAGAAGGAGCCACAGAATTCCATGAAAAAGTCTTGGCCCGTTCGGAAGTACGCAAAGCAATGTCACTCTGCTTTATGCTCAAATTGCCTTCCAGTGCATATTTTACAGCATCTTCAACTGTAAGGGACAGCGCATTCAGATGCCATGCCTGAAAAGAAAAAACCAGAATCAGAAAAACCAGACATACAGCCTGTTTTCTTAAAATCATTAAAACCTCCTTACCTATTCTACAGGACATTCACAATTATAGGCAAGAGGAGATTTTTTTTCAAAAACGGGATGTTATTTTTTTTATAAACTTTTGTTATTTTAATCTATGCCGCTGTAATTGCACATATAAAAGAAAATCAGTAATATAGAAGATTATGGACTTAATAAAGAAACTTGAAGATCTTTCAAAGCGTTTTGAAGAAGTATCTAAGCTGATTGCAGACCCAGATTTAGTTAAAGATCAGACAAAATACAAAGAAACCATGCGTGAAAATCAGTATCTTTCTGAACTTATGGATTTGTATGCTCAGTACAAAAAGATTCTTAGCGGCATAGAAGAAGACACTCGACTTATTACCGAAGAAGAAGATCACGATATGAAAGAACTTGCTCGTGAAGAACTAAAAGAATACGAAGAGCAAAAACCAAAACTGGAAGAGCAAATAAAATTCAAGCTTATTCCTCCTGATCCCCTTGATGAAAAAAACATCATTTTGGAAATACGAAGTGCAGCAGGCGGTGACGAAGCAAGCCTTTTTGTCCGTGATTTATGGGAAATGTACACTCACCTTGCAGAACGAAAGGGGTGGAAGACAGAAAGCATGGAAGTTCAGGAAACTGAAGTCGGCGGATTTAACAAAATAGTTACTTCAATAAGCGGAAAATTTGTATATGGCACGCTCCGCTGGGAAAGCGGCGTCCACAGAGTGCAGCGAGTTCCGGCAACAGAATCGCAGGGAAGGCTGCAGACTTCAACGGCAACAGTTGCAGTATTGCCTGAAGCAGACGAAACTGACATTGTCATAAAGCCGGAAGACGTGCGCGTTGACGTTATGCGTGCAGGCGGTCCTGGAGGACAGTGCGTTAACACTACAGACTCAGCAGTTCGCCTTACTCACATTCCTACAGGCCTCGTTGTTATCCAGCAGGACGAAAAGTCTCAGCACAAGAACAAGGCAAAAGCCTTTCAGGTGCTTAGGGCACGTCTGTTTGACCTGGAAGAAAGCAAGAAGCAGGCAGAACGTTCTAAGACAAGACAAAGCATGGTTGGATCTGGCGCCCGCAGTGAAAAAATCAGAACATATAACTTCCCTCAAGACAGAATTACAGACCACAGAATCAATATGTCTGTACACAACCTGCCAAGCTTTATGATGGGAAACATGGATAACCTGTTAGACGCACTCAATGTTTACGCAAAAGAAGAACAGTTTAAAGACATTTCTGATTTAGCTCAATGACAATACGCGAAATTCGCGCCAACGGCATACAGGCATTATCTGCATCAAGTCCTTCTCCAGAACTTGATGCAGACTGCCTGCTGCAATACGTGCTTGCCTGTGACAAGACCCA
>JAILPY010000155.1 GCA_024699235.1 Treponema sp. | reverse complement strand
TCGTATGTCTCGTTCCTGACCTTCAATTTTGCCCTGTATTATCCAGTTCCAGCGTTCATCGCTCAGTGCATTTAGCATGACTTCTGCTTTCATTATGCCCTCCTCAGATTTTGCAATACGGTCAATTATACTTTTCTTTTTTTGATTATCAGCTTCCTGTAAAAATTTACCCCATTTTATTGCACTTGGCAAGGCTTCTGTAGTAATTGCTCGCGATATGTCATTTTTGTCATGATTTTTGGGAAAAAAATGAAAAAATTTATAAAAAACAAAAAGCTCTGTTGTGTAAGAAAACTCAGACTTGGTACCTACTAGCACATTACCTGAAAATTCTATATAATCGTTAGAATTAGATTTAGAGGTTGTTATGAAAGGTATTGAACTGGAAAAAGCTTATAATCCAAAAGATTTTGAAGACAGAATATATAATGAATGGGTAGAAAAGGGCATGTTCAAGCCTGCTTCAGATGAAAGTTCCCCATTGCACCAGAATTATTTAAAGAATAAAGAGCACGGTAAAGTCGGTAAATACGTAGTTGTCATTCCTCCTCCAAATGTTACAGGTGTCCTTCACATGGGACACGGACTTAACAATACGCTGCAGGATATAGTAGTACGCTATCATAGGATGATTGGAGATGATACCCTTTGGCTTCCAGGCACAGACCATGCCGGCATTGCAACTCAGAACGTTGTTGAGCGCGCCCTAAAAAAAGAAGGGACAAGCAGGCAGGCTTTAGGACGCGAAAAGTTCCTTGAGCGTACATGGGCTGTTTCTAATGAACATCATGATACTATCGTAAAGCAGCAGCGAAAGCTTGGAAACAGCGTTGACTGGACTCGCGAAAGGTTTACTTTTGACGAAGGACTTTCAAAGGCTGTCCGTCATGTTTTCGTAACCCTTTATGAACGGGGCCTTATTTATAAGGGACACTATCTTGTAAACTGGTGCCCTCGCTGTGGAACTGCCCTTGCAGATGATGAAGTTGAACATACAGATACAGACGGAGCAATGTATCATATCTATTATGAGTTTGCAGACGGTCCAGCTCCTGACGGTTCAACAAGAATAGAAATTGCGACTACACGTCCAGAAACCCTTCTCGGCGATACTGCTGTTGCAGTTAATCCAGAAGATGAACGCTATAAGAGTATAATAGGAAAGAAATTAAAGCTTCCTTTGACTGACCGTACAATTCCACTTATTGCAGATGCTTATGTAGATAAAGAGTTTGGAACAGGTATGGTAAAAATTACACCTGCTCACGACCCTAACGACTGGGAAGTCGGAAAAAGGCACAATCTTGAAGTAATCAACCTCCTTAATCCTGACGGAACTCTTAATGAAAACTGTCCTGAAAAATACAGAGGCATGAAGTGTGCCGATGCAAGAAAGCTTATAATAGAAGACTTGAAGGAACAGGGACTGTTTAAGGGTGAAGAGAAAATCAAGCACTCTGTAGGTCACTGTTACCGCTGCAATACTGTTGTAGAGCCGTATCTTAGCGACCAGTGGTTTGTAAAGATGAGGCCTTTGGCAGACAAAGCCCTTAAGTCTTGGAAAGACGGAGACATCGTATTCTTCCCTAAAAAATGGGAAAATACTTATGCCCGCTGGATGGAAAACATCCGTGACTGGTGCATAAGCCGACAGCTTTGGTGGGGACACCGCATTCCTGTATGGTACTGCCAGGAGTGTGGCGAGGTTATAGTTTCGCGTGAAGACCCGACATGCTGTCCTAAGTGTAAGGCTGGAGCAGATAAGCTGATTCAGGATCCAGACGTAATGGACACCTGGTTCAGTTCCTGGCTTTGGCCTTTTGGAACTCTCGGCTGGCCGGAGCAGACTGCTGACCTTGCACAGTTCTATCCTACGACAGCTCTTGTAACTGCTTACGACATTATTTTCTTCTGGGTCAGCCGCATGATTATGGCAGGCCTTGAGTTTACGGGAAAAGCTCCTTTCCATGACATATACATACATGGCCTTGTACGCGACAAGCAGGGACGTAAGATGTCTAAGTCTTTGGGCAATGGAATTGACCCTCTTGAGATTATTGATATGTACGGTGCAGATGCCCTTAAGTTTACTTTGAGCTATATGTGCGCCCAGGGACAGGACATCTTGATTGACAAGGACAGCTTTAAGATGGGAAGCCGTTTCTGTAACAAAATCTGGAATGCAAGCCGCTATATCCTTGGCAATCTTGAAGGGCGTACCCTTATTCCTGTAAAGGACTCTGACCTTACGGAACTTGACCGCTGGATTTATTCATGCCTTGACAATGCCGTTCGCAATGCAAAGTCTGCATTTGAAAATTACCGTTACAATGACGGTGCTTCTGCACTGTACGAATATTTCTGGAACGATTTCTGCGACTGGTACGTAGAAGCAACAAAGCTTTCTTTCCGTAACGGTGATGATCACGAAAAAGACCGTGCTGTATCTGTCCTGCTTAATGTAATGGAAGAGACCCTGCGTCTTTTGCATCCTTACGTTCCGTTTGTAACAGAAGAAATTTATTCAAAGCTTCCTTTAGCAGAAATTATTGGTAACCGTGCAAAGGCCGGTGAGCAGAAAATACTTTCAAACAGCTCTTATTCAGGCATGCTTGTTGATGCACCTTATCCTGCACCTTCTGATGAGCGCATGAATGAGGCTGTAACAGCTCGTTTTGCTGTCCTTAAGGAACTTATCCGTAACATTCGCGGCCTTCGCGTTGAATGTGGCATTGATCCTGCTTCAAAGGTAAATGTTGCTGTTATGATTGCTTCCGGTTCAAATGCTGATGTAATAAAAGAAAAGACCGATATGGTAGAGCTTCTTGCTGGAGTTGCAAAGACAGAATTTGTTGCAGAAAAGCCGGAAAAGGCAATAGGCACAGTTGGCGAAGGATTTGAAGCGTTCCTTCTTGTTGACGAAAGCATAAACAAGGAGCAGCTTGTTGCCCGCTTTACTAAAGCGATAGCAGCTGAGGAAGCCGTAATAAAGAAGAGCGAAGCTAAGCTGAGCGGAAAGTTTGTTGAGCATGCGCCTGCTGATGTTGTACAGGCTGAAAAAGATAAGCTTGAATCAAGCAAAAGGCGAGTTGAAAAGCTGAACTCTTATGTAAAGGCATTGTAAGGAGGAAATTCATGGGAAAAGTCTTTAATACTGCACTTGAAAAACCCTCTGAAATGGATAAAGACCACATGCTTATGCTGAGCGACATAAAGCTTGCTCCCTATATGCAGATAGCAACATCTCTTATAGGTAAGGCTCGCTTTGCAGGTGGAAATATGTTCCGTCATCAGATTGATACTATGGGCATTCTGATTGACTATGGATATATTGACAGCGTATTGCTTAAAGCAAGTTGCGTTCATGATGTTATTGAAGACATTCCCGGCTATGATCCTAACCTTATTGCAAATGCTGATTCAGACGGCCCTGAAGTATTAAAGCTTGTCATGGAAGTAACGAAGAAGCCAGGACAGCTTAAAAGAGAATTTCTTCGGGGCATCCTTGAAGATGGCAGCCATAATGCAAAAGTCCTTAAATGTGCAGATAGAATTAGTAATATGATAAGCCTCGGCTTTGTTACGAGTGCTGAATTCATAGAACGCTATTGTGATGAGACAGAGTATTTTATTTTTCCTCTTGCACTTGAAGTTGACTATAACATGTATCAGGAATTGATAAATCTTGTTATGTCCCGCCGCAAGTACCTCGAAGATTCTAAATACTTTGACAGCGATGATTAATTGACTTATTATTCCCTTTCTGATTATTTAAAAAAGACTTTCGGAACGAAAGTCTATAAGATTTCTCTTTCTACCGGATGTACCTGTCCTACCCGTGACGGTACAAAAGGTTTTGGAGGCTGTACTTTCTGTTCTGCTGGCGGTTCTGGAGATTTTGCTGCCGCACCTGAAGACATTTCCATTCAGATTCAAAAGGCTAAGCTTAGGGTCGATGCTAAATTTCCAAAAAAAACACCTGTACAGGAACGTAAGTACATTGCTTACTTTCAGTCTTTTACAAACACCTATGCCCCTGTTAATGTCCTTAAGCCTATGTTTATGAAAGCAATCTTGCAGCCTGAAATTGCAGCGCTTTCCATTGGTACCCGCCCTGACTGTCTGCCTGATGAAATGATTGATATGCTAAGCGAACTGAATAAGATAAAGCCTGTTTGGATTGAGCTAGGGCTTCAGACGGTTCATGAGGATACAGCAAGGAGTATTAGGCGGGGATATGAACTTTCTGCCTTTGAAAGTGCTTATTCAAAGTTAAAAACGCAAGGCCTGACAGTAATAGTTCATGTCATTCTTGGCTTGCCGGGAGAAACTCATGATGATATGCTTGAAACTGTACGGTATCTTTCAAGGCTTGTTCCCGTTCTTGACGGCATAAAGCTTCAGATGCTCCATATTCTTGAAGGCACAGCCTTAGGAGAAGAGTATAAGCTTCATCCTTTTCATGTATTCTCCTTGGAAGAATATTGCAGCCTTATAGCAGACTGCCTTAAGCTTATCCCTGCTCAGACTGTAGTTCACAGGCTTACTGGAGACGGTCCTAAAAGGCTTTTGATTGCACCGTTATGGAGCGGTAATAAAAAACTTGTCCTGAATACCCTTCATTCATATCTTAGGCAAGTTTGATAGTGATATTCTTTTAACTGCTTGTCGCTTATCAATACATCATGATATAATTATCACGTTTATTATGAAGACTTCATCATTAAAATTTTTTATATGTCTGTTTTTATTATTTTCAACTGGTCTTCTTTGTTTTTCTGCTGACAGAAAGACATCGAAAAATGACCTTTATGTCATGGCTCCTTCTTTTGCAAGAAAAAGGATAAAGAAGGCCGATTCCCTTATTGCATCAAAAAAATATAAGAGTGCATGGGAAGCATTAGGAAGCGATGACAGCGATTATATCATTGCAAAAAAGGTAGATGTCTGTACTCAATACTTTGCAAATACGGAAGCGCATACTTCTTTTGCCTTTAAGGACTTAAAAAAGGGTGAGGATTTGAATGAAGTCCGCCTGAATCCTGGCAAGCTGGACATGTTCCCTTATGATGTTGAAAAAATTGTCCAGCAGTATGAAGCTCAGAATGGAAGTTCTCCGCGAATATGTTATGCGCTTGGAACTTATTATTACGAGGTTCTTCTTTTGTTTGGAGACCGATGGACCAAGCCTGAGGCTGAAACAAGGACTCTTGCCAGGGATAATTTAAAAAAGGCGGTTGATTCTGATTTTTATGATGCACGGGCTGCCCAGCGCTATGCAAACCTGCGCATGGAAGAGGGACGCTATGATGAGGCTGAAATCTATTATGCGAAGTCTATTTCTTTGGATGATACAAATGCTAACGCCCTGTACAATTATGCATTGAGCCTTATGTCGCTGGGTAAATACGATGAGGGCATAGAGCCTGCAAAAAAGGCTGCCGCAGCATATAAGGATAATAAAGAATTTCAGCTTGACGCTTACATACTAGTTGCAGAGGCTTATATGTGCCTTCAGAATTTTAATCAGGCAAAAAAGGAACTTACAAAGCTTAAGGCTGATTTTCCTGATTCATATCTGCCAGACATGAAGCTTGGAGATATTTATTCTGCCGAAAATAAAATAAGTGAAGCCTCTGAGTCTTATTTGAATTCATTTAAAAAGAATCCGAAGAACCTTCAGTGGTTTTATCAGATATTGGGAATGTATGTTCATTCCAACTGTATGCAGGAAGCTTTTGACCTTTGTAACAGTGCCATAAAGGAGTTTAAGGGAAAATCTT
Organism: Treponema sp.; assembly: GCA_024699235.1. Taxonomy (GTDB): domain Bacteria; phylum Spirochaetota; class Spirochaetia; order Treponematales; family Treponemataceae; genus Treponema_D. The sequence goes on along the minus strand of JAILPY010000155.1, from coordinate 6,622 downwards.
CTACATTGGGATACCTTTATACATTCCTTGCAAACCTGCATATTGAAGCAAAGAATTTTGATGAAGCTCTCCCTGCAATAGATGCAGCAGAAAAATCTTTTGATGCTGCCGGAATAACTAATTTAAAAGAAAGTCTTGAGCAGATGCGTCAAGCCTGCAGGAAGTGATATGGTCCGCCTTGATAAGCTACTGGCAAATAATGGCTTTGGTTCCCGTAAAGACGTAAAGGCTCTCATTCATAGCGGTGCTGTTTCTGTAAATGGAGAATTGACAAAGGCTGTTGATGTTCATGTTAATGAAGAAAAAGATGTTGTGAGCGTAAATGGCATTCCTGTGAATGTAAAAAAACATCTTTACGTGATGATGAATAAAAAGGACGGATATGTCTGTTCTACAAAGGATGGGGCTCATTCCACAGTGTATGAGCTTTTGCCATTGGAATTCAGGCGTAAATTTTCTGGCGTAGAATTAAGTACAGTCGGGCGCCTTGATGTTGATACGGAAGGTCTTTTGATTTTTACGACAGATGGAGATATGCTTCATAGGCTTACGTCGCCAAAAAATAATGTACCTAAGGTTTATGAAGTTCATCTGAGAGATTCTGTTGTCGGTGAAAAAAAAGAAGACTATGCAAGGAAGCTTGCTGCTGGAATGCATATCGAAGCCGAGGGTAGGGAAGAGGCTGCCGATTGTCTTCCTGCTCAGATAGAGTGGAAAAGTGATGCTGAATGCTATTTGACTGTCTGTGAAGGCAAGTATCATGAAGTTAAGCGTCTGTTTTCTGCTTTGGAAAATGAAGTTGTATACCTTAAGCGCATTCAGATGAATAAGCTTCATCTGGACCCTTCGTTAAAGACTGGTGAATGCCGGGAATTGACTGCTGAAGAGCTTTCGCTGCTTGAAGTAAGCAGATAGAATTTGGATTTTATACGGTATGATACATTTGTGTTCATCCTGATGGAATATAGGTAAAGGAGTGTAAGATGCTGTCTGATATAGAGATTGCTCAGAAGAATGAAATGCTTCCAATTCTGGAAGTTGCAAAGAAGATTGATTTTGTCCAGGATGACCTGGACTTTTACGGAACTTACAAAGCAAAGCTTTCTTTCAAAAAAATGAATGAATTGCAGGCAAAGGCTCAGGATTCTTCAAAGCGTGGAAAACTTATTCTTGTTACAGCTATGACTCCTACAGCGGCAGGTGAGGGAAAATCAACGGTTACCGTTGCTTTAGGAGATGGATTGCGCCGTATAGGAAAAAAATCTGTCATTGCCTTAAGGGAACCTTCTCTTGGTCCTTGCTTTGGCGTAAAAGGAGGCGCCTGTGGCGGCGGATACGCACAGGTTGTTCCAATGGAAGACATAAACCTTCATTTTACAGGTGACATACATGCAATTACTGCCGCAAATAATCTGATGGCCGCTCTTATAGACAATCACCTTCAGCAGGGAAATGAACTTGGAATTGATCCCCGTACCATTTCGTGGAAAAGATGCGTTGACTTAAATGACCGTGCTTTGCGAAATGTAATTGTGGGACTTGGAACAAGAGTTGATGGCGTTCCTCGTGAGTCTCACTTTCAGATTTCTGTTGCAAGCGAAATTATGGCAATAGTCTGCCTTTCTAAGTCTATAACAGAACTTAAGGAACGAATTTCAAAGATTACAATTGCAGAAACTTATGATAAGCGTCCTGTTTTATTTGGCGAATTAAAATGTACTGGAGCGGTTGCTGCATTGCTAAAAGATGCAATACGCCCTAACCTTGTACAGACTCTTGAACATACGCCAGCCTTTATACACGGTGGTCCTTTTGCAAACATCGCCCATGGATGTAACTCAATCAATGCTACTTTATGCGCCCTTGCCTGTGGAGATTACGTAGTTACAGAAGCAGGCTTTGCTGCAGATCTAGGTGCAGAAAAGTTTATGGACATAAAATGCCGCATGAATGGAATTTCTCCTTCTGCAGCAGTTATTGTTGTTACTATTCGCGCAATAAAGATGCATGGCGGTGTGGCAAAGGCTGATCTTTCTGCAGAAAATACATCTGCCATTGAAAAAGGCTTTGCAAATGTACGTGCCCATATTAAGAATATGGCAAACTTTGGAGTGCCTGTAGTTCTTGCAGTTAATAAGTTTGTTACTGATACTGATGCAGAAATATCATTGGTTCAGAAACTTGCAGAAGATGCAGGAAGCAAGGCTATTCTGTGTGAAGGATGGGGTAAAGGCGGTGAAGGTGCTACTGCACTTGCGGAATGTGTTTCTGAACTTTGCAGCAAGACTTCTGAGTTTAAGCTTTTATATCCTTCAGATATGAAGCTCTCTGATAAAATAAAAACTCTGGCAACCAAGATGTATCATGCAGAGCGCGTTGAGTTTGAAAGCAAGGCGCTTAAAAAACTAAAGCAGTATGAAGATCAGGGATATGGAAATCTTCCTATATGCATGGCCAAGACACAGAATTCTATAAGCCATGATAAAAATCTTGTCGGTGCTCCTGAGGGATACGTTTTCCCTGTACGTGACGTTCAGCTGTACAGCGGTGCTGGATTTGTCGTGGCTTTTGCAGGAGACATAATGGATATGCCAGGCTTGCCTAAAGCTCCGTCTGCATTGAATATTGATGTTGATGATAATGGCATTATAACTGGATTGTTCTGATTTAAGTGCATAGCCTGTCGAGCAGCATTGCAGTTATACACTGACAAATGCTGTAGTGCCTGACATTTACAGGCGATACGGAGAATGTTTGTTAGGTTATGGCGTACTGCGCCGCTTATCCTTGATAAGGAAGTCGTCCGGCAGATTTCTCTAAAGCCATTCGTTGAATGACAAATATAAAGTAAAAATCGAAGGAGTATTTTTATGGAAGAGTCAAAATCATATTTTGATGGTGGTCTTCTTCAGTTAATTGGCTGGAAAATTTTAGGGGCTTTTATTACGGCATGTACATTAGGCATCTGTTACCCATGGGCATTCACAATGCTGTATAATTGGGAAGTCAAGCACACTGTCATAAATGGTAAGCGCTTGCAGTTTGACGGCACGGCTGTTCAGTTATTTGGAAACTGGATAAAGTGGTTTTTTCTTACTATTATAACAATTGGAATTTATGGTCTTTGGCTTCCAATTAAGCTTACAAAATGGAAAACAATGCATACCAGTTTTATTGAAGCTTAATCACTAAAAAAATCCAGGCAAGTCAAGCAATGAAGCGCACCTCTAAAGTTGGACAAATAAAGTTCAATTTTAGTAGGTGCATTTTTTATGCCCAAATGCTCAACAGAGTTCAAGTAGAAAGTCGTAAAGGCATATTTGTCCGTCGAGAAGGCGGTGCCGAGGGGACAATTGAAAAAAAAACTGGCCAGAGGGTATCTCTAGCCAGGCTTATTGATTTATATTAAGCTATAGGAGCTTATTTCTTAAGGTTAGGATACTTTTCAATGATTGACTTGTAGAAGTTATCCCAAGCTGTTGATTCGCTAACCTTGCCGTTGAAGTAGTCTGCCATTGCGTGCTGGATAGTTTCATTCATACCCTGATCGTATGGAGACATATGGCTCTTGTCGATAGACTTTGCTGAATCAAGGAAGAATGCCATGTGGTTCTGGCCACCCAAGAATGGATTCTGGTAAGAAGAGTTAGCAACCTGAGTCATAGCTCTTTCGTTGTTTGTAAAGTCTCCAGCTTCCTTAGCAATCTTAACCATTGTTGTTGGATCGCATGTCAAAGTCTTCATGATGTCTTTGATCAAGTCAATGTTGTCTGAACCTGCTGCACCGCAAATCCATGTTCCACCCCATGAGAATCCCTGTGGACCCTTACAGAATGCCCAGTCACCGTAAGAACCATTTCCTACAGCCTTTGCTCCGTTTGGATTTTCGAGAGTTGCAGGTGCAAGGCAGAAGTCCAAGAACCAAGCTGGACCGAAATATCCGAATACCTTTCCGTTCTTACCGGCACCAGCAAAGCTTTCTGCTGACCAGAGGTTTGCCTTGTTGTTGTAACCCTTGTCTGTATATTCCTTTGTCTGCTTAATCCAGCGGCGGATCTGTGGGTCAATCTGAATCTTGCTGCTCTTGTCTACCCATGCTGTTGTTACATTGTCAGAGAATACGCGGAATGCATCATCAAAGCCAGAAAGCATAAAGTATCCCTTTGCTTTTGCCTTTGCAGCAACGCTGTCAAACTTATCCCAGTTTGAAAGTGCCTTTCCTACTTCTGTTGGATCATCTGTACCGAGAACATCTTTTGCAATTGAACGGCGATAGATGAATCCACCTGGACAAGCCTGCCAAGAAACGCCCTTAAGGTTTCCTTTGCTGTCTGTCATGATGTCTTTTGTATACTTGTACTGCTGTGCAAGGTCTGCATCTGTAAGTCCGATGTCTTTCTTTACGTTAAGTGTATATTTTGTATCAACATACTTCAATGCATAGTCTGCTTCTACAAGGAACAAGTCGATTTTATCGTCTGCCTTTGCTTTCTTCTGTCCAAGCAAAGCTTCGTCGAGTTTGTTCTGATAAGCATTGTCCTGGTTAGGTGTGATAACCCAGTTTACCTTAATGTCTGATGGAAGCTTTGAAGCATAGTAATCGTTGAAGCGTGACTGGAATTCTTCGTTCCAGCAGTAAATGTTCAATACTTTACCAGATTTTTCCTTCTTACCCCATGCCATTACTAAACTTGAAGCCATGCATGTAAGTGCCATAATAGCAAATAATGTCTTTTTCATACTATTTTTTCCTCCTGAATATTTAATAACCGTTTACAGTTAATAAATCAACAAATTAATGTTATAGTTGTTACAACGTTTTCGTAAATATCACTACAACGTTGTAGTTTTTCTATGATTCTAGTATAAAACAGCTTTTATAATTGTCAAGAAAAAAATTAAATTTTTGCAAAGATTTTTAAATTCAATATATAAAAAAGGGCCGCCCTTTTTTTACCGGGCAACCCTTTATAGCTTATGGTCTAAGGTTTTATGGCAAAAAGTCAAGCCTTAAGTCCGTGTTTTTGACGGCGTATATGCAGAAAATCACTTTTGCTGCAAGAAAACTACAACGTTTTCGGTTTTCAGCATATATTTTCAAGCATTGTCATGTCAATAAACTGTTATTTGCTTTACTGTTTATTATTAAGGTTTACTATGCTTGCACCTGAAAGAAGGTGTCCTGTCACTTTTACGGTTTCAGCCTTGAAAGTTTCTGGGTATTCTATATTAGTCAGAAGCTGGGCAACTAGCTGTTTTCCAAGTTCCTTAGCATCTTGCTGGTATGTTGTCAGCTTTGGGGTAAGCAGTGATGAGATGAGTATTCCGTCATAACCTGCAATGCTGATGTTCTTCCCCGGCATTAATCCGTGCTTTGCCAAAGCCTGAATCCCTCCTAGGGCTGCAAAGTCATCCGGATAGATTATGCATGTAGGCTGGTCTTTCTCCTGTATAAGCATTTCTGTAGCCTTAAAGCTTGCTTCTGGATCGTGATAGATTGCTTCTTTTATGTAATCACTGCAGATTTCAACATTATTTTTTTTCATTGTCTGCCTGAAGGATGTCATCCTCAGTTTTGTAACGTCAGACTCTTCCCCGTGAATGAATGCAATCTTTTTGTGCCCATTCTGTATTATATTTTCCGTTATGAGACGGATTCCTGTCCGGTTATCGCTCATTACGGAAGAATGGTTGTAATTATCTTTGTAATCAAGCATGCTCATAGGTATGTTGCTTTCTATAAGAGTCTGAATGTCCTCTCTGTAAAAATTTGTACTGACTATTATTACACCGTCACACCTTCTGTATTTAGCTTGAGCCAGATAACTCTGGCTGCTGTTATGGCTTAGGAATGTAATGTTATAGCCGGCCTTATTTGCATGAACATTTATAGAGTCAAATATTGTTGCAAAGTACTGATGCTGTAGTCCTGAACCTGTAATGTCTTCAAATATTACTCCCAGACTGTAAGTCTTGTTAGTCCGCAAAGCCCTTGCTGCTGCATTCGTATGATACCCCATGCGCTTTGCGGTTTTATTTACAAGATCTATTGTTTTCTGGCTTATTTCGCTGCTGTTTTTTAAAGCCTTACTTACAGTAGAAAAAGAGACATTACATTCTCGGGCAATATCCTTTAATGTAACCTCCATAAAAAACCTCCATTCAGAATGATAAACTGAAAATTTAAACAAATCAAATAATATTTTTTATAAAACCCAATTTAACCTGATATATTGGATTATGCATTGAAAATTTACTTTAATAGTGGTAAAGTTTTTGTATTAGAGGTTAAATCATGGGAAATAAAAATCTTGACTGGGCAAATTTGCCTTTCGGTTACATGAACACAAATAAAAGCTTTGTGTCAAATTACAAAAACGGGGCATGGGATGCAGGAGAACTTACTGCAAGCCATGAAATTACAATCTCTGAGTGTGCAGGTGTCCTTCAGTATGCACAGACTTGTTTTGAAGGACTTAAGGCATACACAACAAAAGACGGAAAGGTCGTCACATTCCGCCCTGATTTGAACGCAGACCGCATGAAGGATTCCTGCGAACGCCTTGAAATGCCGGTTTTCCCAAAAGAAAGATTCATTCAGGCTGTTCTTGATGTCGTAAAG
>JAILPY010000116.1 GCA_024699235.1 Treponema sp. | reverse complement strand
AAAGAGGTGCAATATGGCTGTTGATTCTAATGATATTATCAATAAACTTTCACTAAAGGTTCAAAACAATGACCCTATCGATCCTTCTTTATATCAGAAATATGATGTAAAACGAGGATTGCGTTATGCAGACGGACGAGGAGTTCTTGTAGGACTTACCAGCATAGGTGACGTTGTTGGATACGAAATAGATTCTGAAGGCAAAAAGGTTGCTGTTCCTGGAAAATTAATTTACCGCGGCTATAGCGTTGAAGATATCGTACATGACGTTGAAAGCAAGCACCAGTTCGGTTATGAACAATGCGTATACCTTTTGCTGTTTGGAGAGCTTCCTACGCAGGATCAGCTGGATGAATTCAATCAGTTTCTTGGAAGCCTAAGGACTCTGCCTCCTAATTTTACAGAAGACATGATTATGAAGGCGCCTTCAAGCGATATAATGAATAAAATTGCCAGAGGCGTACTGGCTTCATATTCTTATGATGACTATCCTGAAGACAGGAATATCGGCAATATATTGCGTCAGTGCATTGAATTGATTTCACGTTTTTCTACGCTTGCAGCTTACGGATATCAGGCAAAGAGACGCTATTATGACGGAAAAAGCATGTACATACATAATCCTTCTCCTAATCTTGGGACTGCAGAAAATTTCCTTCGCTTAATCCGCAGCGATAAGAGCTATTCACGGCTTGAGGCAGAGATTCTTGACCTTGCACTTATACTTCATGCAGAGCATGGCGGTGGTAACAACTCATCCCTGACCGTTCATGTTGTTTCTTCTGCTGACACTGATACATATTCTGCAATTGCCGCAGCCGTAGGCTCTCTTAAAGGCCGCCGTCATGGAGGTGCAAATATCCGCGTCATAGAAATGATGGACGACATTAAGGCAAACGTAAAGGATTGGGGAAATGAAAATGAAATTGCAGAGTACTTGCGCAAGATTGCAAGAAAAGAAGCCTTTGACCATACAGGCCTGATTTACGGTCAGGGACATGCAGTTTATACAATCAGCGACCCGCGAGCTACATTGCTTCGAGATAAGGCGGAAGAACTTGCTGTTGAAATGGGATGCGAAGAAGAATTTAACCTGTACCGCATAATAGAAAGGCTTGCTCCTAAGATTCTTGCAGAATACCATGGAGACCAGAAAAAAATCTGTACGAACGTAGACTTTTATTCAGGTTTCGTATATACAATGCTGAACATTCCAAGAGAGTTATTTACGCCTCTTTTTGCTATTGCCCGCATTGCCGGATGGAGCGCTCACCGCATAGAAGAAATTGTTGCTGGAGGCCGCATTTACCGTCCTGCTTATAGGAATGTATATGCAGAACGTCCTTATGTTCCTATGGATCAGCGTACTGCAAGGGAGTATTCTCCTGTAACAACAGTGGATGATGATGTCAAAACCAGCGGTCCTACTGACTGATACTTGTTCTGGTATATTTTATTTAAACTTTTGTTGACTATTTTATTAATATTTTAGTATCTTTCAGTGTAATAAAAGAATATTTTATAAATTACATTTTAAGGTTTATATATGAGCATGGAAGAAGAACAGAATCAGAATACAGAACAGGAAGAAAAAGAAACTGTAACTGCAGATTCTGCTGAAAATGCAGCGACTGAAGGAAATCAGGATGCATCTGCAAATGCAGAAACTGAACAGTCAGCTGAAAGTGAAGAAACAGCAGAAGAACCGAAAGATGAACTTACAGTCCTTAAGGCTCAGGTAGAAGAGCTGACTAAGCAAAACGAGGATTTAAAGGATCAGGTTCTGCGCAGGGCAGCAGATTTTGAGAATTACCGTAAGCGAATGCTTAAGGAAAAGCAGGATGCATTTGATTATGCAAATACTAATCTTTTAAAAGACCTGCTAGACAGTCTTGATAACTTTGACAGAACTGTAGAAGCAGCTGCTACTGCTACAGACCCAAAGACTATTGCAGAAGGTGTAAAGATGATTAACGGCAATCTGGTATCAATGCTGGAAAACAAGTACAACCTTGTTTCTTACGGCGCAGTCGGAGATGCCTTTAATCCAGACATTCATGAAGCCATAGGATCTTCTAACGACCCTGTAGCAGAGCCAGTTTTAAAAGCAGTATATTTGAAAGGATATAAGCTGAAGGATATGGTTATCCGTCATGCAAAAGTTATGGTATCCATGCCGGATGGATCTGTAAAAGCAGAAGAAAAAAACGATTAATTGTAATTTAGAGGAGTAACATAGTATGGGAAAGATTATTGGTATTGACCTTGGAACGACAAACTCTTGTGTCGCAGTTATGGAGAATGGAGAGCCTGTAGTTATTCAGAATTCTGAAGGCGGACGTACAACACCTTCTATCGTTGGATTTACAGCAAAGGGAGACAGAATTGTAGGCCTTCCTGCTAAGAACCAGATGGTAACTAACCCAAAGAATACTGTATATTCTGTAAAGCGCCTTATCGGTCATAAATTCAGTGACCTTCAGGGAGAAGCAACAAAACTTCCTTATGCAATAAAAGATCATGGTGCAGACGTTCGCGTTGAAGTTCAGGAAAACGGAGCTTCTAAGGAATATTCCCCTCAGGAAATCAGTGCATTCATCCTTCAGAAGATGAAGAAGACTGCAGAAGACTATCTTGGAGAAAGCGTAACTGAAGCTGTAATTACAGTTCCTGCTTACTTTAATGACGCTCAGCGCCAGGCAACAAAAGATGCCGGTAAGATTGCAGGCCTTGACGTAAAGCGCATCATTAACGAACCAACAGCTGCTTCTCTTGCTTTTGGCTTTAATAAAGATGAAAAGAGCGAAAAAACTATCGCTGTTTATGACCTTGGTGGCGGTACATTCGATATTTCTATCCTCGAGCTTGGCGACGGAGTATTTGAAGTTAAGTCTACAAACGGTAATACACACCTTGGAGGAGATGACTGGGACCGCTGCATCGTAAACTGGCTCATAGATCAGTTTAAGGCTGATACAGGCATTGACCTTTCTGGCGATGCAATGGCAATGCAGCGTCTTCGTGAAGCTGCTGAAAATGCAAAGATTTCTCTTTCAAACCAGACAACAGCAGACATTAACCTTCCATTCATTACAGCTGACGCAACAGGTCCTAAGCACTTGCAGAAGAGTCTTTCACGAGCAGACTTTGAAAAGATGACAGATCACCTTTTTGAAGCAACACGTGAACCTTGCCGCAAAGCTATGCAAGACGCTGAAATTACTCCTGATAAGATTGATGAAATCCTTTTGGTTGGCGGTTCAAGCCGTATGCCTAAGGTTCAGGAAATTGTAAAGAGCATCTTCGGTAAAGAAGGAAGCCGTGCAGTAAACCCAGATGAAGCTGTTGCTATCGGAGCTGCAGTTCAGGGCGGCGTTCTTGCAGGAGACGTTAAGGACGTTCTTTTGCTTGACGTTACTCCTCTTTCTCTTGGAATTGAAACTATGGGTGGCGTATTTACACGTCTCATTAACCGCAATACAACAATTCCTACAAAGAAGAGCCAGGTATTCTCTACAGCTGCAGACGGACAGACAGCAGTAAGCATTCATGTTCTTCAGGGTGAACGTGAAATGGCAGACCAGAACCGTACTCTCGGACGCTTTGACTTGGTAGGCATTCCTGCTGCACCTCGTGGAGTTCCACAGATTGAAGTTACATTTGACATTGATGCAAATGGTATCGTTCATGTTTCTGCAAAGGATCTTGGAACTGGCAAGGAACAGCACATCCAGATTACTTCTTCAAGCGGCTTGAGTGAAGATGAAATTAACCGCATGGTAAAGGATGCTGAAGCAAATGCAGAATCAGACAAGAAGAAGAGAGAATCTATTGATGCAAAGAACGAGGCTGACAGTCTTGTTTACTCTACAGAAAAGACTCTTAAAGATATGGGCGACAAGATTTCTGCTGCAGACAAATCTTCAATTGAAGCTGCTATGAATGACTTGAAAGAAACATTGAAGGGCGACAATATAGAAGATATCAAAAAGAAGACAGAAGCATTGAAACAGGCTTCTTATAAGATTGCAGAAGAAATGTATAAGGCTCAGGCTGCACAGCAGGGAGCAAATGCAGGAGGAGCAGGCGCTGCAGGTGCAGGTCCTGACAGTGCAAATGCTGGCAATGCAGGTGCATCAAGCGGTTCTTCAGCAGGCTTTGACAAAGGCAGTGCTGATGATGTCGAATATGAAGTTCATGACGACAAATAAGTCTCTGCTATAAATTTCAAACTGTAAAAATCTTTTTACCTCCGTGCATGCGGGGGTAAACTGTGAGGATAAGTAAATTAACATGGCTGCAAAACGGGATTATTATGAAGTGTTAGGCATTGATAAGAGTGCGGAGAAAGAAACTATTAAAAAGGCATACCGTAAACTTGCTGTAAAGTATCATCCTGATAGAAACCCTGGTGATAAAGAAGCTGAGGAAAAATTCAAGGAGGCTACTGAAGCCTACGAAGTTTTGAGCGATGAACAGAAACGTCCTATATATGACCAGTACGGATTTGCAGGTCTTGACGGAATGGGCGGCGGCGGAAGCCAAGGCTACAGTCATGCCTTCCATGATTTCAGCGACCTGTTCGGCAATGGTGCAGGCGGCTTTGGAGATATCTTTGAAAATCTTTTTGGAGGAGGCTTTGGAGGCGGTTCCAGGTCATCCCGTTCAAGGAGCAATGTCGGAACATCTTTGCGCTATGACTTAGAGATTGACTTTAAGGATGCAGTTTATGGATGCAAGACAGATGTCCGCTTCCGTCATAAAGAATTGTGCCAGAAGTGTAAAGGTACAGGTGGAGAACCTGGCTCTACAAGAAAAACATGTCCGACCTGTCAGGGAATCGGTCAGATTCGCCGTAGCGCTGGATTTTTTTCTGTACAGCAGACTTGCCCTACTTGCGGAGGCAAAGGCACTGTAATAGACCGCCCATGTTCTGCCTGTCATGGTACTGGGCTGGAATCAAAAGACAAGGTCATTACAATAAATATTCCTGCAGGAGTAGATGACGGCAGAAGAATCACTATTCCTCATCAGGGTGATGCAAGCGAATCTGGCGGAGAAGCAGGAGATTTAATAATTGTCATTCATGTCAGAAGCGACCGCTATTTTGAACGCAGCGAAAATGACTTGTACTGTGCAGTTCCTATCAGTTTTTCTCAGGCAATTCTTGGAACCGACATTACCATTACTACGTTAGATTCACGTAAAGTAACGATAAAGATTCCTGCATGCACGTCAAATGGAAAAATGCTCCGCATAAAGAATGAAGGAGTTCCTTATAATGGAGGCACTAAAAAAGGCGACCTGTACGTAAAGATAATCGTTCAGCTGCCTGTTAAGGTTTCAAGACAGCAGTCAGAACTTTTGCAGAAATATCAGGAACTTGAAACCCCTTCAAATTCCCCTAGTCCTATTGCATTATCAGAACTTTCAAACTGATTTAACGGCATAAGGTAAAAAACCCCCTATAAAGTGTTATTAAATATGCCGATAAAGAGTATAAACATAATACCATTTTATTGAGGGGCTATATGTATAAATCAAAGCATAGAGTGCTTTTTATCCTGACTGAAGTCATTACGGTTGCACTCATCATATTCCTTTCTGTCAGCATTATTCCTGCTGTAGATGAAAATAAGCGCTATTCGAATTTTTTTACATGGATAACGACAGCAGCGTTAATTATATCTGTTTTACTTGCATTGTATAAAATCAATGCAACAATTGATGCTAAGTTCAAAAAAAATGCCCTTTTTAAAAATGAAACAAAACTGTTATCAGATTTCATCGAAAGACTGAAATTCTGTTATTCACTAGATGAATTCTATAAAATCCTTGGAGAAGTCCTTGAAATTCAAGGGGACTGTTCCATACTCTTTGTAGATAGAATTAAGAATTTTGTTTTATACAACAGCCCTGACAGACTAACAATAGATAAAAACCTTTTATTTACTATCGAACTTAACTTTCCTTCATCATGGAATGACGGTATTTATTTCTTGGGTTCAAACTATGGCATTGTAAACAGCTCAAAAGATGCAAGAGGCTTTTTTCTTGTATACAAGGGAAAACATTTATTTGTATTCTGCAGATATACAAAATCTTTTGATACAACAATTTATAAAGAAATGTATGAAGAATACTGCAATTTTCTTAACAGGACAACGACTATAAGCGACTTATCTGAAATTGCATCTCTTTCTCAGGAATGGCAGCAGCTTGCAAATACCCAGCGTTCGTTCCTTCCTCCAACCATGCCTAATATTTCTCAGCTAGAGCTTGCCGCTTACTTTAGACCTCTCATAAATGTTTCAGGAGACTATTATTCAATACTTCCAATTTCAAAGTCTAAGACACTTCTTATGCTTGGCGACGTATCGGGAAAGGGGCTTGCAGCTGCATTAGTTATGGGTCTTGTAATGAATACTGTTAAGATCCTTGAAGATAAAGATGATTTGCCAGGCATGATTCGTGCCGTTGACAAAGCAATTAAAGGAATGCATTTACAGGACAAGTATACAGTTTTGTTCCTTGGAATAGTCGATACTTCTAAAATGACAATCCGCTATGTAAATGCTTCAATGTCTGACCCTATAGTTATTACGAAAGCCGCAGACGGTTACCGCATCAGGCCTCTAACGTCAAACTGTTCTGTTGTTGGAATCATTGACCTTCCAGATGAAATAGAAGTAGCCGAACAAAGACTGTTCCGAGGAGACGTTATCTTTATGTCATCAGACGGCGTTTCGGAAGTTATGAATGACGAAGGCGTAGAGCTTGGTGATACAGAATTATTTCATAAAACAATTACGACAAGTGCAGAAAAGCATCCTAGACAATTTGTTGATGACATAGTTAGTCTTATAATGTCATACAATGGAAATAAGAGGTTGCATGATGACGTTACAATGATGGTCGCTAAAATTGTGGAGTAGATTATGGTTTTTCTAGTTTTAAATGTTATTATTTGTATTTCTCTAATTGCATTCTCTTTTACGATTGATTCCGAAAAAAAATCTCAGACAACCAATACAGCCATGATAGTAAACAGCACTCTGTTTCTTGCAGCACTGTTCGGACTTATGGCCATAACATTGGCTTTGTGCTTTTATGCTCCCCAGCAGCTTGCATTAACAGTTGGAAAATTAACATACCTGATAATGGGATGGTACTGCATAAACACTTGCATATTTCTTTACCTCTTTCCTAATAGAGAAAAAGAGCGAAAACATTACATCGTTCAATGGATATTAAATATAATAGCATTCTTTCTTATTTTCTTTGTAAAAGGCGGTGGAATATCTAACATTTCCATTACCTATGACAATACCTTCCAGATTGCTTCAGGTCTTTTATTTAAAGGTCCGATTGGAAGAAGCCTGATGCTCACTATATTTGACTTTTACATTTATTCTTATCTGTTTTTTATTCCTATATTCACTTGCCTCATGGTACTCGTACGCGGTGAAAATACAGATTCAATCATACCTCGCCAGAAAATAAATATTGCAGTTATGGGAGTTTTTGCAACTATTATTGTCATGGCGTTTATAAAAGTATCTTCCGTATATCAGCCAATGCTCCGATCTCTTTTTGTAGTAGGATTTATTCCTGAGCTATTCGTATTGCTTGCAGCAGAAAGAAATAATGAAATCTGGGATAAAAAGCTTGTTGTAAATGCAGGAATTAAATTCATATTTACATACCTTATACCTTCATTAACGATAGCATTGTTCTTTATGCTTTCATGGCCAATATATTCCAGAAATAAGGTTCTCTTTTTTGTTTTATTCATTATTCAATGCTGCATAATTTTTGCACTCTGGTATATTGTCAATCAATTTATTGATAAAAAGGGACTTGTTAGAGACAGCAGGTATGCACAGGCTTTTTCAGAAGAAATTGCTGCCATCAATTTCCAGCAGGACTCTACCTACATAACATCAAAGCTGTTCAATATTTTTAATAAATACGTGGACTCTTCTTCTCTAAAAGTTGTTGTAGACTCAGGCGATGGATTTTTTGAATATGCATATAGTTCTGTTCCAGAAGATGAAAAGAAATCTTTTGAAATTCATTCAGAACTTTTTGACAAACTCATGAATATAAAGAAACGAGTCATATTTAAGGAGTTTGCCCAGAAAGATTCATCTGTAGCTCCAGTCCGCTCTGACCTGCTTAATCTTTTTAAGCAGACTGACAGTGATGCATTTATAATGATCAGTGAAGGACACAGGCTTATAGGACTTATTACTCTTGGAAAAAAATTTAGCGGAAACCTTTATAATGAATATGATTTAAAGGTTTTCAACAACCTTTATTCTAATTTCTTTGTTATTGGTTATTATATGAAGAATATCCTGAATGAATCTGTTGTAGGTACGGTAAACAAAGAAATTAAAATGTCTGCCCAAATAATTACTTCCATTCAGGAAAACATGGACCGCATAAAGAATGAAAAGTACGACATAGGCTATAGGATGGTTCCTGCCCGTAACATCGGTGGAGAATTTGTAGACATCATACGTTTGACTGACACCCGCTATATTTATATCATAGGTTCTTTGAGTGGAAAAGGTATTGCAGCCTCAATGAACATGGTCATCATGAAGTCTATCATCAGAACATTCCTTGCAGAAACTTCTGACTTCAAGCTTTTGATTCAGAAAGTCAACACATTCATTAAAGAAAGTCTTCCAAAGGGAGTATTTTTCTCAGGTCTGTTCGGACTTATGGATTTGACTTCAGATACAATGTATTACATAAACTGTGGTGCTCCAGTACTTTTCCTTTATACAAGAGCATATAATAACGTCATTGAAATTCAGGGTGACGGTTACATCCTGGGCTTTGTAGACGACATAAGCAAGTATATAAAGGTAAAGAAAGTAAAGCTTGCACCGGGAGACATGGTATTCGCATGTACAGACGGCTTGATTGAAACAAAATCTTTGAGAGGTGAAAAGTTCGGAAAGTCCAGAATCCAGAATGAAATGATGGATAACTCTTCATACCCTGCAGATAAAATTGCACAGTTTGCATATGAATCGCTTGGACAGTTTACTTCAACACAGCTTGAAGATGATATAACCATATTCATGTTAAAGTATCTGAGTTCTGAAGAAAAGGAGGTAAAGCAGTGAATCAACTGTCTCTGACTGAAAAAATAGGTCCTAACTATATGCTTCTTGAACTTGTAGGTGACGTAAACTCATATACAATTTCAGAATTAGAGGAAAAGATATATCGTTATATAATCGATACAAATGTAGTTCTTGATATGTCGACTGTTTCTTCTATAGATTCATCCGGCTTAGGCATAATTCTTGCCGGCATAAATGACGGAGAAAAATTTGACACCAAGATGTTCATTATGAACCCTTCTGATGCTGCACATTATGCGTTGACAAGAACAGGTTTTTGGAATACGTTTAACATTATTCATTCAGTAACAGAGGTCTCTGATGCGATGTAATAAAATAGCACTTTTGTGTTTTTTTTCTGTACTTTTATGCTTCAGCTGCGGAAAAGAAAAAACTAAAGCTGAGTTTTCTGAAAATTCAGGCATGAATGAAGACATCCAGTTAGTTGCAAAAAACACAGAAACTATTGAAAAGCAGTATATGGAGTTAGAAAAATTTGAAAGAGTCCTTTCAAAAATGACTCCCAGATTCTTAGATGTTGTCAGCATATCAGATATTGAAGGCTTTATAAACGACCTAAATGAAGTCCTTAAAGAAGAAAAAGCTTTCCGCAAGGATGACTTAAGCCTGTATTACCTTATTGATAAAAAACACTCTGTCAGTTCAGAATACGTTCCTCAAGATTTAATACCTTTGAAAAAGAATGACTTATTCTCTATAAGCCGCAATGACCTTTCTCTCCGTCCAGAAGCATACGCTGCCCTTGAAGAACTGTCTGCAGCCGCTCTTGAAGACGGAATAAAGCTGCTGGTAAGCTCTACTTACCGTTCTTACAAATATCAGGAAGGCCTGTTTAACAGATATGTATCACAAGATGGACTTGAACTTGCAGAGCGCTATAGTGCACGTCCGGGAACAAGTCAGCACCAGCTTGGAGTTGCAGTTGACTTTGGTTCAATTACAGATGACTGGGGCGATACAAAAATGGGTAAATGGGTATATGACCACGCCTCTGATTACGGTTGGTCACTTAGCTTTCCTAAAGGATATGAAGACGTTACCGGATATATGTGGGAATGCTGGCATTTCCGGTATATAGGAAAGACAGCCTGTAATTTTCAGGAAAAATGGTTTGGCAACGTCCAGCAGTTCATGTTTGAATTTATAGATGCATGGAAAAATGATTCATCATCAGATTTCTCTGCCTAATTAATTTTTCTGTTCCAGCTGATGAGGAGTAAGACCGAATCGTTCCTTAGGCTGGTGAGAATCAGATCCCTCCGGTTCAATATGAATTACAATATCATAAACTTCAGGGATTTCATTTCTTACAGCCTCCTCTACCCTTTCCGCTAGTTCATGCGCTTCATAAACAGTAATATCTGGATGAACTTCTATATCTAAATCTATGTCAATAAGATTTGCAATCTTTCGTATTCGTGCCTTATGAGGATTTGATACTCCTTCTACAGAAATAGCAGCATGAAACAGCTTTCTATACAAAATATTGTCAACATTTCCGTCCATAAGTTCTGTATTTGTCTGGTTAAAAAGAGAAGATGCATTCTTAATGACCCATAAGCCGACAGCAAGTGCAATTACAGGATCTAAAACAGGACAGTTGAATATATCAGAAAGTACAAGACCGGCAAGAACGCCTGCAGACATGACAATGTCATTTTTCATATTCTGGGCATTAGCCTTTACTATGTCACTATTTGCAATTTTTCCATAATGATATTGCAATACAGCAAGAAGAGCTTTGCCAGTTATAGAAATGACAGCAGCTATAATTGCATAGTTAGAAATACTCTGTATATCGTTATGATTTAAAAGTTTTACAACGCTCTTCATGACAAGCTGAGTGCCAGCAAAGAAGATTATGAACGCAAGCATCATAGTAGCTGTTGTCTCTGCCCTTCCATGTCCCCAAGGGTGGTCTTTATCGCTAGGCTTGCTTATCATGCCGCTGATAAATAGAGTAACAATTGCTATAAGGACATCTGTAGAACTGTCAATTCCATCTCCCATCACGGCAAGAGATCCAGAAAGATAAGCAAAGAGAAGTTTTACTGCTGCAAGCACTGCGTTACCAAGCAGCGCTATTGTCCCTGCGACCTTAATATAATGAGCTCTGAAACTTTCCATTTCCATGTAATTTATTTTACTATAAAATCTTGAATTAGGAAAAAGTAATTTATATTCGGAATGACTGTTAAAAGGTATATAATGCAAAAGGACTTTATGAAAGCATAACTTTCATAAAGTCCTGCATTAATTATTTGGCAACAATATTTACCAGCTTATCAGGAACAATAACAACTTTGACAATCGATTTACCGTCAAGGAATTTTTTTGCACCCTCTGTCTCAAGGGCAGCTTTCTGCAATTCATCTTTATCAGTTCCAGGAGCAGCTTCAAACTTATCGCGAAGCTTTCCATTTATCATGACAACGATAGTCTTTGAATCTTCCTTGCAGAATTCTTCGCTAAATGTTGGCCAAGGTTCGTAAGCAACAGTTTTATCGTGTCCAAGTTTCTGCCACAATTCTTCACCAAGATGAGGAGCATAGCATGAAAGCATCTTTACAAAGCCTTCCCACATTGCACGAGGTATAGAATCTATTTTTGAACATTCATTTATGAAAATCATCATCTGACTTATTGCTGTATTAAAGTTAAGGGAATCAGTATCATCACTTACCTTCTTTACAGTTTTTGCATAAGTCTTGCGCAGTGAAACCAGAGCTTCAGAGTCCAGTTTGCCAGTAATATCAACATCAGAATAAGGCTTCTGTGCTATTCCCCATATCTTATCAAGGAATCTGTTTACGCCTATAAGTCCCTGTGTATTCCAAGGCTTAGAAACTGTAAGAGGTCCCATGAACATTTCATACATGCGTACACTGTCTGCACCATAAGCCTTGATCATTTCATCAGGATTTACGACATTCTTCAAAGACTTACTCATCTTTGCTATGACACGTTCAAGTTCTTCTCCATCTTCTTTTGAAAAAAATTTACCATCCTTTTCATCAACCATGTCAACTGCAACAAGAGACTTATTCTTTCTTTGGAAGGCAAACGAAGTAATCATCCCCTGGTTAATAAGGCGCTGGAAAGGTTCTTTAGTACTTACAGCACCGATATCATACAAAACCTTATGCCAGAAACGTGAATACAGCAAGTGAAGGACAGCATGCTCTGCTCCTCCGACATAAAGATTAACAGGCATCCAGTATTTTTCTATGTCTTTTGAAACAAATTCCTTATCATTTTTTGGATCAAGGTAACGAAGATAATACCAACAGCTTCCAGCCCACTGAGGCATAGTGTTAGTTTCTCTCTTTGCATCTGCCCCACACTTAGGACACTTACAGTTTACCCATGAGTCAATTCCTGCAAGAGGACTTTCTCCTGTACCTGTCGGCTGATAAGTCTTTACGTCTGGCAATTCAAGAGGAAGCTGATCTTCAGGAACAGGAACCGTACCGCAATGAGGACAATGTACTAAAGGAATAGGTTCTCCCCAATAACGCTGACGGCTGAATACCCAGTCTCGAAGCTTATAGTTTACAGCCTTTTTACCGATTTTCTTTTCGGTCAAAAACTCAATCATCTTTGCAATTGCATCTTTTTTATTAAGTCCATCCAAGAAATCTGAGTTTACGTGAACGCCATCTTCTGTCCATGCCTGCTGCTGGACGTCAACTTCACTCTTAAGGACTTCTATAATAGGAAGATTGAATTTCTTAGCAAAATCCCAGTCACGGGTATCATGAGCTGGAACAGCCATTATTGCACCTGTTCCATACGAAATAAGAACATAATCTGCAACCCAGATTGGAATAAGCTTGCCGTTTACAGGATTTATTGCATAACTTCCACTAAAAACGCCAGTCTTGTCTTTTGCAAGGTCTGTACGTTCAAGGTCGCTCTTTTTTGCAGCCTGCTCACGATAAGCCTTAACGGCTTCTTTCTGCTCTTCTGTCGTAAGTTTTTCTATATCCTTATGCTCTGGAGATACAACCATGTAAGTTGCTCCAAAAAGGGTATCACATCGCGTAGTATAAACAGTAAGTTTAGTATCTGTAGGCTTTCCGTCTTTATCCGCCACAGTAAAGTCTACTTCTGCTCCTTCTGAACGTCCAATCCAGTTACGCTGCATGAGCTTTACGCTTTCCGGCCAGTCAAGGCTGTCAAGGTCATTTATAAGCTGATCAGCATAAGCTGTAATCTTTAAAATCCACTGGCGTATAGTCTTGTGAGTTACCTGTGCTCCACAGCGGTCACAGTGCCCCTCTTTTACTTCTTCGTTTGCAAGACCTGTCATACAGCTAGGACACCAGTTGATAGGCGTTTCAGCTTCGTAAGCAAGTCCTTTTTTATACAGCTGAAGGAATATCCACTGAGTCCATTTGTAATAATCAGGTGTACAAGTCCTGATTTCCCTGTCCCAGTCATAACTGAAGCCTAATGCTTTTATCTGCTGCGTAAAGTGGTCAATATTTTTGAATGTTGTTGCAGCAGGGTGAGTACCTGTTTTGATTGCATAATTTTCTGCAGGAAGACCGAATGCATCGTATCCCATTGGATGAAGAACATTGAAACCTTTCATACGCAGATAGCGGCAGTAGATGTCTGTAGCCGTGTAGCCTTCTGGGTGTCCTACGTGAAGACCTGCTCCACTAGGATATGGGAACATATCTAGAACATACCGTCTTTTATCTTTTGGAAAATGAGTGTCTTCCGTTACTTTGAATGTCTTGTTATCAGACCAGTATTTCTGCCATTTAGGCTCAATCTCATTAAATGGATAGGACATGGTTAAAACCTCTTTTAAACTTATTTGAAAAGTGGTATCATTATATCAGTTTTTACTTTTTTATAGAAGACATTTAACATTTTGAGTTTACAGCCTTCAGGCAATAGCGTCGACCGCACCACGCTTTACCTATAAATTCATGTACATGCCTAATTATTGACTGCATAACAATAAATATTCTATAATAGAAATATTATGAAACCAACTCTTATTAAAGATTTACTCACATCAGAACCGGACGGACGATCAGTAACCGTTTGCGGATGGGTAAGAACAAAACGAGACTCAAAAAATCTTGTATTCATTCAGGTAAACGACGGAAGTTGCTTTGCTTCAATTCAATTGACATTTGACCGTTCTGCACCTGCACAGGGAGCAGAACCTAATACTATAGAAGAAGCCCTTAAAGACGTAACTACAGGAGCTTCTGTCAAAGCAGAAGGCACTCTTATACAGTCTCCTGCAAGCGGACAGGCGGTAGAAGTAACGCTACAAAAACTTACAGTACTCGGAAAATGCCCTACGGAAACATATCCATTGCAGAAAAAGAACATGTCAATGGAATACCTTCGTGAAAATGCACACCTTCGTGCAAGGACAAATACTTTCGGAGCAGTTTTCAGACTCCGTAACCAGATGGCCATGGCACTGCACACATTCTTCCAGGAACGCGGTTTCCAGTACATCATGGCACCTGAAATTACATGCAGCGATGCAGAAGGTGCAGGAGAAATGTTCCAGGTAACAACTCTTTCTCTAGAAAAGATTGCTGAACTTGGCGTAAAGGCTGGACAGGGCGGAATGAAAATAGAAGACGCCCATAAAATAGTAGACTATAACAAAGATTTCTTCGGAAAGAAAGCAAGTCTGACTGTTTCAGGACAGCTGGAAGCAGAAACAATGGCAACGGCTTTAAGCCGCGTATACACATTTGGACCTACCTTCCGTGCAGAAAATTCCAATACTCCTCGTCATCTTGCAGAATTCTGGATGTGTGAACCAGAAATGGCATTCTACGACCTTTTTGATGATATGGATTTGGAAGAAGAATTCTTAAAGTATATGTTCAATTGGGCTTTAACAAAATGCCGCGAAGACTTAGAATTCTTTGAAAAACGCATTCAAAGCGGCGTAATTGCTCAGTTACAGCATGTTGTTGATACGCCTTTTAAACGCATAACTTATACAGATGCAGTAAAAGAACTTGAACCATACAACAAAGATTTTGAATACCCTATTGAATGGGGCAAGGAACTTCAGACAGAACATGAAAGATGCCTGACAGAAAAAATATTCAAAAGTCCTGTAATGGTTTATAATTATCCAAAGGACGTCAAGGCTTTTTATATGAAGCAGAATGATGACGGAAAAACAGTCCGTGCAGTAGACGTTCTTGTACCAGGTCTTGGAGAAATCACAGGCGGAAGCGAACGAGAGGAAAACTACGACAAGCTTCTTAAAGTATGCGAAGAACGCGGAATGGACATGTCAAATTACCAATGGTATCTTGATTTACGTCGTTTCGGTTCTGTTCCTCATTCAGGATTTGGACTTGGATTTGACAGATTACTAAGATATATTACAGGAATGACTAACATACGTGATGTAGTACCTTATCCACGTGCTCCAAAACTTGCAGACTTCTAGGCAAGGAGGGTTTTATGCCGGAAAAACAGAATCCAGAATTTGGTCGTAAAATATTTTTTCTCAATCCATCTTACAAGATAAAAAATCACATTATCAGTGAGTTGAGAGAGCAAGAATATGAAGTATATGAAATAGAAAACTTTAAATTTGCAAAAAATATACTTCGCCACAACCCAGATTCTATTCTGTTTGTAGATACTGATTCTCAGATGGTTATTAATGCATGGATTGCATTCATGAAAACCTTCGAAGATGAAACTATTCTCAAAACAATAAAATTAGGCATATTATCAGAACGCATTGACCAAGATTATGCAAACTTAATTTTTGAACTATGTAATATTGAAGCCGGCATTACAAGCCTTAGCGGAGACTTAAATAAGGTTTTGGATATTATAAAAGGCATTCTGGAAATGCTCGGTGCCAAAGGTAGGCGAAATTATGTGCGCTATTCCTGCGTAAATGATAAGAACGTACAGATGTTCTGGACTCATGACAATAAAATGCATCAGTTTAAAATCCTTGACATAAGTTCCGTAACTATAGCAGTACGCGTTCCAAACACACTGTCTGCACCATTACACGTCAGCTTTACCTTGGACAATGCACAGATAGTTCTTGGAACCAGAGTTATTCCATTAAGGCTTGTAACATACCTTATAAAAGATACTCCTACAGGAAAAATTGCAATTCTCTTGTATCATCAGAATACTTCCACTACATTAAAAACGACAATAAAAGAATTTATTTCTCAGTCATTACAAAAACAGATAATATCAGCCATAAACAGTGAGGCAAAAGATTCTACAGATTACATTATGCTTGCAAAACAATTATATTTGACAAGGGAACTTGAAGAAAAAAAGGGACATAAAGAAAAAACTGATAAAGAAAAATCAAACGATGAAACTGAAGTACAAGAGGAATCATCAGGTAAAGAAGATACAGATGAATAATGAAGACAAAGCAAAATAATACTCAACAACAGTCACATTCGTTGACTCTTGTTACATTACTTCAGTCATTATACTTTTCAATTGTATTTACATCTGCTAATGATCTTATATCCTATGCTGCAGCCTGTGCATTCGGTTTTATGTTTTCATTCATTCCAATTGTCATGATGATTCTTGTAATCTTGATACGTTTTCTTCATGCAAAGCCGGAAGCCGTTACGGCACTTCTAAATTTTAATTCAATGATTTCAAATTTCATAAATTTAGATACACTTGTACAGTCCATCCACCAAATAAAAAAAATAACTAACTTTGAAATCATCCTTTCCATTACTATAATATGGATGTCAAGAAGATTTTTTATATCTTTCGTAAAAAGCATGAAACGCATATTTAAAAAAAATTACAGAGTGCAGAAAGGTATGACATTTGTGCTAATTGTTGCAGGAGAAGCTTCTGTTACAATACTTATGTCAATACTACTATTCATTTTTGCTACATTCAGAACAATCATAAAGCTTCCAATCCTTAAGTCACTTGTAATGCATTATCCGTCGTTAATGGATTCATTTACAAACATGATCGTTACAACATTTCCACTCATACTAATGTTTATTGCAGTACTTCTATGCTATAAATTCGGAAGCAGGACAAATCCAACACTGATACAATGCATTTTTCCTGCCCTAGGATGCATATTTACATTCTGGGGATTTAAAAAAATCATGAAACTTTTTATAAACATAAACCGTTACAATTATGTATATGGCGTATTAAGCAATGTTGTTGTCCTTCTGCTTGAAGTATATTTTTTCTTCTTTATATTTTTATTTTTTGCTCAATATCTTTTTGTAAATCAGTTTTTTGAAATTCTAATACTTAGTGAATTATACACTCTTCCTTCGCGCGAAGACATTTCTCCAAAAGGAATATTCAAGAGACTTATATTTATTCGGCCAGACTATCTTTTACACATACAGGATAAAGTCATACGCATAAAAAAAGGAGAATACATATATAGGCTTGGAGAAAATTCTACGGATTCTTACTACCTTTCAAAAGGTACAGTAAGACTTTCACGGCCAAATACGCTTTCCTATATAAGCAATGGTATGTTTTTTGGAGAAGCTGCATGCATGCTTGAAGAAATCCGAAATGAAGATGCAATTGCAGAAACTGACGTAGAACTGGTAAAAATACCAGAAGAACTCTTTTTTTCTATTCTTGAACATAATCCTACTGTTTCAAGAAAAGTCCTTTCGCAAATAAGTTCATACTTTTCCAAATTTTATGGACGAAATGATGAATATCCATTATAATTTTCAGATATTTTTTGAGGTGTTGCATATATGACCAAGTACATTTTTGTTACAGGCGGTGTTGTAAGCGGTTTAGGAAAAGGAATTGCCGCAGCTTCGATAGGACTTATTTTAAAGAGCAAAGGCCTGACTGTTATAAACCAAAAGTTTGACCCATATCTTAATATTGATCCTGGTACAATGAATCCAATTCAGCATGGAGAAGTATTTGTTACAGATGATGGAGCAGAAACTGACCTTGACCTAGGACACTACGAACGTTTTACAGATGCAACACTTGCACAAAGCAGCAACACGACGGCAGGACGAGTTTATTTAGCTGTTCTGAACAGAGAGCGCGAGGGAGGTTACCAAGGAGGTACCGTACAGGTTATTCCTAACGTTACTGAAGAAATCCTTACAAGGCTGCTTATTTCAACAAAAGAAACAAATGCAGACGTAATCATTACAGAAATAGGCGGTACTGTAGGAGACATTGAATCACTTCCCTTTATAGAAGCCATAAGACAGATAAAATACCGAGTCGGAGAAGAAAACTGCTGCTACATTCACCTTACACTCATTCCTTATTTAAACAAAGCTCATGAAATAAAGACAAAGCCAACACAGCATTCTGTAAAAGAACTTCAGGAATTAGGAATTCAGCCTGACATTCTTATGCTGAGGACAGAGGTCCCATTACCTGAAAGCACGAGGGAAAAGCTTGCACAATTCTGTAATGTTGACACAGACTGTGTAATACAGAACCTTAATGCAAAATCAATATACGAAGTTCCTCTTAATATGGAAAAAGAGGGACTTGGAAATGCTGTCTGCAAGGCATTAAACATTGAAAACGTTCCAAGCCAGCTTGATGACTGGGCAAAGATGGTAAATATCTTTGAAAATCCAAAGAAAAACGTAAAAATTGCACTTGTAGGAAAATACGTACAGCTGCATGACGCATACCTATCTGTTGTAGAAAGCCTCA
The DNA here is from genome assembly GCA_024699235.1 of Treponema sp. Taxonomy (GTDB): domain Bacteria; phylum Spirochaetota; class Spirochaetia; order Treponematales; family Treponemataceae; genus Treponema_D. The sequence goes on along the minus strand of JAILPY010000116.1, from coordinate 3,293 downwards.
TTCATGGAGGCATCGCAAACGAAGCCTCTGTAGACATAGACTGGATTGACAGCGAAGAACTGACAAATGACAACATTACGGAAGAAAAACTAAAATCATCAGACGGAATCATAGTACCGGGTGGATTCGGAAGCAGAGGCGTTGAAGGTATGATCCGTGCTGCAAAATTTGCAAGGACTCACAAAGTTCCTTATTTTGGCATTTGCCTTGGAATGCAGATTCTTGTAATTGAATACGCACGGAATGTACTTGGCTGGACTGACGCCCAGACATCAGAAATTGATAAAGAAACAAAGCATCCTGTCATTGACTTGATGCCGGATCAGAATGGAAAGATCCTTGGAGGAACGCTCCGTCTTGGAAAATTTGAATGCAAAGTAACTCCAGGAACTCTGACAGAAAAAGCTTATGGCACTGACATTATCTGGGAACGCCACAGACACCGCTACGAATTCAACAACACATATCGTGAAGACTTAGTAAAGGCAGGGTTAATAATAGCTGGTATAAATCCAGAAAGAGATCTTGTTGAAATATGTGAAGTACCTGATCATCCATGGATGCTCGGAGGTCAGTTCCATCCAGAATTTAAAAGCCGCCCAAACAAACCTGGACCTTTGTTCAGGGATTTCATTACTGCAAGCTATGAGTATAAAACACGTAAATAATAGCAAGAGGATTCTTTATGGCACGTTCTAGAATTGTTGTTTTGGATTTTGGCAGTCAATATGCACATCTAATTGCAAAAAGACTGCGCATGATGGGATATTATTCAGAGATTGCCCTTCCCTCTGTTTCTGTAGAATCTATTAAAGATGCAAAAGGAATTATAATGAGCGGAGGACCTGCTTCCGTTTATGACAGTAATATTCCTGAATTTAACAAAGATATCTTAGACTTGGACATTCCGATTCTTGGACTGTGCTATGGTCATCAATTGATGGCCACTTGCTACGGAGGAAAAGTAGGAAAAGCTGAAGTCGGAGAATTTGGAATTGCACATCTGGAAAAGACAGAATCTGGTAAAACTTCACCTATATTTAATAGTGTCAATGATACAACTCAAGTATGGATGAGCCATCAGGATGCAGTTCTTCAGACTGGACAAGGATTTGAAGTTATTGGAACAACAAAGGACTGCCCTTTTGCAGCCTTGCAAAATCTTGAAAAGAAAAGATTCAGCCTTCAGTGTCATTGTGAAGTAAAGGATACTCCGGAAGGAAATAAAATATTTGAAAATTTTGCTATTTTCTGCGGCATGACAAAAAACTGGGACGAAGACACAGTCCTTAATCACATCTTAGAGGGCATAAAATCAGATGCAAATGATAAAAACGTCCTTCTGTTTTTAAGCGGCGGCGTTGACAGCACAGTTGCTTTTGCCTTGCTTAATAAAGCACTGGGACAGGAAAGAGTTCTCGGACTGCATATAGACAACGGCTTTATGCGTAAAAACGAAAGCAAATCTGTTGCAGAATCATACAAGTCTCATGGATTTTCAAATTTTATAGTAGAAGATGCCAGTGAAAGCTTCTTAAAGGCCGTATACCATCTTACTGATCCGCAAAAGAAAAGAATGGCTGTTGGAGAAAATTTCATTACCGTAAGAAATGAAGTTCTAGCACGGCAGAAACTTGATGAAGATAAATGGATGCTCGCACAGGGAACTCTTTATCCTGACATCATTGAAAGCGGCGGAACAAAAAATTCTAAGGTTATAAAGACTCACCATAACCGCGTAGACGGCATTCAAAAGCTTATAGAAAAGGGGCTCATAATAGAACCACTTAAAGACTTGTATAAGGATGAAGTTCGTAGAATAGGTAAAAAACTAGGTTTGGAAGATGACCTTGTAATGAGGCATCCTTTCCCTGGTCCAGGACTCAGCATAAATGTATTATGCTCAGACGGTATCATGACAGATAGCGACAGACAGGACTTTGAGAAAGCACAGAAAGAAATTGAAAGCATAAAGCTTGATATGTTCTGTGATAACTGTACACAAAATATGAAAAAAAGAGTACTTCCTGTAAGGTCCGTTGGCGTTCAGGGAGACTTCAGGACATACCGCTTTCCTGCAGTACTGACATTCGGGAAAGAAGAAAACGGTACGTTTCACCTTCCTAAAAAATGGGAAAAACTTGAAGAAGCTTCAAGCCGCATCACAAACAGCGCTCAGTTTATAAATCGCTGCATAATAAAGTTATGGCAGAATCCTTCTGTTTCAGATTCAGAACTTAAACTGAATGAAGGTTACTGTGATAAATCTCGCCTCGATCAGACCAGAGAAGCAGACAATATTATGCTTACAGCACTTCATAAGAACGGCTGGTATAATAAGATTTTCCAGCATCTCACAATAAACCTGCCTTATGCATCTTCTAAGGACAGATGCAGCATTGTACTCAGACCTTTGTGTTCTGAAGATGTAATGACAGCCCGTTTTGCACAGCTTCCACAGGAAGACTTAAAAAAAGTCATAGAAGACATTGCAAAACTGGGATTTGCAGATGCGATATTCTTTGACTTAAGCAACAAACCCCCTGCTACATTTGGATGGGAATAAAAGAAAGCCTTGTCAGACTTGAAGCGGACTTCACAGCTTGCAACCTGACAAGGCTTTTATATTTATATATTGGATAAAATAATAAAGTAATACGTCTAAATCTTACTTCAATTCAATAAGATAGTTAATTCCATCTCCTTTTATAGTATGATACATAGTGTCTTTTATTACAGGTAAATCAATATCATATAGACTAGTAAAGTCACGAATTTCAGATTCATAATCCCAATCTAAATTTCTTAAATCAAAATAATCTCTGAAATATAATTCCGAAATAATATCACTTCCTGTAAAATAATATATAGTTCGCTTTAATGATTTAAATTGATTTAATACAGGAATTACTCGTGGTGAATACCCCATAGAACCTTTTATTTGCAAATTTTTCTTATTAGCATTAGAAAATTCATCAATACCATTTAAATCACAGATTAACTGATTAATTCTAAAATTCTGATATCGATTCTGTTCAACCATAACATTTCCATATACAAAAAATAAAGAAAAAAAACACCAACTTAAGGAAAGAGCACTTATTACACCAACCCAATTTTTTTTCTGAAAAGTTACATAAAGTGTAAAAAAGGAAATCATAACACAAAAACCATACATAGCATGTGGAGAAAATAAAGGAAGCTCTAATACAGGATAAAGGCCAAAAGCCATTATAAACGATAAGACTATTATAAATATACTAACAAAAAGATCTTTAATTTTATTTTTCTTA
>JAILPY010000066.1 GCA_024699235.1 Treponema sp. | reverse complement strand
TCCTCTGTATTTGCAGAAGAAGCAAACAGTGAAAGTGACTTTGTTGTAGAACTTACCTCTGATATGGACGGAGCCAAAATAGTCAAATATAAAGGCAAATCTCCTAACGTTATAATTCCAGATATGATTCAGGGACTTCCTGTACTTGAAGTTGGAGATTTTTTCTGTGGATTAAACGGAATGAAAAAGAATAAAACAATTAAAAGAATTGTATTTCCAGATTCTGTAAGGGAAATCGGAGGTTTGAGTGGATATGAAGCACTGGAATCGGTAGTACTCCCTGCCAGTCTGAAAAAAATATCATGTGCCAGCATATCTATAGGAAAAACCACTGGAATGTTTGAGGGATGTAAGTCTTTAAAATTTATAAATCTGCCGGCATCAGTAAAACGAATCGAAAAAGATGCTTTTAAGGGATGTTCTTCACTTACAGATATCGAAATACCAGAAGAATTAACAGAATGCGATATTGCTGAAACAGCTTTTAAGGGCACAAATATTATTTTAATAACCCAGAGCAAACTTAGGAAAATCGGATACAGAGGAAGATTTTAAATTATATTTATACAAATTTATAACAAAGTTTCTATTCACTATTATTGAAAAATTCCCTAAAATCAATATAAGTTAGGTTTCAGATTTTTTCTGAAACCTATACAAAAATTTGAAAATCTTGAAAGAGGTCAAAAATGTCTTCACCTTTGGAAAAATACTTGGCTCAATGCAATGGAAAACCTAGTGCAGCAATGTGTGCTTATGTCGCAAATCTTCAACAGGTTTCTTCAATCAGTTCTGATATTGCAGCATCTATTGTAAATGAACTTGAAAATCAGCGCTCTCATCTGAAACTTGTAGCATCTGAAAATTACTGCTCACTTAATGTACAAGCAGCCATGGGAAATCTTCTTACAGACAAATATGCAGAAGGATATCCTGAGCACAGATATTACGGAGGATGCGTAAACATTGATGCAGTTGAAAATGCAGCGGCACGCGAAGCTGAAGCACTTTTTGGAGCAGATTATGCATACGTACAGCCGCATTCAGGAGCAGATACTAACCTTGTAGCATATTGGGCTATATTGAGTGCAAAAATCGAAACACCTACACTTGAAAAACTTGGCGTAAAATCATTGAATGAACTTACTGACAAGCAATTTGATGAACTTAGAAAAAAATTTGGCAACCAGAGACTTATGGGATTGGACTATTCCTGTGGAGGACATTTAACACATGGATACAGAATGAATGTCTCAGCGAGAATGTTTGAAAGTCATCCTTATGGAGTTGATAAAGAGACAGGGCTTTTAGATTATGATAAAATTGAAAAACAAGCTATGGAAGTAAAACCTCTTATATTACTTACAGGTTTTTCTGCTTATCCAAGAAAAATTGATTTTAAGCGTTTCCGTCAGATTGCAGATAAATGTGGAGCTGTCCTTATGGTAGACATGGCTCATTTTGCAGGACTTGTTGCTGGAAAAGTTTTTGAAGGTGACTACGATCCTGTCAAATGGGCAGACATTGTAACAACAACAACTCATAAGACCCTCAGAGGACCTCGAGGGGCAATGATTTTGTGCAAAAAAGAATTTGCTGATTACGTAAACAAAGGATGCCCAATGGTTCTTGGAGGTCCCCTTGGACATGTAATGGCAGCAAAAGCCATTGCATTAAAAGAAGCTAGAACTCAAGAATATCAGAAATGGGCCCACGATGTTGTAAAAAATGCAAAAGCCCTTGCGGAAGGATGCATGGCTCATGGAATGCCTTTGCAAACAGGAGGTACAGACAATCATTTAATGCTTGTAGATGTTACTGGTTACGGACTTACAGGCAAACAGGCAGAAGCTGCTTTATTCAAGTGTGGAGTAACAGCAAATGCGAATGCACTGCCTTATGATAAAAATGGAGCCTGGTGGACAAGTGGAATACGCATAGGAACTCCAGCTCTTACAACATTAGGCATGAATGAAGAAGACATGAAAAATGTTGCTGACATAATTGACTATGTCCTTAAAAATACTAAACCAGGGATTACAAAGGATGGAAAACCTGCAAAAGGCAAAATCGACATTTCAGAAGAAACGATAAGCGAAGCAAAATCAAGAGTAAACAAATTACTGTCTGAACATGTTCTTTATCCTGAACTTGACCTAAACTTCCTAAAAAAAGAATTTATTAAATAAAAATTTATTAAGCTAATAATCCTGCCACGAGCAGGATTATTTTTTATAAGATAACAACTGCAGTAACATTCCAGTAAAGAACAATACCTTGATTCCAGTAAAGAACA
>JAILPY010000011.1 GCA_024699235.1 Treponema sp. | reverse complement strand
CAATTTTACATTACCTTTTTCTCTTGAATATAAAGAATTCATAAGCGAAACTATTCCTCTTGACGCAAGGAATACAAGTATAAAAACAGATACTAGTTCTACACGAATGCAACAAATAAATAAATTAAATGCCATTCTTGGAACCATAAATAAAGATCATGTTTATCAGACGACAGAATATATTCCTCCAACGACATCGACAAGAAGGACTTCATATTTTGCAGACAGACGTGTATATAAGTACACAGATGGCAATTCTTCAACAAGTTTACATTATGGAACAGATTACGGCATTCCTACAGGTTCTAAGGTTAATGCATGTGCAACAGGACTTGTTGTTATGGCAGAAAACAGAATCTCTACAGGCTGGAGTGTAGTTATAGAACACTTGCCTGGATTATACAGTCTTTATTATCATTTGGATGAACTAAATGTAAAAGAAGGAGATATTGTTAATCAAGGGACTCTTATAGGATTAAGCGGTGCAACAGGATTGGCAACTGGTCCTCACCTTCATTGGGAAATGAGACTTAATATGTCAGCTGTAAATCCTGACTTTTTTACACAAGATTTTACATTTGCTTCTGAACAATAGCAAGAAACTCTTGTTCTGTTATAACTGGTATACCAAGTTGTTTTGCTTTTATATTTTTTGCAGAACCGCTTGTTATATCATTTGTAACGAGATAACTTAAATCTTTTACAACAGAAGATTTCACCATACCTCCATTTTCTTTTACAAGAGTTTGAGCCTCAGATCGTTTCATTGTAAGAAGTTCCCCTGTAAAACAAAATGACTTGCCTTCCAGAATTTTACCAGACATATTGTCTTCAATTGTAATTATTCCATTATCAATAAGATTTTGCATTTCTGAAATATTTTCTTTCATGCCAGTTACAAATGTATGTGCCATAGTATCAGCAAAACCGTATATATTTGATATATAAGATTCATCAGCCTTTATAATTGAATCTAGAGTTCTTAATCCACTAGAAATAAGTTTTTCAACAAGGACTTCTCCTATGCCTTCAATATCAAATCCTGCAATAAATTTTGCTAAAGATACATTCCTGTGATTTTGAATTGAAAGAAAAACTTTTTTTGCTCCTTTTGATGTCTGCTCCTTTGAAATACTTTCCTCTGTCAGAAAATATGGTGTCAAAGTCTTTTCTGTTAATTTATAAATATCTGTTATTGATAAAATAATTCCATCATTAAAAAGAGATCGAACAAGAGTTTCTCCAAAATCATGAATATCAATCACTGAAATCCATTTTAAAATTTGATGAAGTATTCTCTTTTTACATTTCTTATTAGGACAATATAATCTAGTTCCTTCATCTACCAATTTTTCTCCACATTCTGAACAAACTTCTGGATATGAAATTTCATGCAATGAATTTATTTCATTATTCTTAATAACGCTTTCAATTTTTGGAATAATTTCCCCTCTTTTTACAACAACAACATGACTTCCGATTTTTATTCCCAGAGATCGTATTGTTCTTGGATTTACAAGACTGGCTCTTTTTACAGTTGTTCCATTTAATTCTACAGGATCAAATATTGCTACCGGGGTATATGTAGCACCAGACTCATTCCATTCAACTTTTCTTAAGACCGAAACAGCTTCTTCAAGACTAAATTTAAATGCAATCTGACGATCAGGTCTGTCACGGCTAGCATCTTCATGATTAATAGTTCTTTCTTTGATAACTAATCCATCTATATCATAATCAAGAGATTTTCGTATTTCCATTACATTAGAACGGTAATCAATAACTTCTTGGGCAGAATTTGCAATATAAAGTGGGACTGTAGAGAAACCGCAGTTCTTTAACCATTCAATTTTACCTTCCTCATCATTAAAAGGTTGATTTCCATTGGTTGCCCATACATCATAAGTTATTAAAGTTAAATATTCACATCCAGCGCCATCTTTACGTTTCATAAGTCCATTTGCAGCATTTCTGCAATTAGCCTTATCAGAGAAAAATTCTTTATGAACTTGATGAGTCATAATGACTTCACCTCGAATTCCTCCCGTAAACAAAATTTCTTTCATTGGATCAGAATATAACTTTTTTAATACACCTTTCATTTTTAATGCATTAGCTGTTATATCATCTCCTATATGACCGTCACCTCTCGTAACGGCATGAATTAAAGTTCCATTTTCATATTGAAGTTCAAGACTAGCACCATCTAACTTATATTCTACTAAATATTCTTTATAAGTATGTTTTTGTACCCATGAAAGAAATTGTTCAGGATTTGCAGCCTTTTCCTGACTTCCCATAGGCATAATATGAGGAAGTTTTTCAAAATTTCCACTATCTGCACCTACTTTATGCAATATTGGATTCAAAGGATCAAGAGTCTTTAATTCATCCCATAAAGCATCAAATTCACCATCAGAAATTTCTCCTTCTCCATTATAGTAGGATTTCTGATATTTCTTTATTAAATTTTCAAGTTCTGAAATTCTCTGAACAGAATCTACGTCAAATGAATTCATTTTACACCTTATTCTTCTTCATTTTTCAAAAAAAATAATTCATGAATTTCTCTTCCAGCATCAATACCTTTCTGCTCAAATTTTGTTCTTGGCCTCCATTCTTGGTGTGGAGCATATTTCATATACTTATTATGAATACCTTGTGTTTGAGATAATTCTTCTAATGCTGACTCTGCATATTCATCCCAATCTGTTGCAAAATATATATATCCTCCTGGGGCCAGTTTCTGTACTAGTAAATCTGTATGAGGACGCTGCATAAGTCTTCTCTTGTGATGCTTCTTTTTTGGCCATGGATCTGGGAAAAAAATATGAAATGCAGAAATGGAATCGTCAGGAATCATTGTCTCAAGAATTTCAAGTGCATCATGTTCAATGATAAATAGATTTTTTAATTGACGATGTTTTATATCGCTTAGAAGTCTTCCTATGCCTGGTATATGGACTTCACTTCCTAGATAATTCATATCAGGATTTTCAGATGCAATAATTGCTGTCGCTTGCCCCATTCCAAATCCAATTTCCATTGTTACAGGATTAGTATTACCAAATATATCTGCAAAATTTATTGTTTTATACTCAAAAGGAATGCACCATACTTGATGCAACTCATCATAACTGCGTCGTTCACTGTCAGTCATTCTTCCTGCGCGAATTACGTATGTCCTTATTGATCGTTTGAAAATATTGTCATTATCTGACTCAATACTTCCTACTTCTTCACCCACAGTTAAAGCCCCTTGTTATTATTTTCTGGTAAAATGCATAAAACATGCTTATCATTATTTATAAAGCAAGTTTTTTCAATGTTAAAATTCATATTCTTTATTTTTGTTTTATCATAAATTTCTGAAATTGGTTTAAAATCTTTATTCAAAAATTTTATAACCGATTTTTCATCTT
>JAILPY010000200.1 GCA_024699235.1 Treponema sp. | reverse complement strand
TAAAGTCCTTAAAGTAATCGTGATTATTAATAAGCCGTACAAAGTCATCGAACAGAAAGCTTGTATCCAGAGGGCCTGAACAGGCTTCAGGATGGAACTGAACGCTGAATGCAGGGAATGCTGTATATGTAATTCCTTCACAAGTGCCATCATTAGTATTAACAAAACTCAGTACGGCATCCTTAGGAAGAGTGTCATTTTCAACCGCATAACCGTGGTTCTGGCTTGAAATGTATACTCGGCCTGTGCTCAAATGCTTTACCGGCTGATTTGCACCGCGGTGTCCGTACTTAAGCTTGCTAGTCTTCGCTCCAGAAGCAAGGGCCAGAATCTGATGGCCAAGGCAAATGCCAAATACAGGAATTTTCTTTTCAAGAATGATTCTTAGCTGCTTTATAACTTCCGTATTATCCTGAGGGTCTCCAGGACCGTTGCTAAGCATAATTCCGTCTGGGTTCAGGACCATAATTTCCTGCGCCGTAGCAGAACTAGGAACCGTAACAACTTCAAGCCCACGCTTTAAAAGCTCACGGCGGATATTAGCCTTTGCTCCAAAATCCCAGAGCACAACCTTTTTGCCCTTACCGTCTTTCATGGCCTTTTCAGGATCATTTTCTTTTGTACCGTCAGAACGTACAGGAACAAAACGGTATTCTGCACTCTCTGCAAATACAACATCTGCACTTTCTTCTATTTTTACAGCAGAACATGTAACAGATTCTACAGCCTTTTCAATCTTATAGGACTTAATCTGCTCCAAAAGGGCAGCCTTTTTCTTTTCGTCCTGCAATGCATCAAAGGCAGCCTTAGCCTGCTCACCGTCGCCGCTTATGAGCATGCCGTTCATGACACCAACTTCGCGGAGCACTTTAGTAAGGGCCCTGGTATCTATGTCATAAAGACCTATTATGTTCTGTGATTTAAGATATTCATTAAGATTTGTACCGCAGCGGAAATTGGAAGGAGTTTCGCACCAGGATCGGACTATATATCCGCGAACATGGCAGGCAGAACTTTCATAATCTTTTGGAATAATACCGTAATTGCCGATTAGCGGAAATGTCTGGGTCACAATCTGACCGTAATAACTAGGATCAGTCAGCGTTTCTATGTAACCGTTCATGCCGGTTGTAAATACAGCCTCTCCAGTGATAACACCGGTGGCTCCAAAACTTTTACCTTCAAAAACAAGTCCATTAGCGAGGACTATACACGCTTTAGTACCGTCATTCATACTAAAGCATTAGTATAGCAGTTTTTAAATTTTTTGTATATAGAAACAATTTTCAGTCTAATTATATTAAACCCAAAATGCAGAAAAATAATTTGTTGACAACTCAAAATATCTGATTTATGGTGGAATAAACAAAAACTAAGGAGCATCTAAATGAAAGCTAAACCTAGCGGATTTTTTACAGAACTTAATGGAAAAAATGTATATAAAATAGAAAATTACGGCAGCATGGATAATTTCTTTATGACGATTACCAGTTCATCTGACATATGGAATTTCTGCTGGTCTCAGGGAGGCATTACAGCAGGCAGAATAGACAGCAACCATTCGATATTTCCTTATTATACGGCAGACAAAGTAAGCGACGCTTCTTCATACACAGGTAATTACACATGCATTGCTACAGAACATAACGGCAAGCTTTCATTCTGGGAACCTTTTTCATGCTTCTACGCCCCTCCTACGCAGAAAAAGGCTGCAGAAAAAAATCTTAAGCATTCAATATACAAAAACTTTAACGGAACTCAGGTTTGGTTTGAAGAAATAAATGAAGAGCTGCAGCTGCTTTTCAGGACAGGATGGACTTCAAGCGAAAAGTTCGGGCTGGTACGAACAAGCTATATAGAAAACCTTTCAAGCCAAAAGAAAAAGATTTCAGTCCTGGACGGATGCCGAAACATACTTCCTGCATGCTGTACTTCAAAATTCCAGAATGACAACAGCATTCTTTTGGATGCATATAAAAAGACAGACTTAGACACAGATTCAAACATTGCCATGTTTACAGTTTCTTCTATAGTATCTGACAAAGCAGAACCAAATGAAGGGCTGTATGCAAACACCTGCTGGTTTTCAACATCAGATCCTGTAATCCTGGCTGTGGATGCTCCAGAACAGTTTATAGAGTTAGACAGGCTGCCTGATTTTAAAGACATAAAGACAGAAAGCGTAAGCAAGGGAAAAAGGTCTTCCTGTTACATCTGCAAAAGAATAGAACTGGAAGCATCCGCTTCAGAAAACTGGTATCAGACATTTGACACGGCACTGACCCTTCCTCAGATAGAAATATTAAAGGCCAGCATAAAAGACCGGGCATGTGCAGTAAAAGAGCTGGAAGCAGATATAGAGCATGGCGACAGCATCATGACAGAATACATCAAGGCTGCCGATGGCATTCAGGATACTGCAGAAACAATGTCTTGCCTGCACCATCAGGAAAACGTAATGTTCAACATCATGCGAGGAGGCATCTTTGCAGACAAAGGAAAAATCAGGCCAAAGGACTTCCTTTGCTTTGCAGCACAGCGCAATGCGGCACAGGCAAAGACCTTTACCGAATACCTGAAAGATTTAGAAAGTCCAACAGCAAAAGGCCCTGCTGATTCCGACAGCATGCTAGACAAGCCTGTAAACTACGGAGACTTTGCAAGGCTTGTTGAGCAGAAAAAAGACCCACAGTTTACGCGCCTCTTCCTTGAATACATGCCTCTTACATTCTCAAGGCGCCACGGAGACCCTAGCCGCCCTTGGAACATTTTCAGCATCAAGCTAAAGACAAGAGAAGGAAATCCAATCCTAAACTACGAAGGCAACTGGAGAGACATTTTCCAGAACTGGGAAGCTCTCGTCTATTCATATCCTGAATACATAAAAAACATGTGTGCAAAATTCCTTAATGCCATGACAGCAGACGGCTTTAACCCATACAAAATCAACAGGCAGGGAATAGACTGGGAAATTCCAGACCCGACAAATCCATGGGCGCAAATAGGATACTGGGGAGACCATCAGGTTATATACTTTGAAAAGCTTCTTGAATTCTACGACAAGACTAGGCGGCAGGAACTTCTAAGCGGAATAAACGAAAAGATATACACCAGTTCTAATGTTCCGTACAGAATCAAATCATATTCAGACATCGTAAAAAATCCTAGGGTCACGATTGAATTTGACAAGGAATTAAGCAATAAGCTAAAGGACTTAGAAGCACAGAAAGGCTCTGATGCAAAGCTCATTCAAGGCACAGACGGAAATCCATACCTCATTACATTTGCAGCAAAAGCCCTTCAGATAGTCATAGGAAAGATTGCAAGCTTTGTTCCAGCAGGGGGAATCTGGCTGAACACACAGCGCCCAGAATGGAATGATGCAAACAATGCATTGGCAGGTTACGGACTTTCTGTAGTAACGCTGTGCTACCTATACCGCTACATTGCCCATCTGGAAGACATCTTCAAGAGCACTCCCGTACAGACAGTCACCATCCCTAAGGCCGTAAAAGAATGCTTCTGCAACCTGTCAGCCCTATATGCAAAGTCTGACATGGATAAGTGCGCTTCAGACGACATGGCAAGAAAGTCTTTCGTTGACCAGGAAGGCCTCATATTTGAAAAAGAGCGCAATGAATTATATCAGAACGGATATTCATCAGGAGAAGAAGAGCTTAAGTGCACAGACATTGCAGAATCACTCGCAATCATTAACAGGCACCTTGAGAATTCAATCCGACTAAACAAAAGGCAGGACGGACTGTATCATTCATATAACACTCTTGAGCTTACAGATTCTCAAAAAGGAATGAAAGTCTCCTACCTTCAGGAAATGCTGGAAGGTCAGGTTGCAATACTTTCTTCTACACTGCTTTCTGCAGAAGAATCCCTTGACGTATTAAAGGCATTAAGAAACAGCCGCATGTACGAAAAGAGGCAGAACTCCTACATGCTTTACCCTAACAAAGAGCTCCCTGCCTTCTATGATAAAAACTGCGTTTCAGCAGCTGATGCGGCAGCAGTTGCCTCTCTGCTTGAAAGGACAGGCAATACTTACATGGAAAAGGACATTTCCGGCACGTACCACTTTAACCCTGACTTCCGTAATTTAAATGTAATGATCGACTTTATAAAGCAGCAGAAGGACAGCTATGTTCCAACCGAAACCGAACAGAAAGCTCTTTTTGCACTTTATGAAAAGACATTCAATCACCAGTCGTTCACAGGACGCTCAGGAACATTCTATGCATACGAAGGACTTGGAAGCATCTACTGGCACATGGTTTCGAAGCTCTTGCTTGCCGTACAGGAAAATTTCTTTAAGGCTCACAGACAGGGCAAGGCTGAGACTGCAGCAAAATTAGAAGAAGCATATTACGATGTGCGAAGCGGACTTGGGTATAATAAAACGCCAGAGCTATACGGAGCATTTCCTGCTGACCCTTATTCACACACACCGTTTGAGCAGGGAGCAAAGCAGCCTGGCATGACAGGACAGGTAAAAGAAGAAGTCTTGACTCGATGGGGAGAACTAGGCATTTCAATTGAAAGCGGAATTGCTTCATTTAATCCTGTTCTGCTAAAAAAGTCAGAGATTAAGAAAGATGGAACTTTAAGCTTTACATGGTGCGGCGTACCTGTAACCTACCACTTTAATTCTAATTCTGGAGAAAGCATAAGTGTTTCTAAAGCCCTGGGCAACGGAGAAAAGAACACAGATAAAAGGACAGGAACTTCCCTTTCAGAACAGGAAAGCAAAGACTTATTCTTGCGGCAGGGAATAATTTCTTCTATTGAAGTAAACTTTTAGCCTGCCATTGGCATATAAGCAAAGGCAAAAAAAGAGCGTCCGTATGGACGCTCTTTTTTTACAGTATAAATGCAAGCTTACTGCATTTAAGCCTTCACGGCTCCATTTGTAAGTCCACTTACAATATAGCGCTGCATAAAAATAAAGATGATTACAACAGGAAGAATAGAAATAATTCCAAATGCCATAGTAGAATTCCATAGAGTCTGGTACTGCTGAACATAATTATATATGCTTGAAGTTATAGGACGCTTCAATGGATCTGTCATAAAAGTAATTCCATAAATTAAATCGCCCCATGCATAGACAAAAGAAAATACAGCAGAAACTACAATGCCTGGCTTTGCACAAGGAAGCATAATCCTCATAAATGAAGCAATATGTCCACATCCATCTATTTTTGCAGCTTCGTCTAATTCCTTTGGAATTGAAATAAAGTAAGTCCTAAGGACAATTACCGAAAAAGGAATGCCGAGGGTAGCGTCTGCCAAAATTGGCGACCAGTATGAATTCAGAAGCTTAAGCTTTGAAAACATAATATAAAGAGAAGTAAGTACAAGCGTTGACGGAAGCATCTGCATTATAAGGAATAAAAGAATTATGACTTTATTCCCCTTGAATTTAAATCTTGCAAGGCCATAGGATGCAGGAATTGCAAGCAATGTAGAAATAAGCATTGCTCCAAGAGATATAATCAGGCTGTTCTTGAATCCTCGCAGAGTATCACCAGAAACAGAAAGCTGCTTAGCAAAAGGCTCTAGAGTAAGATTCTTAGGCCACAAAGGAGTAGGAATCTGGAAGATTTCAACCTGAGTCTTTAATGCAGTTGCAAGCATCCAGTACAGAGGGAAAATAAAAACTATAAAAAATATTAATGCAATCGTAAAAGCCGCCATGTGCTTTTTTTCTTTATTTTTTTTCGTCATTACATTTCCTCACTGTCATCAATAGTTTTTATATAGAAAATGCCCACTACAAACAGAATCAAAAACAGAACGTTTGCCGCTGTAGCTGCTTTGCTAAACTGAAATTCTTCAAACGAAAGCCTATACGCATACGTAGACATAAGCTCTGTAGCGTTTACAGGACCGCCTTTTGTCATTACCCATGCAAGGTCAAACACCTTAAAGGTATAAATGAACCCTAACGTAAGGACAGACATGATTGCAGGCTTTATCATTGGAACAGTAATCTTGAACAGAGTAACAAATTTTCCAGCACCGTCAAGCTTTGCGCTTTCATAAATTTCTTCAGGAATAGTAGTAAGGCCTGTTGTTATAAGCATCATATTAAAAGGAATTCCAATCCATATATTTGCCGTAACAATAGAAGCCATTGCAGACTTTGACTGTAAAAGCCATTCTACAGGTTCACTTACAAACCCCAGCGTCATAAGGAACTGATTTATAATTCCTCCTTTTACCTGAAACATGAATTTAAATAACAGTCCGACAACAGTAACTGGAAGCAGCCATGAAATCATTGTCGCACCCCTAAAGAACGTGCTTCCTGTAAACTTTCTGTTAAAAAGAAGAGCCAGAGCAAAACCTGTCACAAACTGAAAGAGAATCGAAAATACAGTAAACACAAGAGTGTTTATCATGGAACGCTGAAGGATAGAATTTCCGCCTGCAAATAAATCAAAATAATTTTTAAGCCCTACAAAGCCTTGCTTAGTCTTATCTGCAAAAGTATATACATCTACATTTTTAAAACTTAAGGCAAAGTTCTGCAGTGTAGGCACTCCAATAAAAATTATCATATATATTAATGCAGGCAAAGAAAATGCCAGCCCCAGATATTTTGCCGGAATATATTTTTTTCTCATTACAACCTCGAAAAAAAGGCAGGGAACAAGGAGGAATCATTCCCTGCCTTTAACAAATTTTTTAGCAACGAATCATTATTTTATAGCATCTACAGCTTTCTGTGTATCTTTAGCAGCCTGGGCAGGAGTCTTTTTTAAGGTCATAACTTCCTGAAATCCATTCTGAATTGCTACTGTATATGATGGCCAAGATGGACTTGGACCGCGAGGAATAGACGTTTCAAGCTGCTTGATGAAAGCTGCCTGAATAGGGTCATCAGTCCAGAAAGGATTTTTTGCGGCTTCTGTTTTAGGAGGGAAAGAACCGTATAGCTTCATAGTCTCTACCATAACTTCTGTCTGGTCATAATACTTAAGGAATTCAATTCCACCTTTCAAATCAGACTTATTAACAATGCCAATATTTTCACCGCCAAGAATAGAAGTTGCCTGTCCTGAGTTTTCATCGAATTTAGGGAGCACTGTTACACCGTAGTTAAGGTCAGGGGCACTTGCAGCAAGAACAGGAACCTGCCAAGGACCGTTCTGCTCCATAGCAAGACTTCCGCCCATAAAATTATAGTTTACATCTGACTGAGTCCAGTTTACAGCTTCGTTAGTCCAGACACCTTCCTTTATCATATCCTGAATAAATTCAAAAGCTTCTACTCCGCCTTCAATATCTTTATAAGATCCGCCTGCTGTATACAGCCACTGCAGGCACTGGAACGTACCTTCATCTGTATTTGTTGCGGCATTGCCAAAGCCAGAGATTCCATTCTTAGTAAGTTTTTTTGCAATTTCTTTAAATTCTGCCCAAGTCGTATTTTCATCTGGATAAGGAACCCCAGCTGCATCAAATATGTCTTTATTATAAAGAAGTGCCGTACAGTTTGTTGCAAAAGGAAGGCCATAGTGCTTTCCGTCGAGCATTGTTGATTCCATAGGACCAGAAATATATTCGCTCCAGTCAATGTCTGCTGAAGAAATGTCTGCAAGAAGACCCAGTTTTATAAACGATGCCATGCTGCATCCATCCATGATTACAAGATCAGGGAGTTCCCCAGAAGCAATTCCAAGAGTAAGCTGTTTCTGATAATCAGAGAAAGGAACATAAACATGAGTTGCCTCATAGTCAGGGTGGGTTTTATTAAAGTTGTCCAATAACTGAACCATCATTTCCTTCTGGGAGTCAGTTTCAAAATAATCCCAGATGACAAGCTTAGTCTTGCCGTTAGACTTTTCCTTAGGTTCAGATTTTCCACAACCAGTTAATGATAACGCAGTTACTAGAATAGCCACAGCTAAAAACAGTATTTTTTTCATAAATTCTCCTTACAATCATAAATTTGCTTACTAAAACGTTTAGGTAAAGTTTCTAAAAAGAAGCTTGGAAAACTACCTTTCCAAGCCTCTTTTTTCTCAGTATAAATCACATTTTTGAAAAAGCAAGCAAAATTTTTAATTTTTTTACAAAAAAAATATACTAAAACATTTAGGTTCTTTAATTTCCTTCAGAAGAAGCCCTCTCAATAATGCTGCAAGGAAGAAGAAAACTTTCGCAATAACTTTCCGAATCTGAGTTCATAATAAGCTCTGCACTCTTTTTACCTATATCAAAAAGAGGCAATGCGGCCGTAGAAATCTGAGGAGAGCAAAACCTGCTTACTTCACGGTCATCAAATCCAAAAATCGGAACTGTCTTTCCAATTTCTATATTGTTATCACGGAACCAATCTTCGGCGCCTCCGGCCATCAAGTCATTAAATGCAAATATTGCAGTGCATCCAGACTCATAAAGTTCCTTAGCATAGACATAGCCGTCATCTTTTTTCCAATTACCGTAGCGAACATTTTTTGCATTGTAAAGTATTCCACTGTCAAAAAGAGCTCCTTGATATCCAGAAAGCCTTTTCTGAGTATGGTAACTGAAAAGGGGCCCACATATAACCCCAATTTTTGTATGTCCTTTTGAAACAAGGATCTTAGTTATTTCATAGCCGGCCTTTTCATCATCCATAAGGACAGAAGCATGCTTTTTATTTGAAGAATAACAATATGCATAGGCGAATTTTACGTTCAGTTCATCAGGAATATATGAAATTTCCCTACAGTGGTTTGCAATATATATTATTCCTTCGACCTGCTTTGAAAGCAAGCTGCTTATATGCTTTAAGCAAAGACTTTTCTGCGCTTCAATATTAGAAAAATCAATTCCAAAGCGCTGAAAGAACCTCATATTCTCAAGGATCATCTCATAGCCATTTTCCTTGCACTTTGAGTCAATGCCGTCAACAATATATGGCGTATTAAAGACCGTAAGATCTTCAGTAATAACGCCTATGCAATTTGATTTTCCCTGCTGAAGTCTTCTAGCAAAGACATTTGCCGTATAATTAAGACTTTTTGCGATCTCAATAATTTCAGAAGCCTTTTCAGGTCCTGCAGCTCCGGCACGTCCGTTTAATACATTAGAAACCGTCGCAACAGAGACATTAGCCATCTTTGCTATCTGCTTTATAGTTGCCATCTTATAAAATGTACCTCACTTTTTTATAAATGTTAATAAATAAAACTTGATTTTTACAAAAACACATTATATCATATTAAACGTTTAGGTAAAAGATACTTTTCAGGAGCGTTTTATGCAAATAAAAAAAGCAATAAACCTACGAAATATTTTTATTGATGATAGCTATTGGAACAAATATACAAAACTGATAGGCGAAAAAGTCCTTCCGTATCAATGGCAGATTTTAAATGATAATGTCCCGGATGCAGCTCCAAGCTATTGCCTTAAAAATTTTAAGATTGCAGGTGGACTTGAAAAAGGTGAACGGAAAGGAACCGTATTCCAGGATTCAGATGCAGCAAAGTGGCTGGAGGCTGTAGCCTATAATCTGGAAACGAATCCGAACCCTGATCTCGAAAATAAAGCAGATTATGTAATAGATTTAATCTGCAATGCTCAAGAAGAAGACGGATACCTAGACACCTACTACACTTTGGTCGAACCAGAGAATAAATGGAAAAACCTATGTGAAGGACACGAGCTTTACTGTGCAGGCCATCTTATAGAAGCTGCCGTCGCCTATTACCACTCTACAGGCAAAACAAAGCTCCTTGACTGCGCGTGCAAGCTGTCCGATTTAATAGCTAAAACTTTTGGATATGAAAAAGGGCAGATAAAGGGATATCCTGGACATCCAGAACTGGAACTGGCTCTTATTAAGCTCTATAAAGTAACAGAGAATAAGCGATACCTAGACCTTGCATCTTATTTCATAGATGAAAGGGGGAAAAGTCCCAACATATTTTTAGAACAAATGAAAGACCCCGGCTTTAAGCATATCTTTTATGAATTCAATAATTATGAACCAAGATATTCTCAGTCACACCTTCCTGTAAGGCAGCAGACAACAGCAGAAGGGCACGCAGTACGAGCCGTATACCTTTACTGTGCAATGGCAGACTTGGCAAAAATCAATAACGATGAAAGCCTGTCAAAACAATGCAAAATACTGTGGGAAAACATAACTAAAAAAAGAATGTACATAACAGGAGGAATAGGATCCTCTGGCTATCTTGAAAGATTTACAACAGATTATGACCTTCCTAATGACACCAATTATTCTGAAACTTGTGCATCTATAGGACTTGCCCTGTTTGGATTCAGGATGGCGCATTTAACGCATGACGCATCATATATAGATACATGCGAGAGAGCCCTATACAATACAATACGTGCCGGAATATCCCTGGAAGGAAACAGATACTTTTATGTAAACCCTCTTGAAGTCTGGCCTGATAACTGCATCGTAAATACGTCCCGTGCCCACGTAAAGCCCGTGCGGCAAAAATGGTTTGATGTAGCCTGCTGCCCGACAAACATTGCAAGAACATTTGCATCATTAGGACAGTACATCTACGATATTGATGGAGATGAACTATTTGTAAACCTGTTCATACAGAACAAGTCAGACATATTCATTAATCAAGAAAAGCTTCATATCGAAATGGATACAGTTTATCCGCGTAACGGAAAGATAAAAATTTCTATAAGCGGAAAAAAGATTCCTTTTGCACTCAACATAAGGAAACCTGAGTTTGCAAAAGACCTTTCCATAAAGCTCAACGGGCAGGAAGCTTCATATACAGAAAGCAAAAATTACTGCAAGATATGTCATGACTGGGAAAATGATGAAATAGAAATTGACTTCAAGATAGAAGTAAAGCAAGTTTTTGCAAATCCTCTTGTAAGGGCAAACTGCGGAAAGACTGCAATCATCAGGGGACCAGAAGTATACTGCCTTGAAGAATGCGATAACTGCAAAGACCTGGCCGCAATATACGTTGAAAAAAACGTTCAGTTTACAGAAGAATGGAAAGAAAGCCTTCTTGAAGGAACTTTACTGCTGCACTTTAAAGGAAAGATTCTTTCTTCACAGACAGAAGATCCTGATTCCATCTGCACTTTACCTCCTTCTCTAAAAGAAGTAAGCCTTACTGCAATTCCGTACGGTTCATGGTGCAACAGAACCCCAGGAGAAATGATTGTGTGGCTTCACACAAATATTTAAAACACAAATTTAAATAAAAAAAGACTGTCTAAAGCATGAAGAAACACTTCACAGTTAGACAGTCGTTTTTTTTATCAATAAATATAAAACCTAGGCAGAAAGCTTCATGTCGCCGTCTTTAATCCACTGCTTCTGACGCATGAACCTGTAAATTACATAGCTCAGGGCGGCAGGAAGAATAATGTCAATTATGAGCATCTTTACAATGATGCTCCAGGCAGGCTCTTCGCCAGCCATAGCCTGGAAAGTCATGATCTGACCTACAAGGCCGCTTGTTCCCATACCGGCACCAGCAGGAAGGGTTTTCATCTTAAGCAGGCAAGTTGCAATTGGACCCGTAATTGCAGAAGCAAGCGTAGGCGGAACCCAGATAAGAGGATTCTTTGCAATGTTAGGAATCTGAAGCATTGAAGTTCCTATTCCCTGTGCAAAAAGACCGTTAAAGCCATTATCCTTAAAGCTTAT
>JAILPY010000184.1 GCA_024699235.1 Treponema sp. | reverse complement strand
GGTCAAACGGCGAACCTGTAACTGCCGATGACTTTGTTTACGGATGGCAGAGGGCTGTTGACCCGGCTACAAAATCAGAATATGCATTCCTTTTAAGCGACATTGCACAGGTAAAGAATGCCGGTGCAATTATGGCAGGGCAGATGGATCCTAACCAGCTTGGGGTTCGTGCCGTAGATGATTATACTTTTGAAGTCCGTCTGACAGTTCCTGTTTCATTCTTTGACCAGCTCCTTTACTTTTGCACTTTCTATCCTGCAAACAAGAAATTCATAGAAAGCGTAGGCGACAAGTATGCAACAAGTCCAGAAACATTCCTTTCAAACGGTGCATTTATCCTTACCGAATATAAGCCGGAAGCAAAGAACATAACTCTGGTAAAAAATACAGCCTATTATGATGCAAGCCGCGTAAAGCTTGCCGGCCTTAAGTATACTTATGTAAATAACGGCGAAGAAGCCTTGCAGAAGTACCAGAGCGGGCAGCTTGACCTTGTAGAGCTTGACGGCGCCCAGGTTAAGACTCAGAAAAGCAGCCCTGACTTTAAGGCAATTGATTCCGGCTTCCTCTTTTACCTGGCGTTTAACCTTGACCTTCCTAAATTCTCAAGCCTAAACCTGCGCAGGGCTATTTCTCTTGCATTTGACCGCGAGATCATTGCCGAAGAAATTGCAGACGGTTCCATAGCTTCTTACGCCTGCGTTCCAAAGGGATACGCATTTAATTCTAAGGGGGAGGACTTTACTCCTTCAAGAATAGAATTCCCAGATGTATGCTCTTATAACCCAAAGCTTGCAAAGGAATGCTATGCAAAGGCCCAGGCAGAAACTGGAAAGAAAAGCTTTGACATTGAATTCCTTGTCGCAGACCTTGATGCCCAGCGGATTGCTGCGCTGTCAATAAAAAGGCAGGTTGAGGCCTTGCTTCCTGGCGTAAGGTTCAACATAAAGCTCGTTCCCAAAAGCGAACGCCGCAAGGCAATGGTTGCCCATAAGTTTGAGCTTGGGCTTACAAACTGGGGCCCTGACTATGCAGACCCTATGACATACCTTGCCATGTGGGTAACAGGAAACGACAACAACCATGGAAACTATATGAATCCTCAGTACAATGCGCTTATATCTAGCTGTACCGACGGCGACCTTTGCACAAGGCCGGAAGAGCGCTGGGCTGCATTAAAGAGGGCCGAGACAATGGTTATGGAAGATGTTGCAGTCGTTCCAGTCTATCAGCAGTGTAATGCAGACCTTATTAAGCCTAACGTAAAGGGAATTGCATTCCATGCAGTAGCCATAAATAGAATCTACAAGCACGCTACAAAATAAGGAGGCTGAATTATGGAAGATACGATAAATAAAAAATACAGCCATCTGGCTGTCAGCTTTTCAACCAGAATTTTTATTGTCCTTGTTATATTCTTTATAATTCAGACAGTCCTTCTTGTAAGAATCGTAAAGAACTTTTCAAAAGAAGATTATTCATCTTTCAGTGAAAAAGTCATTGAAGAGGATGCAGGAAAAATAAGCAACTGGAATGAAGTTCTGGTCAATGACCTGCGCATTTATTCAGATAACGACGTAACAAAGCAGGGCAATACAGACGAAATCCTTGCCTGGATAAGCAGTCACGAAGACATCAGGAATAAATATTTTAACTATATAATGTACTGTACTCCGGACGGGGTAGGACATTCCAGTGACGGAAGGATAATCACTGTTATTTCAATGCCATTCTATAGGGCAATAATGAATGAAGGCAAGGACAGGTACGTTTCTAACATTGAATTCCTTGCAGACGGTTCTGTCTGCTATTACATTGCCCGCCCTGCATATAATGCTGCAGGCAAGCTTATTGGAGTCTTTGCTGGTGCCGTTAAGCTTGACGAAATTGACAAGATGGTCGGCCAGCTTTCCCTTGGCAAAGAAGGAAAGGCAATCCTTGTAGGAAACGACGGAGTCCTTATATCTCACATGTTCGGGCAGAACAAGTATATGGATCTCCTTTACAGCGACAAAGCCGGATACAGGGGGCTTAAGGAAGTCACGGAAGTTGCAGTGACAGAAAATGAAGGTGAGGGATATTTTACAGACCCAAAAGGAACAAGGTATTATGTCTGCCATGAATCCGTTCCTGGAACCCCTTGGGTAACAATGCTTACAATTCCTGTAAGTCAAATTGATACGGCAGCAAATTCCCTGAGGACTACAATCATAATCATCAGCATCCTTATAGGACTTTTCCTTGTTGCAACCTGTATTGTACTTCTTGTTATGGCGCTTAAGCCTCTGGCAGTCGTCAGAAAGCGCATAATGAAAATCGCTACTGGAAATGCAGACCTTACCCAAAAGCTTGAAGTAAAGTCCAACAATGAAATTGGCGCCCTTGGCGACGGCTTTAACCTGTTCATGGAAAAGCTCCGCTCCATCGTCTCTGGCCTTAAAAATTCAGAGCATACTCTAGGCGAAGTAAACATAGGCCTGCAGGACAGGATTGAAGATAACGGAAATTCAATCCAGGACATCATAAAAGACCTTAATGACATTGATTCCCAGGTACAGAATCAGGCAGCATCTGTTTCTGCGACTGCAACTGCCGTAGAAGAAATTTCAAAGAACATAGAGTCTCTTGAGCACATGATTGAAAATCAGGCAAGCGGAGTTACAGAAGCCTCTGCTGCCGTAGAAGAAATGATTGGAAACATTAACAGCGTAAACAATTCTGTAGGAAACATGGCGTCTTCATTCTCAAACCTTACAGATAATGCAAAGGTAGGCGTTACAAGGCAGAATGACGTAAATGCCCGAATCAAGCAGATTGAAGAGCAGTCAAAGGCCCTGCAGGATGCAAACAAGACTATTTCTGCAATTGCAAGCCAGACAAACCTCCTTGCAATGAATGCTGCAATTGAGGCCGCTCACGCAGGTGAAGCAGGAAAGGGATTCTCTGTTGTTGCAGATGAAATCCGAAAGCTGTCAGAGACTTCTTCAAACCAGTCTAAGAAAATCAGGGATGAGCTTAAGAAAATCCAGGATTCCATTAATGACGTTGTTTCTGCTTCTCAGGCATCAAGCGATTCATTTGTATCTGTTACCAACAGCATTGAAATGACCCAGCAGCTTGTCCTTCAGATAAAGTCTGCAATGGAAGAGCAGCAGGAAGGCTCTAAGCAGATTGTTTCTGCCCTGCGCCTTATGAATGACAATACTGCAGAAGTCCGCGCCTCTTCTCATGAAATGGCTATAGGAAACCAGCAGATTCTCAGTGAGGTTGACCAGCTTAGGGATGCAACGTCTGTAATTAAGGACAGCATGTCAAAGATTTCTGACAGTGCCGAAAACATTAAGAATTCAAGTAATGCACTTAATGACATTTCCGGTTCCGTACAGAAAACTGTAGAAGAAATTGGAGACCAGGTAGACCTGTTCACAGTATAAATAATGAAGCAAGCGGCCGTCATCAAGATAATAGCTAATACTGTAAAAATTTCTGCAGCTGCAATTCTTGCAGTCATAAGTGCACAGGCATTAAGGCTTGACTTTGCAGTTTCTGCAGGAATTGTTGCAATACTTTCTGTACAGCCGACTAAAAAAGAAACCATCCGCACTGCAATGGCAAGGTTCTTTGCCTTTGCAGCGGCACTGGTCATTTCTTCTGCACTCTTTAACCTTTTAGGCTTTACCCTTCCTGTTTTCTTTATATACCTTGCAGCATTCATTCTTGTATGCCAGTGGAGGGGGTGGATTTCTGCAATGGCAATGGATTCTGTCCTTATTTCGCATTTCCTTACGCTTGGCAAGACCGGTGTCAGGGAAGTGTCAAACGAAGTCCTGCTTTTTATGATTGGCGTAGGCTTTGGAATTATGGTAAACATATTCCTGCATAAAAAGACTGATTACATAGAAGAACTGAAGTCAAAGACAGATGACGAAATAAAGCTTACGCTGCACAGGATGTCTCTCAGGATATTGGATGCTTCTCTTCCGGATTATGACGGCTCTTGCTTTAAGGGGCTGAACGAAAGCGTCTTTACAGCAAAGATGCAGGCAAAGGAAAACTTTGACAACCAGTTTACCGCCAGAGACACTTATGATACAAGCTACATTGCAATGAGGGAAAGCCAGATAAAAGTCCTGCAGGAAATGTTTAAGTGCGTGCGCAAAATTACTACAGTGCCCCACACGGCGCCTCTTATTGCGGGCTTCCTTGAAAAGGTTTCCGTAGAATACCATAAGGATAATGACGTTCTTTCCTTGCTGGAAGAACTTGAAAAAATAAGGGGCGTAATGAAAACCGTCGAGCTTCCAAAAGTGCGCACGGAATTTGAAGACAGGGCTAACTTATTTATGCTGCTTGAACGCCTTGAAGAATTCCTGTGCATAAAGAGGGATTTCATGTGCAATGTCTGCAAGGGCTAGTTTTAAAGTTAAGACTAGTATCTGTTTGCCCTTTGTGTTATATTAGTATAATATCTAAAGGAGTTTTATGAAAATGTTAAGTAGATTACTGGCTATGGCTTTCTGCCTTACAGTGGCATTAGACTTTGGATTTGCCGCAAAGGTAAGGGAAGTTCCTGCAGAAGTAGGACTTGTAGGAATAGATGCAGAATCCGCTATGTTTAATGACGGCTATAAGGTTTCTAAGGTAACCTTGACTTATAAAAAGAAGCTTGACCCTTCTTCTGTAACTGTTGATGATTACGAAGTGAAGGGACTGCAGGTAGAATCAGTTGAAGTTAAGGGAACTAAGGTTACCATTAACATAAACTGCTCTAATGTATGGTATCCAGAGCGCAAGGGCTATAAGTATGAACTTGAAAATGATACGTTTGGAAAGTACGCTATCGTAACTCAGAAAGGCGACGTTACCGTTTCTGGCGGCAAGGAAATTTACACTGGCCCATATACAATTACAAGTCCTAAAATAAATGAGCCTAGGGTTTTTAAGGAATTCTGGGATAAGGTTTACGTAGACCTTAAGACTGACATGGAAATCCGCTATGCAGCATTTACTCCTGCAAATTATGATAAGGGATGGGAATATCCTGTCATTGTTTACATTCCAGATTCCCGCGCTACTACAAATGTCAGCAGGGCATCCTTGCTGCAGGGAGTTGGCGGAAGCGTATGGGCTTCTAAGGAAGAGCAGGGAAAGCACCAGTGCATAATCATAGCCGTTCAGTACCCTAAGTACACAGAAAAGGCTTACGGCCCCCTTATTGCAGAAGACGGCGGCTGGACTCCAGGGCTTGAAGCAATATATCAGCTTGTAAGAAAGGAAATTTCTACGTCAAGGGCAGACAGAAGCCGCATTTATGCAGTTGGACAGGGCGAAGGAGCTGCTGCAAACCTCTTGATCGGACAGAAGTACCCTGACTTTTATGCAGCACAGGTTGCAATTTCTCCAATCTTTGAAATTAAGGATATGGAAGCAATTCGCCTCCAGAAACTTTGGGTTATGGTTTCTTCAAAGGACAGCCAGTCTTACGAAGCAATGGAAAAATGCTTAAAGCCTATGATTGGGGAACCAAACCTTATGTGCAAGGAAACTTGGTCTGTGGATAATTCTGCAGAAGAATTTGAACAGGCTGCAAAAGACCAGATAGCAAAAAATTCTCCAAACAATTATACAGTAATTGACGGCGGCTGCCGTGAATACACATGGTGCATAGCGCACGACATTGAAGCAATCCGTGACTGGCTTACTGCCCAATAAAAGCTGAAAACATAATTTTCTTATATAAATTATCTGCCAGAAACATTAATTTTTCCGGCAGATAATTTTTTTTTAGTCTTAATTAAATTTTTTTTAGTCTTAATTAAAATTTTTTTATTACCGGAAAAATCCTTCCTTGCCTTTTTTCTGAAAAATAAAGTGACTTGCACCTAATTCTATGCATAAGTATGTGCATAAATATTGCAGGTTCCTGTTTATATTATGTTAATTAAGGGAAATTTGCTGTTAATTTCCCTTAATTTCCCTTAGGCGCAGCTCAAAGTCCTTGCTTCTGGCATATCCGGTCAGCCTCTTGTTCAGGGGAACTGCTTGCATAAGGCCTGCAGAAACAAGGCCCTCCAAGTCTGAGCGGATGGTTTTTACCGACACTGTAAACCTTGTTTCTAAGTCTTTGCTTGTGAATATAGAAGAAGGCTTTTCTGCGCAAATCTTTATTATCTGCATCTGGCGCTCATTCAGGCCTGGAATTCTGTATTCCATCATTGCTTCATTTTCCTTTGATTTCCGCTCAAGGTAATTATTCAGTTCTTCAAAGGCCTGGTTCAGGACTTTAAGATTGTAATGGATAAAATAGCCCAGGTCATAGTCATCGTGCTCTGTATACAGGAATGCTTTTTCGTATTGGCTCTTAGCCTTATAGATGATTCTTGAAATGGAAAGGTACTCTGTAAGCCAGTATCCCTTCTTTAGCATGTACCAGTAAAAGAGGGAGCGGGCGGTTCTTCCGTTGCCGTCTACAAAGGGGTGTAGGTAAGAAATCATAAAATGCAGGATGATTGCCTTTATGATTGGATGGACGAAGCTGCTGGATTTTTGGTTTACAAATTTGCAAAGCTCGTTTACAGTCTTTTTAATTGCAGTATGAGACGGAGGGGTATGGGCAACTTCTCCTGTAATTCCGTTTACGACATAAATGTTGTCGTCAGTCCTGAAGCGGCCTTCGTCATTCGGGTCGTCCAGAGTCTTTTCGGTAATCTGCTTATGTATTTCAAGCAAAAGCTCTGGGGAAAAGTCGTCGTCCTTATGTTCGGAAAGGTAGCGGATTGTGCTGTAGTTATTAAATATCATCTGCTGGCTTTTGTCCTTTGGCTTGGCCTGCTTCCGCAGCATTTCCTTTGCAACCTTTCTGGTGGTAGAAGCCCCTTCCATCTGGCTGGAGGCAATTGCTTCTTCCATGATAGAGCTTAAAAGGTAGTACTGCCTGTTTTTGTCAGAAAGAATGCTGGAAGATGCCAGGGTGCCGCCAAAGTTCATGTCAAAATTATGAAGCAGTTCCTGCATCTTGTTTGTTTCTTTATAAAAGAAAGTGCAGGCAGAAAATTCATAGGCATTCTTTCCGATTATGCGGCTTTGCTTTACGGCAGTCCAAAACGCTTCTGGACTGACACCCTTTGGAACGCGATACTTAATCTTGTCCCAGTAATAGTAACAGTCATTTATTTTTTCAATTTCAGAAACATATTCCGGGTTCATGAGTATTTCAAATACATCTGATACCGATTCGCATTCTTTTGGAGCTTCTTCTATCATAAGGAAATGATAGCACTGAAAAATCAATTGTGCAATAAAATAAGGGAAAATTTCCTTAAATTTCCCCTATTTTCTGCCCTGTCATTCACGCTCCCATGAAGGGGCGACAAATGGAAAATTAGCAGAAAAGACCGCTATTTTGATTCAGAATCTAAAAGGGATGAAGAAGAATTGCTGTTATCATATGTAAAAGAAGGTGGAATGGCAGGTTCATTTACTTATAATACAGAACGGCAGAAATATGGACTACGGCAGAGTCTATGAAAATATGGTCTGCATAGAATTGTTGCGCAGGGGCTACGAAGTTTACACTGGAGTTCTATACAAGAAGGAAATTGATTTTGTTGCAATAAAACAGAGCGAAAAAATCTATATTCAGGTGAGCGATGACATTTACCTTGCAGAAACCCTTGAACGGGAAGTAACTCCGTTATTGAGTATAAAAGATGCTTACCCTAAAGTTTTAATAGCACGGACAAGAGAAACAATTCCGTCTGTTTTTATATCCTTGATTTTAGAGGGTACAGGAACGGCTTTTCTTTCATCCTCGTAATCAGCAAGCATCATGGCAATTACATCCTCTGCCATATAAATTGCATCCGCCATGTCGTCGCCACTTGTAAAAGTGCCCGGAATGTCGGGAACCTTTACATTGTAGTCACCTTCTTCTGCCTCTTCAAAGATTGCAAGGAAAAAATTTTACTTCCTCTTGATTTTTTTAATCTGAAAATGATAACATTAGCACGCTCACTCGGAGGGCATGTTGTTCATTTGGAAATAACAGGCTGGATAAGGTGCGGGCTGGAATGCCTGTTTTCTTAGCCAGCCTTTTTTATTTTAGGAGTTATTATGTCTGAAGCAACTTTGTTTACTGAGGGAAGAATTGCCCCTCGCCTTGTGCGCTTTGCACTTCCTGTTTTGGGCGCACTCTTCTTGCAGTCTTTTTACGGTGCTGTAGACCTGCTTGTCGTCGGCCAGTTTGGTTCTGCAGCCGATGTTTCTGCCGTTGCAACCGGTACAATGATGATGCAGACCATTACTTTTATCATAACCGGCCTTGCCATGGGGACTACCATTCAGATGGGGCAGGCCCTTGGGGCCAATAACAAAGAAAAGGCGGCGAATATTGTAGGCGCCAGTGCAATCTTCTTTGTCATCCTTGCGCTTGCGGTTACAGTCTTAATGATTTTCCTGACTCGCCCTTTTGCTATTCTGATGCAGACTCCCCCGCAGGCCTTTGACAAGACCTTGGCTTATGTCCACATCTGTTCGGCAGGCACTCTCTTTATTGCCGGCTACAATGTTCTTGGCGGACTTTTCAGGGGGATGGGAGATTCTAAGACGCCTCTGCTAACTGTGCTTGTGGCTTGCATTATAAACATCTTTGGCGATCTTTTATTTGTTGCAGTTTTTAAGATGGCGGCTGCAGGGGCGGCTTATGCTACAGTTCTTGCCCAGGGCCTAAGCGTTATCTTTTGCCTGGCTGTCGTAAAAAAGAAGGGGCTTCCTTTCTCATTTTCAAAGAAGAATATTCGCTGGAATGGCCCTCTTATTCAGCTGGTAATAAGAACTGGCGCTCCAATTTCCTTGCAGGACGGCCTGGTTACAATTTCATTCCTGGTGATTGCGGCTATTATCAACCGCCTTGGCTTAATTGCCTCGGCAGGAGTTGGGGTCGCAGAACGCGTATGCGGCTTTATCATGCTTGTGCCTTCTGCCTTCTCTCAGTCCCTTTCTGCCTTTGTTGCCCAGAATGTTGGCGCCAATAAATATGACAGGGCTAAAAAGGCCCTTGCCTATTCAATCATGGCTTCTTTCGCCTGTGGGCTTCTGATTGGTTCCGCGGCCTTTTTCCGAGGGGATTTGCTTGCTGCCATCTTCTCTAAGGATAGGGAAGTAATTGCGGCGGCCCACAGCTATCTCAAGGCCTATGCAATCGACACTCTTTTCGTATCCTTCCTTTTCTGCTTTATTGGTTACTTTAACGGCTGTGGAAGGACGGCATTTGTAATGGCTCAGGGAATTGTGGGCGCCTTTGGAGTTCGCATTCCAGTTTCTTATCTGATGAGCCTTACTGCAAGCCCAAGCCTTTTTAGAATTGGACTTGCAACTCCATCATCAACCTTTGTGCAGATTATTTTATGCGGCATTGCCTTTATTGTTTCCAGGAATAAGGACAGATATGGAGACTGACCTGCATCGTATTCCCCCTGCTGTGATTTCAGCAGTATCTTCATATCTTTTTGACTGACTTCCATCTTACACCATCTCACAGGTGGATTTTCTTTCTTCAGGATGAGCGACTTCAAATCCGCAATTTGCTTCCATGTTCAACTCGCGTAATTCCTTGATGCCGTCAATATAGAGCTGATAATTGATTCCTGCTGATTCATAGCCGCAGCCTACATCATAGTCGTCACCCAAAGAGTTTCGGACAATTGCTTCCCTTTCTTCTCGTGTCGTGTCTTTTATCAAAATACTGGCCATAGTCTTTTCCTTATTTGAAGGATTGTAGCAGAAATGCGATTTTTATTCAGTAGTGAAAAAGGGCTTTCAATGGACTCCTAAATATTTATTATTTTCCCCCTTTTTTCTCATTTCCCTTCCGTATCCTATTACTGTCAGACGCAAGAACTGACAAAGCTGGTAGACTTTAGACGCTGACGGGCGGGTAAAAACTCCTTGTGCATAAGCACGAATTTTCTTTATTGCGTGGAAAAAAACACAGGGAGAATCTCATGAAAAAACTTTTATCTGGAACTCTGACTCTTCGTGCAGCTGCATTTTTTATTTCTTCATGTGCATCTAACAAAGTCCCTTCTGAATCAAAATCTGCTTCTGATGCAGTAAAAGCTGTTTATTCCTACGGCTTTGTGGATCTGGAAGGGGCAAAAGTTTCAGCCATTATTTTGGAATACGACCAGCCGATTTTGCAAAAATCACTGACCGCTGACAGCTTTGAAGAGGGAGGCTTTACCCTTGGAAACCATTTGTCTACTTGGAAATACGGTTGCTGACTTACCACTCCTTTTGTCTGACTTTACAAGCAGACTAGAGAATCTGAAATGGAGAGGGCAAAGCTTGTGCAGCTGAAAAATCCCTGGCTTGGAAGAAATGCTGACGGCACAATCAAGAAAGAAAGCGGAACTTCAGGCTTGAACGTGTGGCAATTCCTATATTTTTGTATTGTTTAATATTCCCGAAATATAAAGAAAAAGTTTTTAATTGTTCATCTGCTGTTGTATAATATAGACTGTGGAGGCTATGTATGCTTGATTCAGTAATAAATGAGATGGAAGAAAAACTTAATGAAATCTGCGAAAATCGCAGGCTGCTTTTAAACCATATTGTTGAGTCCTGCAAAGATGTCCCTGCTGAAAAAAGAGAAGCGGCATTGGCAGCCTTGGGGGATTTCGGAAAAAAAGAAGATTCAGACGCCCAGATAGAAAGTTTCTTCAAAGAAGAATTTCCTAAATTACTTGAAAAAATGACCGTATTTCTCTCTGCTGGGGACCCTCGTTTACATGACTGCCTGTGGGAACTGGGTGATGACTCTTTAATGGGAATAAAGGCAGGGCTTTTGGAAAATGGCAGGGAAGATGTATGCAATCAGCTGGGGAACTTTGTCTTTACCTTCGATGATATTTCTAAGCTTGATGACAGAGATGTTCAGAAAATACTCCGTGAAATTGACACCGACTATTTGAAAAAAGCATTGCTGATTTCGACTGAGGAAGTAAAAGAAAAATTCTTTAGCAATATGTCCATGCGTGCTTCAAATACACTGAAGGATGAATTAAAGTACATGAAAAATATCCCACGCAAAGAGTCATTTGAAGCAAGAAAGAAAATATTAAATGCCATGCTCAGGCTGGTTCAATATGATGAAATTGTCCTGCCTGCTTTTATGGAAGGAGAAATTTGGAATGACCTATACTAAATGCTGGTATAAATCTGCAGATAAGAATCATCTTGGCAAATGGAAGGAAATCCCCTCTCAGATGGAAGATGAGCGGCTTATTCTCTGCGATCCCATTAGAAACCGCATTCTCTGTCCTGTTCACTGTCAGTGGGAAGAATACAAGCAAGAAGGGGAATTTGACCTGATTTGCAGCAGAGGAAAAAAATCCCATGGAATCATTGTTCCTTACTACTTTGATAGTGAAAATCCAAAAGCCGATCCTGAGAATAACGGAGTCATAATTCTTTCAAATCCAAGAAAGACAAAAGCTCCTTCAATTGATGCTGGCTCGCAAACAGAAGATTATACGTCTGTTTTCCTTATTTTCCTGGAAGTAAACATCGATGAAAGCACAGCACTGATCAGAGAAAGGTATATTGATTCAGAGAAATTTTCTTTACTGAAAGACGGAAACCTTACACTTACAAGAATTCCTGAAAAAAGAACCGTAAACAGCCTTTTTTTTCACGGTAAG
The DNA here is from genome assembly GCA_024699235.1 of Treponema sp. GTDB lineage: Bacteria > Spirochaetota > Spirochaetia > Treponematales > Treponemataceae > Treponema_D. The sequence goes on along the minus strand of JAILPY010000184.1, from coordinate 2,110 downwards.
GATAACTCCCATTTCTTTTATTCAGGTAAGAAAGTAAAAATCTTTGCTTATACAAAGGGCTGCTATTATTATGCAGGGGAAAAAATGCCTGATTATCCTGAGTGCATCTCGGAAGAAATGGAAGTTGCGGCACAGAAATTACTGGAATCCTATGCAGGGAAAAAAATCCGCATAAATAAAAACTATTACCGTGGTTTTAGTCTTTTGCTGGCCCTGGCTCATTATCCTTATGAGGCAAATATTTTTGATTTTTATGAGCTATTCTACAGTTTAGGCGAAGAAACATTTCTAAATCGTGACAATCCTGATATTTACAATGAGTTCTGCAGTAAACTGGGGATTACTTCATTTCCAAAATTACGAAAGATTTTTGAGAAATGTCCCCATGCCTTGCTCTGGTACAAAGACCTTCTGAACATGGGCTTCCATGATATAAATATAATCCTGGATATACTGTCTGTCTGCTGCAAAACATTCTTCGAAGAAAAGATATATAGGCCAAGTTATAATAAGCGCATGGATATGATTCTCTATGGAGATTCCAATATTAGTCTTGTAAACAATGGTACAACCTTTATAAATAATCTAGGGATCCCTCGGCTTGATGGCCAAAGGGAGGATCATAATTATTTTGAATTTTTCTGCCGTTATTCAATTCCCAAGAGAGGGGAGCGGGCAACTTGGAATGCGCTTAATCGGGAGCCTCAATTGGATTCCAGAGACAGGGAAGATACGGCAAGGCTTTTTGAAGATTATTTTACGGAGCTTAAAGATGAAGAAAAAGAAATGGTGCTAAAAAATGGCTTTACAAGACGGAACCATGATATGCTTTCTAAAATCGCACATAATATTGAAAATTCAAACAGAGTTTTTACCTACACTCCTGAGCAAAAGGCTCTGGAAGATGAAATTGACGGTTATAAATTTCTTCTTCCGGTTGACAGCGATACCCTGCATTATGTTGGCTCCACAATGCATAACTGCGTATATTCTTATACAAGCAGGGTGCTGCAAAATCAGACAACGATTGTCTATGCTGTTCTAGATGAAAATTGCGAGATTTGCATTGAAGTCAGCAAGAATAAAAAAATATTACAGTCCAGAAGTGATTACAATGGTTCATTAAAAGGACCTGCAAAGATAGCTTTCATAAAATGGTGTGGAAAACACGGACTTTCATGATAAAAGTTTAATTCGTAAAAAAGGAGGAAAGCTCATTCAGGACAAATGCCTTGTGTGCCCATTGACAAAAATTTGTTTTCAGTATAACTTTGTCGGACGCTTTAGGCATGGTTGCCTTTAGCCTGTAATAATACAATTCCGTTACCAACAAGTTTTCATATTCGGCTGACAGTCTTATCTGCATAGGTATCCTGCTCAGCCGTTTTTATCCACTAGCTCCCCTCGATTTTGCAGGGAACCTGAATTGCCTTATGAATAATGAAATGACAGATGCAGAAAAGCAGTCGTTAAAAAGGGTAGTGCGCTATCTTGCCCTAAGGAAAAGGACTTTTAACAGAATGTTCAAATGTTTCAGCACCATCGTTGTGATTAAGTACCGTAAATTATATTTTCATCTTTCTGTGGTGGGTGCAATTGCAGCAGTAATGATGCTGGACCTGCACTTGCCCATAAAGATGATGGCTGGCATAGCTGTGCATGTCATTCTGCTCCATGTCTTTCATTTTGTGACAATCGTATCTCTTGCAGCCTCCAATAAGAAGTACGGCCATATACTGCGAATGTACATAAATAATTTAACTCTTGAAACCCTCGTTTATGATTATGTCTATCTGTTTGAAAATTCATTTTCGCCGCTGCTTTGCCTTGCAACAAGGCCAGGCGAATTCCGTGACGCTGCAGTCTTAATGCAGGCGATATTAGCCTGCGACAAGGGGTCTGCAAGGAGGGTGACCACCTCTCTGCTTTTGGAAAGCGCGCTGATTCAGAACAGGCGCGTAATGGATATGGTTGAATCCGGGCAGCAGATAGACTATTCAGGCATATTGCGGGGCAGGAACTGCAAGGGGCAAATGAAGAAAAGCGCTAGGCGCCTGTTAAAGAACCGCTCTTACAGAAGCCTTTGCAAGTACATAGAAGGCACGGTGTC
>JAILPY010000183.1 GCA_024699235.1 Treponema sp. | reverse complement strand
TTGGATTTTCGGATTCCTGCCGAGAATTTTGTAAACAAAATTCTCGCTTTGCTTTACCGCTGCATCCATGCAGCGAATTTTTTTCAAAAATTTTTAGTCTACGTTGCCGAAAACACACTTTTTTTTGAAATAAATAAGTGGAGGTAAAAGAAAAATATGACAAGCATTCTTGACACAATCGATCCCGCAATGCTCGCCCGAATCCAGGCAATGCGGCTTATGGACGACGACTTCATGACCGTGGTGTTCGATGGCGACAATGCAACAACGGAATTTCTCTTGCGAATTCTTCTTAATCGTGACGATTTACGAGTAAAGAAAGTCACGACGCAAAAGGAGAAACGAAATCTCTTCGGACGTTCGGTAAGGCTGGACATTCTCGCAGAAGACGACAAGGGCAAGCTCTACAACGTAGAGGTGCAGCGGGCAGATGAGGGAGCCTCGCCCAAGCGAGTTAGGTATAACCAAGCTATGCTGGACAGCCACTGTCTCAAAAAGAAAGAAGAATTCACGCAGCTTCCAGAGACATACATAATCTTCATCACAGAAAATGATTATTATGGCTTGGGACAGCCGTTCTATAGGGTCAGAAAAAGTATAGAACTCGCCAAAACGGACGGCACGTATTTGCCATTTGACGACGGCTGTAATATAATCTACGTGAATGGCTCATACAGGGGAAACGACGCGCTCGGCAAACTGATGCATGACTTCAACACACCCAACGCCGATGAAATGAACTACAGCGAGCTAGCAGAGAAGGTTCGCTACCATAAAAATCAAGAAGGGGGAGTAAAAACTATGTGCAGGATTGTAGAAGAATACGGAAAAGAGAGAGCTGCAGAAGCTAGGAAAATCGCACTTGCAGAAGGGTTAAAAACTGGCATGAAACGTGGAATTCAAGAAAACGCTATCGCCAATGCGAAGAATTTTCTTCGTATGAATCTTGGGTCGCCAGAGCAAATTGCACAGGGGACAGGTCTTCCCTTAGAGCAAGTTCTTGCACTCAAAGATGAGCTTGAACGCGAGGCTGCTTGCGTTGCAAAATAGCTTTGCGCAAAGCAAAAAAACAGCCCGGGGAGCAGGGAGGCTTTCTGCTTTCCGGGCTTCGGAATATCTCTAGGAGGCATTTTTGATTTTTAGAGATTCCGGTTAATTTACTCTCAGCCAATGTCGCTTGGCGTTGTAAGGATTCCGCACCGCACGGAATCCTTTTTTTTGCCCGGGGCGGGCTTCCGCTTAACATCATCAACTTAAGCCCCTCTATTTAAAGAATTCCAAATAAGATAAAATTCCTTAGGTGGGAAAAATAGGTGGGGCTTACATTCAAGAAAAGATGGGAAACTGTTACAGGTGAGATAAAAACAAAAGGAGATAACAAGAAAGCATTTACACGTAAAAGAAAAATGCCAGTCTGTGATATTAAATAAGTATCTTGACAAGCAGGAAGCAGACGTGCGCAATGGAACTAAGGAATTTTTTCAAGGCAAAGAACCAGGAACAAATCTCAAAGCAGGCATATTTCAAAGCCCGCCAGAATTTAAATCCTGAAGTTTTTACATATCTGAATGATAAATATCTGAATAATTTTTATAGCTGTACCGATGATGTAAAGACATGGAATGACTATGTGGTTCTGGCAATAGACGGAAGCAAGGTGGAAATACCTAACTCGAAAGAAAACAGGGAGAAGTATGGAGCCTTGCGAAATCAGCACGGAACAGAAAGTCCTGCAAGGGCAATGATAAGCGGGCTGTTTGACGTTTACAACAAGTTCTTCCTGGATCTGCAAATTTGTAATGTCAGGGAATGTGAGCTTGGCGCGGCAGAAAGAAACCTGGATGCAATTGGAAGAATAGGAATCAAACAGAAAGTTCTTGTAATTTTTGACAGGGGATATCCAAGTTTTGAGCTCTTATATTACCTTGAGAAAACAGGAATAAATTACATCATCCGTCTGACTGCTGGTAAATTTAATAAAGAAAGAGCGATGTTAAAATCTGATGATGAAGAAATCTCGCTTGAAATAAACAGAAAGAGACTGGAAAGAGTAAAGGCAAGGAATCCTGAGCTTTATGAGGAAATGAGAAGCCTTAAAAGCATAAATACAAGGGTCGTAAATGAAATCAGCCCGTCAGGAAAGGAATTTTCTGTTCTTACGAATCTCCCGGCAAAAATCAGAGGGGAAGAAATATGTTCTGCATATTTCCTGAGATGGAAAATCGAAGAAGCTTATCATACCTTGAAAAACAATATGAAGTTTGAGAGTGTCAGTGATCAGGCAAGCATTTATGTCGAGCACGATTTTCTTGCACAGATTAATGTATATAACATGATGGAGGATATGATTGAGTATGTCGAAGAGCAGCTTCTGAAAACAGAAGAAAAGAAATCAAAATATCATCAGCACCTGAACGAGAATATGGCCATAGGTCTGTTCGCACAGGATTTCATAAAGATTATCATTGAAAGTAATAAGCGGAGAAAAAATCGATTAATAAAAACATTAGAAAACGAGATGAAAAAATATTTGCTTCCCAAAAGAGATTCAATTTCTAAAAAAAGAAGGTTCAGGGACGCAAATAAATATTCTGCAAACCAAAAAAGTAGCTTTTAGACCTTAAGTTGATGCTTTTAAGGCTTCTCATTTCCTCATAAAGCTCAGGATTCCTTGCCTTTACTCTTTCC
>JAILPY010000177.1 GCA_024699235.1 Treponema sp. | reverse complement strand
ACAATGATTCCATGGGATTTTTTTCCTCTGCTGCAAATCAGGTCAAATTCCCCTTCTTGCTTGTATTCTTCCCACTGACAGTGAACAGGACAGAGAATGCGGTTTCTTATGGGATCGCAGAGAATAAGTCGTTCATCTTCCATCTGAGAGGGGATTTCCTTCCATTCATCAAGATGATTCTTATCTGCAGATTTATACCAGCATTTAATATAGGTCATTCCAAATCTCTCCACCGATAAAATCGGGCTGATTAATTCTTTCATCGATAAAAACAGGCAGGTCAATTTCACCACATTGAACCAGTCTGAGCATAACATTTAAGATTTTCTTTCTTGCATCAAATGACTTTTCGCGTGGTATATTTTTCATGTACTTTAATTCATCCTTCAGTGTATTTGAAGCACGCATGGACATATTGTTAAAGAATTTTTCTTTTACTTCCTCAGTCGAAATCAGCAATGCTTTTTTCAAATAGTCGGTGTCAATTTCACGGAGTATTTTCTGAATATCCCTGTCATCAAGTTTTGAAATATCATCGAAGGTAAAGACAAAGTTCCCCAGCTGATTGCATACATCTTCCCTTCCCTTTTCCAAAAGCCCTGCCTTTATTCCCACTAAAGTAGCTTCACCCAGTTCCCACAGGCAGTCATGGAGACGAGGGTCCCCAGCAGAGAGAAATACGGTCAATTTTTCAAGTAATTTAGGAAATTCTTCTTTGAAGAAACTTTCTATATGGGCGTCTGAATCATCTTTTTTCCCGAAATCGCCCAAAGCTGCCAATGCCGCTTCTCTTTTTTCAGATGGAGCATCTTTGCAGGATTCAATAATCTGATTCAAAATCAGCCTGCGATTTTCACAGATTTCATTAAGTTTTTCTTCTATTTTTTTTATTACTGAATCAACCATTATCATCCCCCCTTCTTAAATTGTAAGGTTCATTAGAATCTTATATCAAATTTCATACACAGAATTAACGCAATACAGAAAAGAATTAGGATAATGCACAGCTGAAGTGTCCTTCGGCGGAATATCTTCATAAAGAGTATACAGGCCAAAAGTCCTACCAAGGTACATAAAAGAATATTGAATGTCATATTTTCCTCCACGGCTTATAGCAATAATTATAAGGGCGATAAGAAAATGTTAAAGAACTTTTTTAAGCGTTTTGAGAAAATAAAACAATACAAAAATAAAGGTAAAAGGAAATAAAAAAAGGCTGAGCGAACAATTTCACACAGCCAAATTTGTTTCTTGAGTAATCATAAATTTTTTTTTAATTACTAGTTTCCATCTGGGTTTCCCCAGGTATAATGTTGCTCCATCAGAAGCTCCAGACAGTCTTCAAAACTGCAGTTCCCCTTCCAATCGTTATATTTTTCCTGGGCTTTTTTTAAATCTCCCTGATCAATTGAATGAAAAATCAGTTCTTGTATTCCGATGCTTGAAGCTCCAATCATTTGTACAAAATAGATAAGCTCACGATTATTTCCGAATGCTCCGGCTCCCCAGTTTCCTGTATGAATATGACAGGATTTATGGCCATTGGCTTCTGCTGCTTTTTTTGCACCTCCGAAGGCTGCAAGAACTGTTTTCAGGAGTTTTTCAAGTTCTTTACGTTTATATTCAGTTGAACTAGAAGTAGGTGTCGGTGCAGCCATGGCAATAATATTATTTCTTCTCTCATCTTGAATGGGCTTTATACCAAGATCAATTTCATCTTTTGTTGCCTGGGAGAACAGTCGTCCGTAGAGATTTAAAATCTTTCCATCTGGAAGGACAGAATTTATATTTACGCAAATCCAATAAGGAACATTTTCTACGACATACGGAGTGGGCTCTCCTTTTTCTTCTGTACGGGAGCGAAGAACATCCGTTTCGTTTTTGTCTATGTATTCCATTACAGAACCAAGCAAAGGATGTTCCAAAGTTTGAATTTCATCCTGGGTAAATAGGTCTCCGTCATAATAGCCGAACAGGTTTGGATCTGCATAATTAAGATAAAAGACCATTTTATCTTCAGTGCTTACGTCTTCATACTTAAAATATTCATTACTAACAGAACATGTAAGATTGTGTTTTATAAGTTGGGAAGAGTCTTTTTTATCATTGAGCTTCCACCTTGAAATCGTAATTTTACCATTCTGCCCCTTATGGATACTGAGGGCCTCTTCATATTTAGATTTTTTTGATGGATTTCCATATTCAGGAGGATAGTTTTTAAGCAATTCCTGCTGCTCTAAATCGACTTTTACCATCTGACTTACTGAGTCATGAATATCAACGGTATTTTCATTATCTAAACTCATTCTTTTCTTCCTCTTTTATACCAAAATCCTAATATATCCATATAAC
>JAILPY010000158.1 GCA_024699235.1 Treponema sp. | reverse complement strand
GAAAAAAAAATTTCTTTAGGAGAAAAAAAATTTCTTTAGGAGAAAAAAAATTTTCTTTAGGAGAAAAAAAATTTTCTTTAGGAGAAAAAAAATTTTCTTTAGGAGAAAAAAATTTTTTTCCGGCAGAAAAATTCTTCATCACATTATGATTTCAATTGAAATCATAATGGATTTATTAATGTGTTTATTCTTCTACAGAAAGATTTTCTACAGGGACTTCTGCTGCTGCAACTTCCCTTTCATGTCTTTTTTCACAGAACTTGCAGATTGTACCTTTTCCAGCATCAATAGCTTCCTGTGCGCTACCTGTAATGAGTGTTTCTGAACGGTCAAGAGCCTGACAGTCTTCATACAGGTGGAATTTCTTTCCATGTTCTGTCCAGTAAACTCCAGTTCCTGCAGCTGCTTCTGCAACAGCTTCCTGAGAAAGTGGATTCCAGTCATAACTTGAAAGACCTGATATTGCAAGAAGTATTGCAGCTGCTATAGCACCGATAGCTTTTGTTTTTTTATCTGCATTCTTGTTTGTAAGCAGAATTACTATGAAAGGAATAAATGCTGCTGCACTTACGATTACTCCCATGTTGTTCCACAGCCAGAATTTAAGGGCATTCTTCTGGGAAGCAGGATCTATATGGTTAGCTTTCTTCCATAAAATTGATCCTATTATTACACATATTGCATCTGGTATGAGTGCTGCTATGCCTTTATACAGAGGGTCTATCCGTGGAAGGATAAGAAGTTTTTCCAAGATAAGGGCTATTGCCAGTACTTCAAAGGCAAGTGCTGCTACCCATAGGATTACGGCACCAATGCGCAGTCCTGTAGCATTACCTGTCTGCTGGATTGCAGCTGCCGGCTTTTTGCCTGGCTTTACAGCCTGTCCTGTTGATGCAGATACAATTTTATGTTTTTTCTTTTCTGCCATGTAAAATCTCCTTTAGATATAACGTAAACACATTTTATACTATTTTTCAGACTTTCGCAATGTATATGTTAAAAACAGATTTTCTTTCAAAAAAAACGACCTCTGCTACCACACAGAGGCCATTTCAAGGAGTTTCTATTAGTAAGTGCCGCACTTTCTCTTGCCTTACATAAACAATAACCAACCTCAATATAGAAGGTTACAAGAAATTCCAAAAAATTTTTATTTTTTTTTATTTTATTTTATATCGTCCGGTTGTGATTGTGTGTCCATTGTTGTAGACGTCAAACCAGATTTCTTTATTCTTGGAAGTATCAAGAGCTTCATAGAATTCCTTTACGCTTGTTATTGCTTTGTCATTTACTGCTGTAATGACATCTCCATTCTGCAGTCTGAGTGCAGCAGCAGGTGATTTTTCCTGTATGCTTGTTACAATAACGCCCTTTACCTTGTCATCAAGCTTAAGCTGCTTTCTGTTTGCTTCTGAAAGAGGGGATGCTATGAATCCTGGCCATAATTTTCCATTGTCAGAAGCGACTGTCTGTGAGCGTTCCTCAATCTTGATAGAAAGCTCTGTCTTTGCTTTGCCTCTTACAACTGTGAATTTTGCAGTTTCACCGGCCTTAAGGTTTCCTACTTCACGTACAAGCTGGTCAACATCTTTAATGTCATGACCGTTAAGCTGGGTAATGAAGTCTCCTGCTCTCATGCCGCCCTTAAATGCAGGGCTGTCCATAAAGATTTCAGCCGCAAATGCGCCAGTCTGCTTTTCATCAACTCCAAGGTCTTTCTTATATTCTGCAGTAGGCTCAACAAGACTTACTCCCAGCCATCCGTAACTTATCTTTCCCTTGCTTATAAACTGGTCGATTGCAGTCTTTATGTTATTAATAGGAATTGAAAAGCCTAAGCCCTGGCTTCCGCCTGACTGAGATACAATCCATGTATTGATTCCGATTACTTCTCCATTGATATTTACAAGAGGTCCTCCAGAATTTCCCTGGTTGATTGCAGCATCAGTCTGTATGAAGTCGCTGATTGATCCTATCTGTCCACCACTTCTTCCTGTTGCACTTACGATACCCTGTGTTACAGAGGCAAAGTAACCCATAGGGCTTCCAAGGGCAAGGACTATGTCTCCCTGCTGAACGTTGTTACTGTCTCCAAGTTTTGCAATAGTAATGTTGCTGTCAGTACTTTCAAATGAAACAAGGGCTATGTCCATTCTTTCATCTGCACCAACGAGCTTTCCGTCAAATTCGCGGCCGTCGTTGAGCTTGATTTTAATTGTAGTGGCTTTTCCGGCAACGTGATTATTTGTCAAAACGTAAATTGTTTTTCCTGATTTTCTTACGATAACGCCGCTGCCAAGTGCAGACTGCTGCATTTCTCGTGATTTATCTTTTTCGTCTTCGTTTCTGTCAGGACTGCCAAAGAACCAGTCAAATGGAGAGCCTTCAAAAGGGTTGAATGTCTGAACTTTTGTTGTTTCTGTTACATCAACTTCTACAACAGCAGGAAGAACTTCTGTACTGATTGAGCGGAATGTTGACTGCAAGGCCTGAGTTACGCTTAGTGAATCTGAAGGAAGGCTGGCTGATGCTGATCTTTTTGTTTCTGCAAATGCTACGTTAGCAGAACCGTTGTTTGCCTTGCATGAAAAGGCTAATAGTCCGAATGATACAGCTGCAACTGCTGCTGTTCCAATTATTTTTGTAGTTAAATTCTTCATAAAAAAGGTAAAACCTCCTGTATTGATACTTGATTACATTCAAGTTTTCAATAAATATAATGATTTTTCCCATTAAGGTGTTACATTTTATTTTAGAAAATCCTGTTATTTCTGAAATTTATTTAAATATATTAAAGAAGGCGTATGATTTTTTATTATGGATGCTTTTTAGGAGAATTTACTGGAAATACTCGTATTTCTAAATACTCGTATTTCAAATACTCGTATTTCAAATACTCGTACGAATATTTCCAGACATAAATGACACTAGTATTTAGTCAGCTTATGATGTTTTAGATTTTTTCCAATGCCTGCTTAAGGTCATTGATTAAATCTTCCTTATTTTCCAAGCCGCAGGAAATTCTGATTAAGCCTGCTGGAATGCCGGCAGCCTTTAACTGCTCATCAGACATCTGGCGATGCGTAGAGGTTGCTGGATTCAGGCAGCATGTCCTTGCATCTGCAACATGAGTTTCTATGTTTGCAAGCTTTAAATGCTTCATGAATTTTTCTGCAGCCTGTCTGCCGCCCTTTAATTCAAAGGAAACTACTCCGCATCCTCCATTAGGAAGGTATTTTTTTGCGATTTCGTAATACTTGTCGCCTTTGAGTCCTGGATAGTTTACAGAAAGTACTTTGTCCTGTCCTGAAAGAAATTCTGCAACAGCCTGTCCGTTTTCTACATGGCGGGGCATTCTGACGTGCAGTGATTCCAATCCTAAATTTAATATGAATGCATTCTGAGGAGACTGGATGCAGCCGAAATCTCTCATGAGCTGACTGGTACATTTTGTTATGAATGCACCTTCCTTTCCGAATTTTTCAGCATAAGTAATGCCATGGTATGATTCATCTGGGGTACAGAGCCCAGGAAATTTATCTGCATGAGCCATCCAGTCAAACTTTCCAGAATCTACAATTGCACCTCCAACTGCAGAGCCGTGACCGTCCATGTATTTTGTTGTTGAATGCGTTACTATGTCTGCACCCCATTCAATTGGGCGGCAGTTTATAGGCGTTGGAAAAGTGTTGTCAACAATAAGAGGAACTCCATGAGAGTGAGCTGCTTTTGCAAATTTTTCAATATCAAGTACAGTCAGAGCAGGGTTTGCAATTGTTTCTCCAAATACGGCTCTAGTATTTTCCTTAAATGCTGCATTTAGTTCTGCTTCTGTACAGTCTGGGTTTACGAATGTGACAGAAATGCCCATCTTTGCCATAGTAACTGAAATAAGATTGAATGTTCCTCCATATATGGAAGATGAAGCTACGATATGGCTGCCGTTTTCGCAGATATTAAAAAGTGCAAAAAAATTTGCAGCCTGACCTGAAGAAGTAAGCATTGCTGCAGTACCCCCTTCAAGGGCGGCAATTTTTGCTGCAACATGATCGTTTGTAGGGTTTTGAAGTCTGGTGTAAAAATATCCGCTTGCTTCCAGATCAAAAAGCTTTCCCATGTCTTCGCTTGTGTCATATTTAAATGTTGTAGACTGAATAATTGGAATTTGTCTTGGTTCTCCGTTTTTAGGCGTATAACCGGCTGTAAGGCATTTTGTTTCAATTTTGTAATCACTCATAGTTTTGTCTCCTGAAATATGGTGTATTGTAGCACAAAACATATTGTTGAAAAAGATTATTTTTAACGTTATCATTTTTTTATGAAAGAAATTCTGGAAAAATTATTTTTCCTAAAAGATTTACAGTATGCTCAGTTTCAGTCTAGGCTTATACCAAATGTTTCTGCTGAGTCTGTTATAGGAGTCCGTACGCCTGCATTAAAGGAACTTGCAAAGGAACTCCATAAAAAAAGCCTTAGAGGGGAATTTGATGAAGATTTATTTTTTTCAGAGCTTCCTCATGCATTTTTTGAAGAAAATCAGCTTCATTCTTTCCTTATCAGTAATCAAAAGGATTTTTTACGGTGCATTAAGGAAATAGAGCGCTTTTTGCCTTTTGTCAATAACTGGGCGACTTGCGATCAGTTATGCTGCAATATATTAAAAAAGCATAGGAATGATTTATTGCCATGCATTGACCGTTGGCTTTATTCTTCTCATGCATATACAGTAAGGTTTGCAATTAGGCTGCTTATGAATTATTTTTTGGATGATGATTTTTCTGAAGACTATTTGTCCTTGGTAGGTTCGTTATGCAGGACTCATATTAAGAATGCTGACGATAATTATTATGTAAACATGATGATTGCCTGGTATTTTGCAACGGCCCTTGCCAAGCAGTGGGAACCGTCATTCATGTATTTAAAAGAGGGCAGGCTTAATGACTGGTGCCTAAAAAAAACTGTCCAAAAAGCCTGTGAAAGCTTTAGGGTCAGTGATGAACATAAAAAGGCGTTAAGAGCATTATGAAAGCAATTCCATTATGCCTGTCTGGTCAACGGCCGAAATAAGTCCTTTTAGCTTAGACCACTGTTCTGCCTTTTCTTCTGGAATCTTATATTCGTCTACTTGCTTTACAATTTGATCCGCTGTATCGTAATCGTAAGCGCTTATAAATTCCTTTATGGCAGAAAGGACTTCTTCATATTTGCCTGGCTCTATGATTTCTTTATTTTCTTCTGCTTGTTTTCCAATGCACGCAAGAGGTTCCAGTGCGTCTTTGTAACTTCTATACAGAGAAAGCATTTGAGGCGTCTTTAATTGAATTTCCTCCATTTTTTTTGCATCTCCGCAGCTTTCAAGATATTTTGCCTGCTCGTGAAGTTCTTTAATGCCAATGAGGCGCGACGTACTCTTTAGGGCATGGACAAGGATTGTATAATCTTTTATATTGCCGTCTTTTAAGAACTGCTCTATTTGCAATGCCTTTTTTTCTATGGTATTGCGGTATTCCTGTATCATTTCAAGAAACAATTCTTCCGAGCCGCAGTTTTTTATGCCTTCGTCAATGCTTAACCCCTTTATTTCTGGAAATTTTTCCTTAGTTCTAGAAACGCTTTCTTTTGTATCGTTTTGCTGCAGCAAGACTTTTTCCTTAGGAAGGTACTTTATGATTATTTTTTCAAACTCAGTGGCATCAATAGGCTTTGGAAGGTAATCGTTAAATCCTTCTGACAGGTACATTTCTTTTGCACCGTTGATTACGTTTGCAGTAAGGACTATGCATGGCGTGGCTAAGTTTTTGGAATCTGTCATTTTCTTAAGGGCATGAAGTGTTTCAACGCCATCCATTCCAGGCATCCTGTGATCTATAAACATTATGTCATATTGCTTTTGCTTTGCTAGCTGCAATGTCTGCTGACCGCTTTCAGCTGTATCAATCAGAATCTCGGTATTCTTTAAAAGGCCCTTTGCAACTTTTAAATTAAGAACTGTGTCGTCTACAATAAGGATATGAGCGTCTGGAGCCTTGAATAATTCGTGATAGTGTTGGCTGTTCAAAGAATGCTTATATTTTTCTGTAAAGTCTCCTATCGGTATTCTGCTTATTACAGTCTGTTCTATTGAAAATGCAAATTCTGAGCCTTTTCCATATTCGCTATGCAGTTCAAGCCTGCTGTTCATTAAAGAAAGAAGCCTTGTGACTATGCTCATTCCAAGCCCAGTGCCTTCTATTGTTTTGTTTCTTGTTTCTTCAATTCGTTCAAATGGTCTTGTAAGGCGGTCTATGTCTTCTTCCTTTATACCTATTCCTGTATCTGATACCTTAAATCTCAGGCTGATTTTATTGCTGTCAATGTCTGTGCTTGTAACGTCAAGCGTAACGGAACCTGTATGGGTGTACTTTACGGCATTTGTAAGTATGTTTAATACGCATTGCTTTATTCGCGTTTCATCTCCAAAAAGGCTGTAAGGTATGTTTCTGTCTACATTTACATTTAATGCAAGGCCCTTGTCTTTCGCTCCTTTTGAAATCATATTTATCAAATCATTTATTACAGAAGATAAATCATACTGAGCAGAAATGATTTCCATTTTGCCTGCTTCTATCTTAGAAAAGTCAAGTATGTCATTTATTATTGTCAGAAGGGTTTTTCCTGAAGACTGAATGTCTGCTGCATAATTCTTTATAGGGTCTTCTGCCGATTCCCTTAAAATCATTTCATCCAGTCCTAATATTGCATTGATAGGAGTCCTGATTTCATGGGACATGTTAGACAGAAATTCTGATTTTGCCTTTGAGGCTTCCTTTGCAATCTTTAATTCCTGCTCGAGTTTCTGTTTTTTCTGTATGCTTTCAATATAGTCGGAAATAGTGTTTGTAGTAGATTTTAATATATTATGCAGGTGTTCGATTTCATCATTCGTGTGAATAGGAAGAATATGAATGTCAATGACAGATTTTTTTTCTTGGGAAACTGTAGATTCTGTAAAGTCTTCCATTGCCTGAGTCATTAGTGTTATTGGAATGGAAATGGTTTTCTGTGCAAAATAATTTATTAGTATGAGGCTTGGGATTATAATATTTAAAAGCATTATAAAGATTTTTACATAAAAGATTATAGAAGCCTTTGGATCAAAAGGAAATGGAGAAGAGCCTAGGAATATGCTTGAAAAGCCTATGGCAGTGATGCCTAAGATTATTGCTTCTATCAAAAACATATTTGAAAGCCTGTTGCTGAGCTTTGAATTTTTAGTTATAAGAGCTTCTGGGCATGTTTCTTGCGTAGTGTTATATATTTTTCCATTATAAAAATGTTTCTGTATGCTTATTGGCACGTAATTGAAAAAAATATAACCGAACAGTCCTGCAAATAAAGTTATTGGAAAGGTATTTTTCAGGTGAAAGATTGCATTGCCTATATCATATTCTCTTCCTTTCATGAAATTTCTCAGGGCAGTCCATCCTATTCCAAGAATAATGGTTGAAATTATAATCCAGAAGGAAGTCTTTATTTTATTTGCATACCATCTTTTTTGTACGGGAAAGTGAGCCAGTAAAACAGTCAGTATCAAAAAAAATACAGAGAATGAAGCGTCTGTATTTGTTATTGACAGGATGAAGAAGAAAAGTGAGGTCATTAATATGGATGGTATTATTCCGAATAGCGTTGTTAATAAAAAAAGCGGCAGGATGTGTATATGCTCGTGAATTTCTATAAAAGCAGACTGATTGAAAAGTTGAATTCTTTTATCAAAGCATACGAAATGAGTAAAAACCAAAATAATGGAAGCTAGCATTATAAGATTGTCCATATTCCTAAGCCAAGCTTGCAATTTCTTTACAGATAAGAATTTCAGCATGCTTCCATTATATATTCGTTTTTGCAAATCTGCAAATTATTCCTTATCTTGCTCTTTAGTCTTTGAATATAGGAATTTCAGCATAAGAGGCGTTACTAAAGAACTTATTATTATAAGCAGTATGACGGACGTAAAGAATTCTTGCTCCAGAAGTCCTGCTGCCAGTCCCCTTTGAGCAACAATCAATGCAACTTCTCCGCGTGTCATCATTCCGCATCCAATAATAAGGCTGTTCATTGCATTGAATCCTAAAACTCTTGATGTTCCTGCACAGCCAATTACTTTTGCAAGCATTCCTACAATTACAAATGCAGCGGAAAAAATTAATATTGAGGTGTCTATCGTCCTTAGGTTTGTCTGCAAGCCTATGCTTGCAAAAAATACAGGCCCAAAAATCATGTATGAGTTTATGTCCATTTTTCTGGATATGTAAGAGGAATCTTTTGTTGTACAAAGGATTACGCCTGCAATGTATGCGCCTGTAATGTCTGCAACATTAAAATACTTTTGGGCAATGTAAGCAAATGAAAAAGCAAGTGCAAGCCCTATGATAGGAATGCGCCTTGTATGTACGTAGCGTTTTTCAAATAGCTTGAATATTTTATAGAAAATAAAGCCTGCGCCGCAAGCAAATATAAAGAAAAGGACTGTATGCATGAGTACTGACATTATGTCTGTTGAAGGGTCTTTGAATCCTATGACTATGGTCAGTACTATAATTCCTATGACATCATCAATTATTGCTGCACTTGTGATTGTTGTTCCTACGAAGCTTGAAAGCTTTCCAAGCTCTTTTAATGTCTGTACAGTTATGCTTACTGATGTAGCAGTCAGGATTGTTCCTATATATAATGCCCTGTAGAATTGTTCCGATCCAATTGTGTCAAATCCGTAAAAACTCATGAACAGGATTGTTCCCAATGCCAGCGGTACAAAAACTCCTGCACATGCAATTAGAGTTGCTTTGAATCCGCTCTTTTTTAATTCATTAACGTTAGTGCCGAGTCCTGCATTAAACATAAGCATTATGACTCCGATTTCTGCCATGCCGGAAAGGAACTGAGATGACTTTACCCATCCCAAAATGCTTGGGCCAATTAGAAGCCCTGCTACTATTTCTCCTGCTACTTGAGGAGCATGAAGTCTTCTGGCTATAAGTCCAAACAATTTTGCAAAAATAATTATTATTGCCAGCTGCCTTAAAATTTCAATTGTTTGCATGATAAGATACGACCTTGTTTTTAAAATATTGCCAGCATTATATATAGTTTAAATAAGATTATCAATATTTTTAATTTTTGCAGGAATGAAAAAAAACTGCCTGACAGTATAAGTAAAAGTGTTCCTTTCTTTATGCTTTCTGTATCAGGCAGTTTTTGTTAGAAGTTTTTATTTAAATGCTCATAAAAGGCATTTATTTCTTTGTATTCCAGTAAGCAGCATTCCATCTGAGTTCATTTCTGAACTGAGGTATTGTTGTTGCTTTATCAATGACAGTGCATTCAATGCCAACCATTTCGCACCAGTCTCTGATCATGTCTGAAGTTATGATGTTGCTGAATGCTGTATGATGTCCGCCGCCTGCAAGAATCCATGCTTCTGCAGAAGTCTGGAGGCTTGGATACGGCTTCCACAGCATTCTTGCTACAGGAAGCTTTGGAAGCGGTGCTTCTGGAGGAATTACATTTATTTCGTTTACGACGCAGCGGAATCTGTTGCCCATGTCAACGACTGCAGCTACGAGGCCTTCTCCTTCTATTGCATTAAATACGAGGCGGGCAGGGTCTTCTTTTCCGCCAATTCCCAATGGATGAACTTCAATCTTTGGCTTTGATACTGCAATTTCAGGATCGACTTCAAGCATGTGGCTTCCCATGTTTGCTTCTTTTCCTGGAACCAAGTTGTAAGTGTAATCTTCCATAAAGGCATTGCCCTTGCCTGTAGATACGAGTCCTGCTGTTATTGCCTTGAATGTGCGTACTACACAAGAAGTCTTCCAGTCTCCTTCTGCTCCAAATCCATAGCCGTCTGCAAGGAGTCTCTGGATTGCAAGTCCTGGAAGCTGCTTCATGCCGTGCAAGTCCTGGAAGTTTGTACATAAAGCCTTACCGTCATTGTCTTTAAGGAAGCGGCGGAGAGCAATTTCAATTTTTGCCTGTTCCTTGATATGGCTGATTGTAAAGTCTTTGTCATTTCCCAATACAATTTCATATTTCTGATTGTATTCATCATACAGTGCATCAATATCTGCCTGGGAAACGTCGTTCATGTAGGCAACAAGGTCACCGATTCCATAATATGGAACTGACCATCCGAATTTTATCATTGCTTCTACTTTGTCGCCATCTGTAACAGCAACTTCACGCATGTTATCGCCAAAGCGGAGACAGCGCAGAGTTTTGCCGTCAGCTACTGCACGGGCAATGCGCATCCATTCTGCAATGCGTTTCTGTGTGTTTTCGTTATTCCAGTGTCCTACGATAACTTTGCGGGGAAGGTCCATTCTGCTTGTTATGAATCCAAACTCACGGTCACCGTGTGCACTCTGGTTAAGGTTCATGAAATCCATGTCCATTGTAGCGTAAGGAATTTCTACATTGAACTGAGTGTTAAGCTGCAGCAGCGGCTTCTTGTATGCATTTAATCCAGCTATCCACATTTTTGCAGGACTGAATGTATGCATCCAGCAAATAATTCCTGCACACTTGTCATCAGAATTTGCCTGCTCAAGCGTTTTGTGAATTGACTCTGGCGTAAGAAGGGTTTCCTTCCATACCAGTTTGCAAGGCAAGCCTGCATTCTTGTTTAAGGACTCTACAATTTCTTTTGAGTCCTTTGCTACTTGCCTTAAAGTTTCATCTCCGTAGAGATCCTGACTGCCAGTAATGAACCAAAATTCATAATCTGCCAAATTCATATATTGTCCTCCTTAATAAGTACAACTTAAAGAATTATAAAGAGTTTACCTTAAACCTCATGACGTTCCATGAAGCAGGCTTTAAAGTTACCCTGTAAGTTCCTTTTTCGCTTTCTTCTAGTTTTCCTGCAACAGGCTTTACAGAGTCTGGAGCTGCAAGGGAATTCTTTACATTTAAATCTGACCCGAAAAGCTCTGTCCTGTAAATCATCTTTGTGTTTTCAAATGAAAGCAGGTCTATTTCTGTTTCTGAAACTTCAGTCTTGCTTGAATTCAAGGCGAACACTGTTACTTCATTTTTTTCTTCATTATATACAGTAGAAAAAATAACAGCTGGAACTTCACCATATTTTCCTGTTACCTTTTTTTCTGTCTTTACGACAGGGGAGAGTACCGTTCCCCTTCCATATACTGATACGTCCTGGAAAGGATAGTATATGCTCTGCTTAAATGCCCCTTTTCCTGGCTCTGTAAATATTGGCGCTATTACATTTACAAGCTGGGCAAGGCAGGCTATGCGTACTCTGTCAGCATGGTTAAGAAGGGTGATTGCCATTCCTCCAAATACCAGCGCATCAAGAAGGGAGTAGTTGTCTTCCAGGATTCTAGGGGCTTCCTGCCATGGATGGGCTTCCTGCTTTTGCTGATACCATACATTCCATTCATCGAAAGAAAGGTACATTGTCTTTTTGCTGCGCTTTAAGGCCTTTACATAATCGCATGTTGCTGTGCATGTTGTAATGAATTGATCCATGTCGTAGAAAGATGCCAAAAAGTCATCGTCATTGCCGTAGTTTTCAAAATAGCGGTGAATTGAAATGTAATCTGTTATATCGTAGGTATGTTCAAGAACGATTCTGTCCCATTCAGGGTATGTCGGCATTGAAGACGTTGCGCTTCCGCATACGACTACTTTTATGGAATCGTCTGTCCACTTCATTATCTTGGCAGCTTCAAGGGCCTTTTTTCCGTAATCATTTGCATCAAGGTGGCAAATCTGCCAAGGTCCGTCCATTTCATTTCCGATGCACCAGTATTTAATGTCGTATGGATCCTTATGACCGTTCTGCGCGCGAAGGTCACTCCAATAGGTTCCGCCTGGGAAATTACAGTATTCTACTATATCGCCTGCATCCTGAGGCGTTCCCGTACCCATGTTAACGGCGCCAAGTATCTGCGTGCCAGATTTTTTTGACCAGTCGTAAAAATCATCAATTCCAACCTGATTTGTTTCTATTGTATGCCATGCACGGTCAAGTCGTACTGGCCTTTTATCTCTTGGACCTATTCCGTCTTTCCAGTTATATCCGGAAAGGAAGTTTCCGCCTGGATAGCGTACTAGCGAAACGTTCAGGTCCTTTACTAGATCAATGACATCTTTGCGAAATCCCTGTTCATCTGCTGTTGGATGCCCTGGTTCGTAAATGCCTGTATATACAGCCCTTCCAAGATGCTCTATGAAAGAGCTAAAAAGGTTGTCGTCAACCTGTCCTTTTATAAAGTCTTTTACAACAGTTACCTTTGTCTTCATTTTTCATTCCTTTGAGATAAAAGCCATTTGTCCTTTCCCGGGTAGGGGCATGTAGCAGACAGCATCCTTGCTCTGTATGCTACATAAGAACCGCACTCTGAACACATGATTTCAGCCTGCAGCGAATTGCAGGCCTTGCATGCTTCAAGCCTTTTTTTATATATGTACTCAGGAGCCGTTACTCCCGGTACATAAACCATGTTAGCAATATCATTTTCAATTCTTTCCTTTGTGACCTGAGACTGCAGTTCCCTTATTTCACATTCAGGACAGAACCTTTGATGACGTTCATCAGGCATAGACTGTAACTGATACTACAGAATGGGCAGGAACTGTTACTGCAACAGTCTGCCTGTCAACTGTCTTTGCATCCTGCGTCTTTTCAACTACGGCATCGCCTTTTTCAAAGGTATTGATTGTATTCATCTTTTCACCGTTTATTATAGTTGCCTTTACAGAATCAATAGTTCCCTTGAGGTTAGCAAATCCAACTTCAATGTCTTTTGATTGGTCAGCATCTGGATTTACAATAGTTACAAGGTATTTCATTTTTCCTGATTTTTCATCTTTCTTTTCTGATGCAGAAACGCTTAAGCCTGGAATTACGAGGTCCTTGTCATGAAGTCCCGCGCTTTGGCTGGCAAATGTCGTTCCCAGTAGCTGAGCATCCTGATGGCCTTTGTACATGTGGAATACATGCCATGTAGGGGTAAGGACTATTTTGTCACCTTCTGTAAGGACTGGAGCCTGAAGAACGTTTACAGCCTGTGCTATGTTTGCAATGCGTACGCGGTCTGAATGGTTATTGAATATATTCAGGTGAATTCCTGCAACGACTGCGTCACATACTGAATTCTGCTGGTAAAGGAATCCTGGGTTAGTGCCAGGTTCTGGAGCGAACCAGTTGCCCCATTCATCTACAACTAATGCAACTCTTTTTTCTGGATCATATTTATCCATAATTTCGCCATGGCGGCGCACAAGCTCATCCATGCGGAATGCATTTTTGATTATCCTGTACCATCCTTCTGTATCAAAGCCTGTTGAAGATCTCTTGTCTTCCCATCTATATTCATAAGTATAATAATGGAGAGAAAGGCCATCCATGTATCGGCCTGCATTATTCATAAGGACTTCTGTCCAGTTGTAGTCATCTACGTTTGGACCGCCTGCAATCTTAAAGATCTTGTCATTGCCATACTGGCGGACATAAGTCTGGTATCTTCTGTATAAGTCTGCATAAAATTCAGGGCGCATGTTTCCTCCGCATCCCCAGTTTTCATTGCCGACACCAAAGTATGGGAGCTTCCATGCGTCTTTATGGCCGTTCTGAGCGCGAAGCCGGGACATAGGACTTTCTCCGCTGAAAGTCATATATTCTACCCATTCGTCCATTTCCTGTACGGAACCGCTGCCAACATTGCCGCAAATATACGGCTTGCATCCAAGTTCATCACACAGGCCCATGAATTCATTGGTTCCAAAGCTGTTGTCTTCTACGACTCCGCCCCAGTGCGTATTAATCATTTTTTTTCTGTTTTCTTTAGGGCCGATACCGTCTTTCCAATGGTATTCGTCTGCAAAGCATCCGCCCGGCCACCTAAGGTTAGGAATGTCTATGTCTTTAAAGGCTTCAACTACAGCCTTATTGTATCCATTTATATTAGGGATTGGAGAGTCTTTCCCTACCCAGAAACCTCCGTAAATGCATCTTCCTAAATGTTCAGAAAAATGACCGTAAATGTCCCTGCTTATAACAGATTTCTTATTATTTGTATCAACAATAATTGTTTGCTTCATAAAAACCCCTCTTTAGAGTATCTATTGAAAAGTATATCACGGGTTTTTTATATTTACAACAAAAATATTTGATAAATATCTGAAAAAATAGTTATTAACTTTTATTCGTCAAAATAGGAGCGCAGGATTATTCCCTGGTCATAGTTTCCGAATCCTTTTCCAAATATATTCATGCCGCCCATGTGCTCTGCGTTTTCTTTTACGCCAAGGCGCACTCGTATGGAATGATGGTCTGCAATGTTAAGGTCGCTAAGCTTTACGTCTGATATTTTTACGCCGTCAACAAAACTGCCTTCTGACGTAATGGAAAAGTTCTTCAGTAAGCCGTATTGGGATCCTTCAAGCTTCCACCACATGGGAGTGTATTTTCCCCGCTTGTCGCCAAAGTCTCCGGGAGACATCCATGTGCCTATTTCAACTTTGTTTATCCATACTGTAATGTCTGACGGCCATACGGAGTTTGTTCCTGGCGTTTCAGAAGAAAGCTCTGCAGTTAGCTCTAGCTTTGTCAGCTTTTTCTGATCGTACATAGTGTTGTTTGGAAATTTATATTCTACGCTGCCGCTTCCAAACCAAAGTAATCCGGCTTTCATCCTGTCTGGGTTTAAGAATGAATCCTGAGTGTCTAAGAATCCTATGATTCGTTCCGTTGAGCAAAGGCCGCAAGGAGCTGTAACGTTGCAGTCTGTAAAAATGCCTATAGGCATTTCTATCTCTATGTAATTTTTTTCTGTATTCTGTTTTTCAGGAAACTGTATCAATAATTCTCGGAATGAAGGCCTGCATAGTTTTTGGTTTCCTTTTTTTGCCCTTACGGCTTCTGTTGTAATGAGTCCTGCATTTTCAAGAATGGATATGTGCGTTGCAACTGTAGACTGAGGAAGTTTTAATGCATCTGCAATTTCATTGATGTTCATTGTCTGTGACCTCAGGATATTGAGCATTTGAATTCTAGGTTCTGAGGCTAATGCTTTTAATTTTGCTATGTCTTCAAGGGGATTTATAATTAATGTAGATTCTGTGCCTTCCATAATTTTCACATTATAACGTCATTTATTGATATTGTCCATAAAAATTCGCTATAAAAACATGAGTATAGAAGTTTATTGTATCAAGAATATTCAATATTTAACAAAACCGGCTTGCAATACTGCAAGCCGGAGCGATAAAGGAGGTTAGTTTTTTGTTTTTACATTAAGAACATATCATTCTTTTAGCAGCAACGGATGATATGTCTGGTGAGAGCGTTTATTTTGCTTTTCTATTTTTATAATGCACCATAATTTTTAGATTGTCAAGAAAAATATCAATAAAAATTAATATATATCAAATATTTTCTTGACAAATCTAAAATGTGTGAATTATTATTAAACCCATGAACATAACTGATATTGTAGAGCAGGATGAAAAAGCTCCTCTTATAGAGCAGAGGGCAGATCCTTATGTGTATTATCATAAGGATGGATATTATTATTTTACGGCATCTGCACCTGAATATGATAGGATTGAAATCCGTAGGGCATGGTCTGTTAAGGCTCTTGCTGATGCACAGCCTGTGACTGTATGGCGCAAGCATGCCGAAGGCCCTATGAGCTGGCACATTTGGGCGCCTGAGCTTCATTACATTAATGGCAAGTGGTTTATTTATTTTGCCGCAGGCCAGGCAGAGGATCCTTGGTATATACGTACCTGGATTTTGGAAAATGACAGTCCTGATCCTTTCTGCGGTGAATGGAAGGAAAAGGGAATGCTTATATCCGAATGGGATTCCTTCATGCTGGATACTACTGTATTTGAAAATAATAGAAAATGGTATGCAGTATGGGCTCAGAAGTCAAGGGAGCGTACGGAAAATTCATGCCTGTATATTGCAGAAATGATTACTCCCTATACGCTGAAATTTCCTCAGACTCTTTTGACTCGCCCTGAGTATGACTGGGAATGCAGGGGATTTAAAGTGAATGAAGGACCTGCGGTCTTAAAAAGAAATGGCAAGGTTTTCCTTACGTATTCTGCCAGTGCGACGGATGCAACCTACTGCATGGGAATGCTTGTAGCTGATGCCGGAGCAAATCTTCTGGATGCATCAAGCTGGACGAAGGAAAAGGATCCTGTGTTGGTTACGGATGAAAAGGCCGGAATATACGGACCTGGCCATAACAGCTTTACTACAAGCAGGGACGGGAAGGAAGATTACCTTATATACCATGCCCGTCCGTATGCAGAGGTAGACCTTTCCTTTGCCCTGTATGATCCTAACCGTCATGCTTGGGTAAAGCGCATCCGCTATGATGAGCGAGGGTATCCTATTTTTAAATAGCCGGCAAATCCTTTGAAATGTCAACTTCTTTTCCGTAGCGCAGGAAATACAGGTAGCACTGTATTTCCTTTTCGGGGCATCCCGTCATCTGACAGACTGCCTGCCTGTAGCAGGCTATCTGTTCATAGTAGATGGCGGGATTAATTTGAGAATCTGTCTTATAGTCTAC
>JAILPY010000143.1 GCA_024699235.1 Treponema sp. | reverse complement strand
AGTTGCATAAATGAATAATGAAGAAATATTAAAAGAATACAGAAAAGAATTGAATGGAAAGTATGATGATTATATGGGCATCTTTAATGAATGGGGCACGGATTTTTTTGATGAAAAACATTTATTTGTAAGGGAGAAATTGCATTTAATGGCAATGGATTGCATAAATAAGATTTTGCTACCGGAATTAAAAATTTTTGTAAGAAATCTTTGTTCTAACCATCTGGGCTATCCAGATGAGGTTATTTTTTATAAGTTATTTGGAAATAATCCTGAAATTGGTAAAAAGATAACTAAGGAAGATTTTGAAAGAAATGGTATTGATTCTGAAAAAATTGAAGAATTGATAGAGATGTGGGGACTCGAAGGAAATTTTGTTGGAAAGGAAACTGTAGATGGTAAAGAATATTTTATTCTTGAAGATTTATGTGAAAGGCAAAATCTTACATCTTCAGAGGAACTTGAGCGACTTGAAGCGTCTATAAAATTAAAGGAAGCAATTTTCCAAAAGACTAATATGAACTATGATGAACGTGTGGAATATGTAAACTATATAAACACATTATTAGGCAGTGCAGGCAGATAGTAAAAAATTAGTCAGAGAAAAAGTTTCTTTCGATATCGTTGTTACTGCTGTATAATACTTTTGTAGGCACAGATGAAGATTGAAATGGGTGAATCTCTTATGCAGTTATAGCTGAAATATGAAAAAGGCAGTGGGGAGCGATGATTTGATTTACGTTCCCGATATTATTGTATTTAAAACAGATGAGTCTATTCCAAGTCTGAAAAATGAAAATTACTAGTTCAAGACAGATGTTATTGTTTCTGCAGAACCTCAAATGACTAAGGGATACTTAGATTGCAAAAACCATTTCATTGCACAATCTCTTATACCGTGATATATTTATAAAATGAGTGTTGAAAAACAAAAATTCCCTACAGATTTTAAGGGAGTTCACATACATTTTGTTGGTATAAAAGGCACAGGCATGGTTGCCCTTGTAGAAATCCTTCATGCACGCGGTGCAGTAATTACAGGAAGTGATGTTTCAGAGCGGTTTTATACTGATGAAATCCTTGAAAAACTTGGAATTCAGGCACTTTCTTTTTCTGAAAAAAATATTACAGATTCTGTACAGTATGTAATTTATTCAAGTGCATATTCTCCGGAAAAAAATCCGGATCTTAAGCAGACCGTAAAAAAATCAATTCCAATGTTGCTTTATACAGAGGCTTTAGGTGCAATTTCTAATACGGCATATAGTTGTGGAATCTGTGGCGTACATGGAAAAACTACAACAACAGGACTCACTGGCACTGTATTAAAATATCTTGATTTGCCGTCTCAGGTTCTTGCAGGTTCAATTATTTCATCATTTGGCAATAGCTGTACTATGACAAAAAACTGTCTTCCAGGCAAAAAAAACTATTTTGTTGCAGAGACTTGTGAGTATCAAAGACATTTTATGTCATTCTGTCCCCAGAAAATAATCCTTACTTCTGTAGAAAGTGACCACCAGGATTATTATCCTACGTATGAAGACATTCGTAATGCGTTTATAGATTATATCTGTAAATTGCCTAAAGGCGGTCAGCTTATATACTGTGCTGATGATAAAGGAGCTGTTGAAACTGCAGGAATGGCTCATGACAGGCGTCCTGACATACAGTGCATTCCTTACGGAGAGAATGCTGATGGAGACTACAAACTTACTTTTGGCAAGGTTGAGGGTGGTCGTCATTTCTTTACAGTGCAGGCATTGGGACAGTGTGCCATCTGTGTTCCAGGAAATCATAATGTCCGCAACGCTGCAGCTGCACTTGCCCTTGCATCAGAACTTTTAAAGACTGACGGTAAGAATCCTTCTGACTATGCAGAAAACCTTAAGTCTGGACTTCTTGCCTTTGCAGGAGGAAAGAGACGTTCTGAAATCGTAGGGCGCATAAAAAATAAAAGGGGCCAAGAAATCATTTTTATTGATGATTATGGTCATCATCCTACTGCTATAAAAACAACTATTGCAGGCTATCGTGAATTTTATAAGAAACATCGGATTATTGTAGATTTTATGAGTCATACTTATACTCGCACTGCAGCATTGCTTGAAGAATTTGCTTCAAGTTTTTCTGATGCAGATGATGTTATCTTAAATAAAATTTATGGTTCCGCAAGAGAAGATGCTTCTTGTGCTAAAGTTACAGGAGAAACCCTTGCTGAGCATACAAAAAAATACCATGATTCTGTTCATTACTGTGCCGAGTTTGAGCAGGCTGCAGAGGAAGGCTTTAGACAACTTTGCTGTGACAGTGGAAATGAATATCCAGACGGCTTTCTTTTTGTTACTATGGGAGCTGGAGATAACTGGAAAGTGGGAAAACTTATTATGGAAAAATTAAGGAGCAGTGAATCATGAACAGTATGACTGGATATGGATATAAAGAAATAATTGCTGATAATACTCAGATTAGCGTTGAAATTCGCTCTGTGAACAGTCGTTTTTTGGATTTGAATATTAATATACCTTCATTTTTAAATCCTCTTGAAAGTCGCTTCCGTAAAATTCTTACTGAACATATTATTCGTGGAAAAGTCGATGTGTCTATTCGTATTAAGGATACAAATTCCACTGCAAAAATTTCAGCAGATCCTAAAGCTGCTGTTTTATACCGTGATGCTATTGCAGAAATTGCAAGGGCTCTTGGTAAAACTGATGATGTTCCTTTAAGTCTGATTATAAGTCAGGAAGGGGTTTTGAATATTACCCACGAATATGACGTAGAAAGTTATTGGCAAAAAATTGAACCCGTGTTTACAGATGTATTAAAAGATTTCCTTTCAGATAGAAAGCGTGAAGGAGAAAATCTTCAAAAAGATTTGCTTATAAAACTTGATAAGTTAGATGAATGTGCTGCATTTTTTAAGCAGTGGCAGCCTGAAATGGAAAAACGTTTTAAAGAAAATATAACTGCAAAGTTTAATGAGCTGTTAGGCGATCATGTTGATGAAAATAAAATTCTTGAGGAAACTGCTGCCCTCATGATAAAATATACTATAAACGAAGAGATTATTCGTTTGCATAGTCATCTTTCTGCCCTTAGAAAAGAGTTTACAGATGATCCTGTTCCTGGTAAAAGAATTGATTTTATATGTCAGGAAGCAAATCGTGAGATTAATACTATTGGCAGCAAAAATCAATTTACAGAAGTTGGTGCTATGGTTGTAAATGCAAAGGATGCCCTTGAAAATATTCGTGAACAGTCAAAAAATGTAGAATAGGAGGTATTTATGTCTGAATATGAAATAAAAAGCGGAACTGAACTTCGTATCGCAATAAGCGGTAAGTCTGGTTGTGGAAATACAACTGTCAGCACTCTTCTTTCAAAAAAATTAGGTATTACGCTTATAAACTATACATTCCGTCAGTTGGCTCAGGAAAAAGGATTAACTCTTGAGCAGGTAATTCAGAATGCAAAGACAGATGACAGTTATGACAAATATGTTGATACTCATCAGGTTGAACTTGCGTTAAAAGAAAGTTGCGTTCTTGGAAGTCGCCTTGCCATATGGATGCTAAAGGAAGCTGATTTAAAAGTTTATCTTTTTGCAAGTGATGATTTACGTGCCAGCCGCATTTTTAATAGAGAAGGGGGAGACCTTCAGAAGATAAAGGAATTTACTTCTATGAGAGATGCAGAAGATACCCGTAGATACAAAAAACTTTACGATATTGATAATAATTCTTATGAAGATATTGCTGACATAGTAATTGATACAAGTACTAGTGGTCCAGAAGGTATTGTAGAGACTATTCTTAAAGAATTGGAAAAAAGAGGATTTTTAGGCAAACTCTCTTGACATAAAAATATCAGTGTGATATTATTCAAACATTCGCGGTGGCATAGTCCAGTCGGTAGAACAACGGACTCATATTCCGTATGTCAGAGGTTCGATCCCTCTTGCCACTACTAAATCCTGCTTTTTAGCAGGATTTTTTTTATTATGAATGAGTTGAAATTTGCATTAAAAGTAACTTTCCCTATTTTTTTTGCCTACCTTTTTCTTGGAATTGCATTTGGCATTCTTATGACAGATGCAGGATTTTCATTTTTTACATCAATAGTATGTTCTGTATTTATATATGCAGGATCACTGCAGATTGTCATGGTCTCTCTTCTTAAGGCTGGAACTCCTCTTATTATTGTTGCTGTCATGTCTTTTTTTATTAATGGCAGGCATATTTTTTATGGGCTAGGATTTATTAAAAGGTTTAGAGAGTCTGGATGGAGATATCCATACTTAGTTTTTTCACTAACAGACGAGACTTATTCAATTTTATGTTCTGTAGATTATCCAAAATTCATAAATCGTTCTAAGACAGATTTTCTTATTTCATTATTTGATCAAAGTTACTGGATTTTGGGTACTGTTTTAGGGGCCTGTGTTGGAAATTTTCTACCATTTGATATGAAAGGAATTGATTTTTCTGCTACAGCATTTTTTCTTATTGTTGTAATTAATCAATTGCAAAAGTATAAATCAAAGATTCCTGCATTTGTAGGGATTTTAAGTTCAGTTCTCTTTTATTTTATTTTTGGTCCTGAATATTTTTTAATTCCAGCTCTTTCAGCATCTTTAATTGCCCTTATAATATTAAGGGATTTTGTTAATATTCGTATGTCAAAGGTTTCTGAAGATGATGAATCATAATACGTATGTAATATTGTGCATTGTTATTGCTGCAGTCATTACATTTTTGACAAGGGCAATTCCATTTCTTCTTTTTGGCAACAGAAATTTGCCTCCTGTTATATCTTATTTGGGAAAGGTTTTACCGCCTGCAATTATGGTTATTCTTGTATGTTACTGCCTTAGGCATATTGATTTTTTTCATAGTCCCTACAGACTTCCAGAATTCATTGCGTGTGCGGCAGTGTGTATTGTTCATGTTCTTCGTAAAAATATGTATCTTTCTATAATAGCTGGTACAATCGTTTATATGACTTTAATTAGGATAATGTAATTGCTTATACTTACAATATTAGATTTTTTATTAATATGATAAATAAAATAAAAAAGACCTCTAATTTTCTAGAGGTCTTTATGCCAGCGATCAGAGTCGAACTGATGACATAAGGATTTTCAGTCCTCCGCTCTACCAACTGAGCTACGCCGGCATATCTGCTTTAGATGTTTAATACTATATACTTTTGTTGTTTTTATGTCAATCACTTTAATAAAAAAAATGCGAAAAAAGGGAAAAAAATCTTACACTTGTTAAAACTTATTGTATGCACTATAATTATGTGCATGAAATGGCTTATAGTTTCTTCTGATATGACTAATCAAAATCTATTGTCTGTTGAAGATTTTCTCGATGAAAAAGATGCTTCTTATAAAGAAATCTTTATTAACTCAGAAACTACAAAACTTGATTTTTTAAAATATATAAAGGATATTACTGAATCTACGCATTGTATTATCTTGGACTCTTGTGTTCTTTACAATCTTCCTAATTATGCAATTTTACTTGGAATACTTCTTGGAAAAAAAATAAAGACTTTTATATGTACTGCTCAAAAATATGAACGTGAATATGAAAAGGCAAGTCTTGAAGGTCAGACTTTTTTTCGTTGCTTTGAGGAATTAAAGTCTCTGTTGCAATATGTCAGGAATAATTATGAACTGTTTGCCATTGCTTCTAAGCAATACGAGTCTTTTAGTATTCTTTTTAAAAGGGGTATTCCGTTCAATGGAGATTGCTTTGCACAGCATATTGCAAAAGATGATACTGAAGTATGTGACTTATTTCTTTCTGCCGGTATGATTTCCAATGCAACTACCGAAGATGGCGTTCCTATGATTTGCATCGCTACCCGAAATGATTGTTTTGAAAAGGTTAAGTGGCTTGTAGATAATGGTGCAGACATAAATGCTGTTTCTAAAGACCGTGGATATACGGCTGTTATGGATGCCGTATGGAGAAAAAATTATCCTATAACTGAATACCTGATAAAAAAAGGAGCTGATTTAAGCGTCATAAGTTCTGACGGACAGTCTATACTTGTCCTTGCTGTTGGTAACGGAAATCCAAAGATTGTAAAGATTTTGTTGGAAAACGGTGCAGATCCAGATGTTAAGGATGGCATGGGTATGAGTGCCAGGGGATATGCTAATTTGTTTAAAAGAAAAGAACTTATGGAACTTATGGAACTTTTTCCTCCTAAAGAGAATTGAATATGAAAGAAAATAATTCACTTCGTATTGTTTTTGCAGGCGGGGGGACAGGAGGACATATATATCCTGGAATTGCCGTAGCTGATGCTATTCAATCCCTGGCAAAATCTAAAGATCTTTCCGTACAGATTTACTGGATTGGAAATAATTCAGGAATGGATAAGGAAATTGTTCATAAGAACTTTGTTTCTTGCGGTGGAAGCATTTCTGATTTTTTTGGAATTCCATGCGGTAAATTAAGGCGGTATTTTTCAGTACAGAATTTTATTGATATATTTAAAATTATTGCAGGATTGCTTAAATCAATTGTTATTTTAATTCGAATAAAGCCTGACTGTCTTTTTTCTAAGGGTGGATTTGTAAGTGTTCCTCCATGCTGGGCTGCACGGTTCTTAAGGATTCCTTATTATACTCATGAGTGTGACTTTACGCCTGGACTTGCTACTAAATTAAATTCAAGGGCTGCAAGAAATATATTTGTATCATATTCTGAAACTTCTTCGTATTTTTCAAAAAATATTTCGAAAAAATGTTATTTGACAGGAAATCCTGTAAGGCCTGTGTTTTATGAAGATAACAAGGATGAAGGTTTTAAATTCTTATCTGTTTCAAAAAATCATGAAAAACCTTTACTCCTGATTCTTGGTGGCAGTCTTGGAGCTAACCAAATTAATTCTTTGGTAATTAATAATCTTTCATGGTTAAAAGAACGTTATATTGTTGTCCATCAGACAGGGAAATTATTTGCTGAAGAACATCCTGATATCATGGCAAATTATGATGAATTTTATAAACCTTATGCGTTTATTTATAAAGAAATGCCTTATGTCATTCAATGTGCTGATGTAGTGCTTTCCCGTGCAGGTGCAAATTCTATTTGGGAATGTGCTGTAAGCAGAAAGCCTATGATACTTATTCCTCTTTCCGGAGCAGGAACTAGAGGTGATCAGGTTGATAATGCCCGTTATTTTGAAAAAAATAAAGCTGCTGTTGTTCTTGCAGGAGATACTGCTGATGACAGTCATCTCAGGAATGCTCTAGATTTTTTTCTTAATAAAGAAAATCGGGATGCATATTCAGCTTCCTGTGCTTTACTTTGCGGAACGGAAGTTGCGAGTTACAAGATTTCTAAAATTATTATGGACGGTTTTAATGATGTCACTACCTCTGATTGATTTTATTTTTGTTGTCATTCTTGTTATTTTTGCATTGCTTGCATATCTAAAAGGTTTTATTGGTGAATTGTTTGATAAAGGTGCTCCTATAATAGCTTTGTGGTGCAGTATTTTATTTTATAAGCGTTTGGCAACTTCCCTCTATCCGTATATTGGAGTTTCTTTTGTCTGTAATGCAGTAGCTTTTGTCTTAGTTTTTGTACTTGTTTTTATAATTGTTAAAATATTGCAGCAGATTTTGCAGACATTGTTTAGCGGAAGAATATTCCGTCAGCTTGACCGTACTTTGGGATTTATATTTGGAATGATAGAAGGTCTCGCTATAATTGCAATTATTCTTCTCGTACTTAGATTTCAACCATGGTTTGATGTTAGAGAGATGCTTGAAGCAAGTATATTTTATAGGATGTTGGGAAAAGTTATCGTAACGCTTCAAGCTTCTCCCGTAAATAATCATACTGGTGCACAGACTTTAGAGTCTGTTGTGGGGTCGATGTAAGTGTTTGAAAATATTTTATTTCAAAGTGCATCTACGCTTCTTGCCAATGATATATCTAATGGCAGTCTTCCAGGTTCTGTTTTGTTTTCTGGTCCTTATGCATCGGGAAAATTATCATGTGCTTTGGAACTTGCAAGAATCCTTTCATGTTTAAATAACGGTGACTGGAGTTGTTCCTGTCCAAATTGCTTACAGCATAAAGCTCTTGTTAGTCCGAATGTTCTTGTTGTTGGTCCTGGAACTAGAACTCTTGAAATCCGTGCTGCAAAAGATACCCTGCTATATCAGAATGTAAATAATTCATCTCACTTGGATTCGGCTAGGTATCTATATCTTCGTGCTGTAAGAAAATTGACTCTTAGATTTAGTCCTGTATTATGGGATGGTGATGATAAACTTTCAAAATTTTCACCTATATTGCAGACAATTAATGAGGAACTTGAAAAAATAAATCCAGGAAGAGTTATTCCCGAACCTGATGAACTTGAAAAAATACTAGAAACAGTTGAAAAAAACTGTGAAAAACTTGAGAATACTTATCTTTATGATTCACTGCCTGTTCTTCAGATTAGAAACTTCTCAATGTGGGCTCGTCTTTCATCTAATAATGGTAAAAAGGTTATTATTATTGAAAATGCAGATTGTATGGCTGATAGTGCAAGAAATGCATTGCTAAAGATTTTAGAAGAACCTCCTGAAGAAACAGTTTTCATTTTGACAACTACAAATAGGGGTGCTATGCTTCCTACTATTTTATCAAGGGTTCGTACTTATAATTTTTTTACTCGTTCAAAGGAACAGCAGCAAATCCTTATATCCAGATTATTTTATTATAATAATACGTGCTTAAAGCCTAGTCTTCCGAAGTCAATTGTTGATTTTTTGCAGGATTATCTTTCTGTTAAACCTGAAATTGTGAATAAACAGGCTGAATTGTATTTCAATACAATTGCAGAAGGTCATGTCCCTGATATTCCTTCTATAATTATGGAGTGTAAAAATTTTTCTCCAAGGATTCTCTTTACTTTATTCCTCAAAGGTATTGTGGATGTCCAGTCTCATTTATGCAAGACTTCGGCAGGGGCAGAATGTTCTGTTAAAGTTATGGAAAAACTTAGGCTAATGCATAACAATGTAAATGTATTTAATCAAAATCCAGCTTCTGCATTAGAGCAGTTAACACGAGATTTGATGCAGATAAATCATCTGAATGGGGGTATATTCAGAACAGACAATGAATGATTTTGTAAAAAGAGTTTCCAGTAAGATTTCTAAGCTTTCTACAGAGCAGCTTGAGCGTTTTATAGAAGATATGACGGCTCAGACAGATTTGACTAATTCAATTATAGATAGTCTTCAAATTGGTTTGCTTATAGTTACTCCTGATTGGTTTCTGTTTAAAGCAAATAAAGCTGTTGACCACCTTATACCTCTAAAAAAAAGATCTTCCGAAATTGAACCTGATAAATATGTAATATGGGATGTTATAGACGAAGACTCTCTGAATTCATTTTTTAAGGAGTGCTCTGAATCAAAAAGGTATACCGCATCAGAAGAGTTTTCTATAGTTCAAGATGATAAAGTTCGCTTTATTTCAGTGGAAATAATGCCCTTTGTTATTCATCAGGAAATTGGAGGTTCTATAATAACTATAAATGACGTTACAGAAAAACGTCAGCAGGAAATTTTACTTCACAGAATGGAAAGTCTGGCAAGTCTGACTAATCTGGCAGCTTCTGTAGCACATGAAATTAAAAACCCTCTAGGTGCTATAAGCATTCATATACAGCTTTTGCAAAAATCAATAAAAAAGGCCAGAACATTGGATGGAAAGCTTCCTAGTGAAAAATTTATGGAAAATTACCTGGATGTTATAAATGAGGAAATTGAAAATCTAAATAAGATTGTTGTAGATTTTCTTTTTGCAGTACGTCCTGTAAAAGCATCGATGGTTCTTTCTGAACCTGATGTTCTTATAAAAAAATTTGTATCCTTTTTTCAGGCCGAATTCGAGCAAAAACAAATCCAGATAGATTTAAATTTATGTGAAAATTCCCCTAGAATTCTAATTGATGAAAAATTATTTAGGGAAGTTATTATTAATCTTGCACAAAATGCATTGGCTGCAATAGTAGAACGTTTTCCTATAGATTCTTCTTGTCAGTCAAAAAGAGGCTGTGTGGAATTTTCTAGGGGGCGTCTTTCTATAGAATCTTTAGTAAAAGAAGATAAGTATATTCTTTCTATTTCTGATAATGGAATGGGTATGGATGAAAATACAGTTTCTAAGATTTTTGAACCATATTATACTACAAAAGCTACAGGTACAGGATTGGGACTTACTATGGTATATAAAATCATAAAGGAATTCCGTGGTGATATTGATGTAAAATCTGTAGTTGGGCATGGTACTGTGTTTACAATTTCTATCCCAGTACCACGAAAAGGAACTATTCTTTTGGAAAATAAGGCGGATGGAAATGAAATTTACGATTCTAATAATAGATGATGAAAAAAATATAAGAGAAGGCCTTGCTGCTAACTTTGAAATGGATGGTTATAACGTAAAGACTGCTTCCAATGGTTCCGATGGATTAAAGCTCATTGCTAAAGGAGATATAGATCTTGTTATAACAGATTTAAGGATGCCAGGAATAAGTGGTGAGGAAGTTCTTGCAAAAGTTACTGCAGAAACTCCTGGAGTGCCAGTTATAATACTTACAGGGCATGGAAGTATTGACAGTGCTGTAGATGCAATGCGGCATGGTGCTTATGATTTTTTGACAAAACCTCTAAATCTTGATCAATTAGGCATGATTGTTCAGAGGGCATTGTCTTCCCGTGAAATGAGCCTCCAGCATCAGCAGTTAAAGCATGAGTTGGAAGGTTCGAATGCTTTGAAGTCAATGATAGGAAAGTCTGCTGCAATGCAAAAAGTTCAGGATACTTTGAAGAAAGTTGCTGACAGTAAGGCTAGTATTTTGATTACAGGTGAAAGCGGTGTAGGTAAGGAAGTTGTTGCAGATGCAATTCATAACCTTTCTTCCAGAAAAAATAATAGTTTTATAAAAGTACACTGTGCTGCATTGAGTGAAACCTTGTTGGAAAGTGAACTGTTTGGGCATGAAAAAGGTGCATTTACTGGTGCAGAAAAATTGCAGAAAGGACGCTTTGAATTGGCGCACGGTGGAACAATTTTTCTTGATGAAATTGGAGAAATAAATCAGAACGTACAGATAAAAATTTTAAGAGTTCTTCAGGAAAAAAAGTTTGAACGTGTAGGTGGAGAACAGACTATTGAAGTTGATGTCCGTATTGTAGCTGCTACGAATAAGAATCTAGAGGAAGAGGTAAAGGCTGGACGTTTTAGAGAAGACTTGTATTACCGGCTGAATGTCATTCATATCACGGTTCCTCCTCTTCGAGATAGAAAGGAAGACATTCCTCTTCTTATGTCATCTTTTTTAAAAGAATTTAATAAAGAAAATGATAAACATATTGCAGGAGTAGATGGTCGGGCGAAGGCAGCGATTTTTAAATATGATTGGCCCGGTAACATTCGTGAACTTCGTAATTGTATGGAAAGTGCTGTTGTTATGTGTTCTGGTTCAGAAATAACGCTTTCAGACTTACCTCCTGCAATCAGTCAAAGTTCGTCATCAGATTATATTTCTATTCCTTTAGGAATACCTCTTGTAGAAGCGGAGAAAGCTGTTATTCAGGCTAATCTTGCTGCAAATAGGAATAATAAGAGTAAGACTGCTGATATATTGCAGATTGGACGGAAAACTTTACAGCGAAAATTAGTTGAATGGAACGGAGACTCAGAGGGAGACGAAAAAGAATCAGATGAACATGTATGATAAGTTAGGAAGTTTAATTAGCGAAACTCTCGAAGCCGGGTCTGTCCAATTTATTCGTATTGAATCTAATGAAAATGAAAAACATTCCTCTCATAAAGAAGAGGATACTGTTCATTCCTTAAATAATAATGATGGTTCAGAAAAACTTTCTGAACAATTGCATCAAACTGTGCAACCAGAATCATCTGGAAATGAAAAACAGAAAAAAGACTCTGTTTCAAAGAAAATATATGTTTATAAAAAACTTACTCCAGAATTAAAGCATGCTTATAAAGTTCTTGATATTTCAATTAATGCAACAAAGGAAGATGTCAGAAAAGCGTATAAGGAAAAATTACTTTATTATCATCCAGATAAGCATTCAGGTAATAAAATAATTGAAAAAGTTGCAACGAAAAAAACTAGTGAAATAATACTTGCTTATAATTTAATAGAAGATTTTCTGAATACATAAAAAAAGCACGGTTTCATAAAAGTCTTATCCCACCTTTTAGAAGAAAACTCCCAGTGAACTTTTATGAAATTCGTACTTTCATATTATGCTAAAAGGGCATTTTATTATATCCCATGCCCTGTGCAATTAAATTAGATAACTGTTCCTGCTGGAATTACAGCAGATTTTCTGATAACGATAATTCCGTCGGCACTATAGAATAATCCATGGTCTCCGTCTTCGTATCTTTTGCCACTTACATTTATACAGCAGTTATCACCGATTTTTGCATTTTTATCAATGATAGCTTTATTTATTTTACAGTTCTTTCCAATTCCTATGCGAGGAGTACCTTGTTTTTCATCAGCCTTCTTTGCTTCTTCATTTTCATAGAAGTCCGCACCCATCATTATGACTCCATCTAAGTCACATCCTTCATTTATAATTGAACGTACACCTATTACAGAATGCTGCAATCTTGATTTTGTAATTACACATCCTTCACTTGCAAGGGTTGATGTCATATCTGCATCATTTATTTTGCTTGGAGGTAGGTTACGCATGTGTGTATAAATAGGTTTGTCTTCATCATAAAAATTAAATGGTGGCTTTGGAGTAGTTAAACTCAGAGTTGCATCATAGAATGAACGAATTGTACCGATATCTTCCCAATATCCATTGAAGATGTAACTGTTAACTTTCTTTGTCTTTATTGCAGATGGAATTATTTCTTTTCCAAAGTCATTGGACTCGTTATTTAACATTTCTTCCATTGTTTCTGCATTAAAAATATAGATACCCATAGAAGCAAGATATTCAAGTTCTGCAGGTAAATCACCACGAGCATTTTCTGGAATTTTCCATTCATCGATGTTTAAATCTTTTGCAGGTTTTTCCATGAATTCTGTTATCTTATTTTCAGGACTTACTTTCATAATTCCGAAACCAGATGCGTCTGAACGGTTTACAGCTTTAGCAGCTATTGTAATGTCTGCACCAGAAGCTATATGTTCATTCATGAATTTCTTTAAATCCATTCTATACAACTGGTCTCCTGAAAGAATAATGTAGTGTGTAGGATTCTGAACGCGGAAATGGGCGATGTTTTTGCGTACAGCATCAGCAGTTCCTTCATACCATCCAGAATGTTCCAATGTCTGTTCTGCAGCAAGAATTTCTACGAAACCTCTGCTGAATCTATCAAAGTTATAAGAATTGATAATGTGAAGATGAAGCGAAGCCGAATTGAACTGAGTTAAAAGATAAATCTTTCTATATCCGCTGTTTATACAGTTTGAAACAGGAATATCTACAATTCTATATTTTCCGCCAAATGGGACGGCAGGTTTTGATCTTTCTTTTGTAAGAGGGTAAAGTCTAGTTCCTTTTCCTCCTCCAAGAATAATAGCAAGAACTCTAGGTTCTTCCTGATTTTGTTTTTTTACCATAGGTGTTATTTAATCCTCCCTATTATTTTATATGTAAAATTATAAGACTGAAATTTGTATTTTGCAATAAAAAAATGAAAATTCTTTATTTATAGACATTCTATGCCGATAAAATAATAAGAAATCTGGTTAATTAATATAAGGGGTGCATAATGATTAGAGGTTGGTACATTGGTGCAAGCGGAATGAATGCGCAGCAAGACAAACTCGATGCAATTTCAAATAACTTGGCAAATGTTGATACAACAGGATTTAAAAAAGAAATACCTGTCAGCAAGGAATTCAGCGAGCTTCTTTTGAGGCGAACAAAGGCTGACGGCATTGTAAAAAATCCTTTTGGTTCTTCTGATGTTGCACCTATAATAGGAAAGATTGGACTTGGCGTTGAAACTAATGAATTATATACAGATTTCAGTCAGGGGTCCTTTAAATCTACCGATACTAATACAGATTTTGCTTTGAGCGGAGAGGGGTTCTTTGTAGTACAGACTCCTTCTGGAGAACGCTTTACAAGAAATGGTAACTTCTATTTAGGTAAGGAAGGAATTCTTCTTACGAAAGAAGGTTATCCTGTTCTTGGAGAAAATGGACCAATTCATGTTCCTGATGATAAATTTATAATGAATCGAGATGGAATGATATATTCTCGTGAAGATAATTCAGTAGTTGACCGCCTTAAAGTTGTTAGATTTGATAATGAACGCTATCTAAAAAAACAGGGATCATCTCTTTGGAATACAAATGAAATTGCAGGTAATTATCATATTGCGGAAGGTAATGAGAGACCTCAGGTTTTGCAGGGATATACTGAAACAAGTAATGTTAATGTTGTAAATGAAATGGTTCAGATGATTGAAGTCAATCGAGCTTATGAAGCCAATCAGAAATCCATACAGACTGAAGATAACATGCTTGATACCTTGTGGTCAAAGACCGTAAATGTTCAGCGCTAATATAAAAAGAAGAGAAATTAAAAGGAGATTTATATGGTAAGAAGTCTTTGGAATGCAGCTACAGGAATGAACGGTCAGCAGACTAATATTGATACTATTTCTAATAATCTTTCAAATGTAAATACAACAGGATTTAAGCAGCATAGGGCAGAATTTGAAGATCTTTTGTATCAGAATGTAAAGAAGGCTGGTACTCCAGCAACAGAAGATACTGTTACTCCTGTAGGACTTCAGGAAGGTTCTGGAGTAAAAGTTGCTGCAACACAGAGGGTGATGACACAGGGGTCTTTACAGGCTACAGGCGTTGATACAGATATAGCTATTGTAGGAGATGGTTTTTTCCGTGTTGAACAGTATGATGGAAGCTGGGCATATACAAGAGACGGTTCTTTTAAAGTTGACTCTACAGGACAGCTTGTTACAGCTAATGGTCTTCGTGTTATTCCAGAAATCATTTTGCCAGAGGGATTTCAGCTTGAAACTCTTGCAATTAGTGATGATGGACGCGTTCATGTAAAAGTTAATGGAGAACTTGAACCCGTTGCAGTAGGGCAACTTGAACTTTATCGTTTTCCTAATGCTGTAGGTCTTGAAAATACCGGTGATAATTTGTATAAAGTTACTAATGCGTCTGGAGATCCTATTGCAAGTAGACCCGGTTTTGAAGGAATGGGCATAACTAAACATAAATTCCTTGAAATGAGTAATGTTTCTGTTGTAAATGAAATGGTTCAGATGATTGTTGCTCA
>JAILPY010000102.1 GCA_024699235.1 Treponema sp. | reverse complement strand
AGTTGCAAGAATTATTGTTCCCCGGCTTTTTCCAGTCTTTCCTGTCTGGGCAAGATATTCTTTTATTACGGCAAATGCACTTCCTGCTGCCTCTGCACTCATCAAAAGCTGTGGAAGATAAACTTTCTTTGCCTCAAAACCTTTTCCTACAATATCAAGTGCAGGAATGAGAAAGTCATTAATTATTGCAAGCGGTTCTGTAGTCTTTACAAGTTCTGCAGTAATGTTTGCACTTTCAGTTTTAAGCCCTTTTATGATTGCCTTTGTTAAAGGCTGTTCGCCAGAGTTATTTTGCTCAGGCTTTTTTTTTTCGGCTGAATCTGCTGCAGAACCACCTGCTATTTGAGGAATGGGATTCCCTCCTAGTGCAGCCGCCGCTATGCTAGCAATCTGCTGAAGAGCCTGTTCGTTTTGAACCGAGCTTGCAGCCTTTGCAGCCTCTTCCTTTTTTTCAGCATATTTCTGTGCAAAGGAAAGGTAAGACAGGCACTGCGGATCGTGCATGCTCAAAAGGCAGAAACATGTGTAGGCTTTCATCATTTCAAGAGAATTAGGATTCATTATTGCTGCGGAAAGTCCGTTCTGCAGTGCCATTGTAAAGAATGCCGCAGTGACTATTTCGCGTTCCGGCAGACCGAAAGATATGTTTGAAATGCCGAGCAAAGTGTTTCCACCCATCTCGTAAACGGCACGGACTGTTTCAAGTGTTGCGATTGGAGCTTTGTCGTCAGAACTTACAGCCATGGCAAGAGGGTCTATGATGATATCCTTTTTTGCAATGCCGTAGCTTGCCGCAGTGTCGTACAGCTTTTTTACAATCTTCATGCGTCCTTCCATTGTCTCAGGAATTCCGTCTTCATCTATTGTAAGTGCAACGACAACACCGCCATATTTTTTTACAAGAGGGAACACGGCTTTCATTACTTCCTGTTTGCCGTTTACGGAGTTTACCAGTGCCTTGCCGTTGTAGCGGCGGAGTGCTGCTTCCATTACCTCAGGGCTGGAAGTGTCCAGCTGGAGGGGCAGGGCAGTGACGGATTGCAATTCATATTCTACATCAAGCATCATCTGCTTTTCGTCTATTTCTGGAAGTCCTACGTTTACGTCTAGGACATGAACGCCTTTCTGTTCCTGCTCAAGTCCCTGCGACACAATGTATGCAAGATCTTTATTACGCAATGCTTCCTTAAACTTTTTCTTTCCGGTCGGATTTATGCGTTCTCCGATAAGGACAGGAGGATTGTTACCCCCAAGCTTTACTATATGAGTATATGAAGAAATGACAGATTCCTGTTTTTGCGTTACAACGGCAGGCTTTTTGTCTTGAGTTGCATTTACTGTACTGCAAATGTATTCAGGAGTCGTGCCGCAGCATCCTCCTAAAATATTAGCACCGTCTTCTGCAATGCCTTTCATGATGCTTGCAAATTCTTCTGGAAGAACGTCATAGACTGTCTTTCCGTTTTCGGTTCTTGGAAGTCCTGCATTTGGCTTTACAAGAATGTTTAGGCTTGCGCCTGCTGTAAGGCGAGGCACAATAGGAGCCATTTGCTTTGGTCCTAAAGAACAGTTCATTCCGAATGCACTGACGCCTAATCCTTCCAAAATGGCTGTCATTGTTTCAGGATCTGCACCTGTAAGGAGACGGCCTGTTTCATCATATACAGTGCTTGCAAGGATTGGAAGGTCTACATTGAGTTCTTCCATGACTTCTTTTGCGGCAACAACAGCGGATTTTACTTCATAGCTGTCGTTCATGGTTTCTATATAGACAGCATCAACTCCTGCTGCAATTCCTATGCGGAAACTTTGCTTGAACAGTGTTACGGAATCTTCAAAGTCTAAGTCTCCCATAGGCTTTAAAAGCTTTCCGCAAGGACCAATGTCAAATGCTATGTAATGCAGTCTTTCTGAAGGAGGAAGCCCTTCCGGGGCAAGATGCGCCTCTCGCAAAGATTTCAGTTCGTCTTCTGGAATCGGCTCGTTTTCAATTCTGTCTCGGGCTTTCTTTGCATTTGCAACGGCTGCCTTTATAATGCTTTCAAGATTATCCTGTGCATGAATAACGCTGCTTGCGACATTGCTTGCAGGTGAATTTTTTGTATTGAGTGAAAATTTAGAACAGAACGCACCGAATGTATTCGTACAAATTATGTTAGAGCCTGCACGGTAATAAAGATATCCGAGTTCTGTGATTTTATCAGGATGGGTAATATTCCACCTTTCTGGTAATTCGCCAGGCTTTAATCCCCATGACTGAAGTACAGAACCTGTTCCTCCGTCAAGATATAACATTTGAGTTCCGAGTACATCTTTTAATAATGGTCTGTTTTTCATAATCTACCGTAAATCTATACTATTTTACTAATGTTTTCAATTCCAATAAAGGCTGTTACAGATTTTTCGGGAGACATAATTAGCGTATCCATGAGCGTAAGGCCTATCTTGCTGCACTGGAGCAGTGAAAAAAAAGTTTTCTGCATGGTAAGAGGTACATCTCCATAACCGGGACTGTAACGCGGATGTGCTTTGCCTCCTTGTTCCAGAGCCTTTTCTTTTATCATGCCATTGAACTGGTCGCAGAAAGATTCTATAAACATTGCCCCCACGCTCTGCATTACTGCTGCCTTCACGCTGTCCTGTGCCTGCATCCTTCTTATGATGTGGTCTACGCCAGCGCCTATCGTTGCTGCAAATAATATGACAGAAGAACAGTTCTTTAGATTACGTGCAAGGTATTTTGACTGGCATTCTATTCCGCCAAAGCTTATGATGTTGCTGTCTTTTAATGTCAGTTCAAATTCTTCATATACGCATTTTGGAGTAATGATGCCGTGCATCTGCTTGCAACATTCGTGTATGATGTTTTTTATCTGCTCCTCGGGAACAGTCCTGTTTGCATAGCCGAGATAACGTGCAACTTCGCTTTCGCTGCTTTCTATTTCTGCAGCTTGTTTATAGAAGAAAAATGACATTGCAGTATTATATTATTAAAGGTTGATTTGTTCCATAGCTTGCATTTATCAATTTACAAGGACATGAACTTACTTCTTTACTAGAAGTGAGTTTTACTTCTTTACTGAAAGAGAGATTCACTTCTTTACAAGAAGTAATGAACATCAGTGGAAAGCATAGGTTAACACTTCAAAAAAAGTGCAAGCCGTTGTATGATTATTGTATCTATGTAAACAAAGTCAAGCAAAATCTTAAATCAATGACCACAGTAGAAGCAGTTGACAATGCCTTGACTTACGCTATAAATGAAAACCTGCTCAATGGGTATTTTAAGCTACAGAAAATGGAGGTGTTAAACATGAGTCTTACGGAATTTGATCAGGAAGCATACGACCGTCATCGCCGTCGTGAAGGTTTTGAAGAGGGCGTTGAAAAAAAAGCAAAAGAAACTGCACGAAAGATGCTTGCTGACAATCTCCCTATAGAAAAGATTGTTTTGTATACAGGACTAACCATAGAAGAGGTGCAAGCTTTGGCTGATAATATGCCTGTAATGGCATAAATAAAACTCTTAAGGTATAAAAAAAAACCTCAGCAAGTGTATAATACTTCTAGGGCTGTTAACATAGACTCAACGGAGACTGTTGCTCTTTTGCGAGAGGCAGGACTTGTCAGCATGCTAGACGCTCCCGCTGTGGATGTGGAACCATTGGGGATGGAGGTCTGTAGCCCCCAGATACTCTAAAAATGGAACTCATGATATGTCAGTAGTCTAGAGTGGCAAATATTCCAGATATAAAGATGATCCCGATGGATACTGGGCACAGTATTTCAGCATGATGATTTTTCGTATCTTTAAGACAGAGCCTTTACCACTGCGCTCACCGCCTGCACGGCAAAATATGCACGCAAACCGACTCATTCCTTTTCTTCCGCCAGCAAATCTAACACCGAAACCTTGAGCACGTCCGCAATCGCCACAAGCTCAATGTCCGTGACAAAGCGTTTCCCACACTCGATGCGCTGGACGGCATTCTTGTCCACATCTATCCCGTGCAACTGCAGACTGTCGGCCAGCGCCCGCTGAGAGACAGTCGGCGACAGAGCCTTGCGGATGCGGGCAATGTTTGCGCCTGAAATATTGTTGGAATTCCCGTTTTTGTTCTTGAACATACAGCGTTTTGACATTCAGTGCTTGTCAGTATCTGCATTTTATGGTAAGTTTATGTCAAGTTTGACATTTAGTGAATGTCAAATCGAATACACCAGTGTTGAGAAAAAGAGTGGCTGTCGGTATGTAAACTGAACGTGTTGATTTCAATGTAGACTCAACCATTTAAAGAGCTCTGAATGAATCCCTTTGTATTCATGAACGAAACTTGTTACTGAACCAAAATAAAGTTATTGTCGGCGGACAATAAACGCACAGGAGAATCTTATGGCAGAAGAAGAAAAGGAAGCTGAATCACTTGGAGATAAGGCAAAAGCTGCGGCAGAAAAACTTAAAGCCAGTGCAGAAAACCTCAACGCAGGGAAAAAGGCAAAGTCCTTTGCTGGGAAAGCAAAGGATGCAATCAACAAGCTGCCGTTCAACACTATGGCGCAGAAAGTCCCGGCACTGGCGAAGTTTGCCGCCTATGCAAACTATGCGTTCTGTGTCCTTGTGCTGCTGCTACTTGTTCTTATACTTCGCGGAGGGAAAGGAAAAAGCTCGGATACCATGGCAATGTCAGAACCAACAGGAGCAATACCTGCATGGGCGCTGAACGACTATGACGGTGATTATCATGAAGTTGATGAACCTGTGGAAAACAAGAAT
Organism: Treponema sp.; assembly: GCA_024699235.1. Taxonomy (GTDB): domain Bacteria; phylum Spirochaetota; class Spirochaetia; order Treponematales; family Treponemataceae; genus Treponema_D. The sequence goes on along the minus strand of JAILPY010000102.1, from coordinate 8,754 downwards.
ACTTCAAGCAAAAAGAAAACGAAGCCTGCTGAATTGACAACGAAGTGGTCAAAAGAGGCAAAGAAAGCTTTCAAAACTGCAAAAGTAGTTCCTGAGAGCGATTTACGTTACGAACTTACAGATGATGAAGAGGGTGTAAGGATAACCGCATATACTGGTACTGCCGAGGCAATATCCTTGCCGTCTAAAATAGAAGGTTTACCAGTTAGAGAGATACAGAAAGAAGTTTTTGCTGGCGATGTTGTAAAAGCTCCTGTGTCTGTGGTGATAATACCTGATTCCGTTACGAAGTTGGGGTCGATGTTATTCTATAAAAACACTGATATTGAATACGTGCAGCTTCCTTCCGCTATAGAAGCAATACCAATTCTGTGCTTTGGTGAATGTGCATCAATGGAGGAAATCGTTATTCCTAATTCCGTTACGCTGATAAAAGGGGGCGCTTTTGCCCGCAGTGGTATTCGAGCAATAGTCATTCCAGATAGTGTTATAGAAATAGAAGAGAAAACTTTTATGCAATGCCATGATTTGGAACTTGTCCAACTGTCTTCAAATATAAAAAAGCTTCCTTATGGTATATTGGGGGAATGTGAGTCCCTTGGAAAACTTATTATTCCGAATGGAGTTGAAGAAATAAACGGGTATAGCTTTGGTGGTGCTTCAATTAAAGAATTAGTATTACCTGATTCTATGACCGAAATGTCTTTCTTTGTAGAGGATATAAAGACTATAAATCTACCAGCATCGTTAACGAAGTGCACTTGTATTTTTTCAGGACTTGAGGAAGTTATTATCCCTAATACACTCAAACAAGTCGAATTTGGCGAAAGAACATTTGAAAAATCTCATCCGTCCCTTGCGACACAGAAGCGTCTGCGTGAACTTGGCTACAAGGGAAAGTTTGCACAGTAACACGTAAAACCGGCATCATGGGCTTCCCCGGTACCGGGTTTTAAGCTATATGGAAGAAAAGTATACAGGAATAGTTACTTTTAGCAATAAAAGCAGGAGGAAGAAAAAATGGGTATTGGATTTGATATGTTCAAAGCGAATATTGGTTGGAGTTTGGCAGACGGCGTGATGGAGTCTGTATCAAATGCCATAGAGAAAAAAGCTGCGCAGGCAGAAGCCGAAAAACAGGAGTCCGATGCTGATGATATGCTGCGGACTCTTGTGTTCATGGCAGGAAACAATATTGCCTTGGACAGAGCAGCAAAAAAAGCAATAGCTTCTGTGCTTTCAGAGATTAATAATGAGACAATCTCTCTCTTTTCTATTGAAGCGCAAATTGATTCTATATATTCAGAATTAAAAACAGAAAGCCTTGAAGATTTCTTTGAAGATATTACAGCAATATATACAGACAGAGAGCAAACAGGCTTTATGTATGCTGTCGCAATGATTTTGTACATGCACCTAAGTGATGAAAAAGTAGCTCTCCCTCTACATGTGTACAATCTTTCGTTGATAAAGAAATATTTTGAGATTGAGCGATCTGAGCTTGCAGAATGCTATGAAATGCTTGGGAAAAAATTAGAAAAAGACGTAGACGATGTTGCTGACATTTTTGAAGAATTGACTTCTGAAGAGTCTATCAAAAAAATCGAAGCAGAAAATCCTACGCTAATTTGTGATAATTCAACTGTTTCTAAAGTTGCAGCTTTACCAGAAGTCGCAGCTTGTGATAACCCGAAGGAAGGAATTGAAACGTATTACAATGCTGCTGTCGCTGGAACGGACTCAACTTTCACCGACAGGTTTATACTGGCAGACAGCAATCCTAAAAAAGTAATCGCCGCTGTGAATGCGTATGCAAAGAACTGCAAAGGCGAAGAAATCCTGATTGCATACGATGATTCTGCTTTTGGCAACGGGAAAGTCGGTTTCTTGCTGTCAAACAAGAAACTGTATGTGTGCAACAGTTTTGAAAAGCCTAATGAGATTAATCTGACAGACGTTCATTCAATAGTTGCTAACCCCAAATTGATGAATTCATTCATAACGGTCAACAACATAAAGATTGACACAACGATGCTTAATGGTCATGGTACAGAGATTGTTGCGGACTTCTTGCAAAAAGCAATTCCGCTTGCAATGCAGGTTGAGGGTGCTCAGTAAGAATTGAAGGATATAAATGACTCTTTATCAGAAAGAATGAACAAAAACTAAATAATTCTTGATGAAATAATGGTTTATAACGCAAAGGGGTATCAATAAATTATGTTAATTACAGGCGAAATCGAAAGTACAAGTTCAACAAAGAAAAAATCAGTGGCTATTTTATTATGCCTGATTCTTTTTGGAGTATTAGGTTTGCACAGATTTTATGTGGGTAAAATAAAAAGCGGAGGCTTGCTTTTGCTTTTAACTATCTTGTCTGGTGGTACAGTTGGAGTAATCTGGGGATTATATGATTTATTTACTCTGATATTCACTGATAAATTTACAGACGCAGATGGCTTACCATTAAATTAAGGTAGAAGCTATGGTCATAACTGAAAAAGAAATCAACGATACAGATGCGTCAAAACCCAAGAAGTCCATACGGAAAAGACTTTTTAGGTTTGTTCTTGCTGTGGCTATAATTTTTTGTATCCTGGCTTTCATCGGCTATCTTAGTGATGATGAAGAAGTCAGCCCGGGAACAGCTGCGGTTCGGGACATACAGGAGTCCGACTTACTGACGGCAGAAGCAAAGGACTCTGCGCTGCAGGATTCTGAATCTGCCGAGCCTGTACAGGAGACAAAGCAGACATACAGCTTTGAAAGGCACCTCTCTGATTCCAGCCTGACAATCTCGGACTTCAAGCTGGGAGGAAGCAAGTCAAATGCAGTAAAAACTGTGAAGTCAAAGGAATGGTCGCCGTATGGATGGGATGAAACCGGCGAGGTGCTGGCTTCCGAATGGTATTTTCAAGCATATCATTATGTAAAGCAGGGAGGAACCTTTGACGGATACCAAGCAAATGAAATCCTGATTTCCTTGGATGAGAATTGCAACCTTGCAGAAGTGAAAGTTCCACTGGCGCAGGTTTTTGACATCAGAGACCTGTCTGTTGCTGATTCCAGCGATTATGCAAGTGCTTTCAGTGATTATCTATTCGCATTTGTGAATGAAATCGAAAAAAACTGTCTCCGGCAGCACGGATATTATCCAGATTCGAAATATGACGGCAAAAATAATAACATTGTTATCATGGGCTATAAAAATGAGAAAGGAGATGTTTGCAAGATGGAAATCTCCCTTCCAGCTCAGTATACGGCGACATGTACGCTTACCTATGTCTCCGGCAAGTACATAAAGGACGTGGAGCGGGCAAATAATCTGATATACTTTATGTACGGGGAACAATGATGGTGAGCACGGCGGGGCAGCATCCTCCCGCCGTGCCCAGTTCAAGGAGAAGTTTGTCAATTCAGACAGAAGTATGGGAAATCTTGACTATGCTGTAAGAAGACGTTTCGCCTTTGTGGCAATAGAGGCTGACGAGTATGAAAATGTTCAGTGCTTGCCTTAATTCCAATGTTGGCTCAGAAAGTTTTTCTAAAATTTATGGCATTGATATGGATGTAGAACCTATAAAAACAAGTTCTTCCATCTGCTCATCTGTTACCCCGTTGCTTGTTACAAAAGAGCTTAGGTCTGATTCTGTCTATTCACAGCTTCTGCATTAGATAAATTTCTGTCTTTCATATTTTGAAAATGTTATGAGAATGTACAGATGAGTGAGGTTCATTGTAGGAAACAAAATAATATTTACAGGAACTATGATGAGAAAATTCTTGAAAACGTGCAATTTTTGTAGCTGACTTTTAAAGCTCCTTCCAGCAAATATACGCTCCGTTTTCTTTTGAGGCAGGAATGCTTTTGCCTGAATATATGACAGCAGTGTTTTCAGCCTTTATGTCGGCAAGGTCTCTGATTTTTTTTATGTTTGAAAAGAATGCTGTGTTCATGGTTTCAGAAGCTTTTATTTCATAAGCCTTTAATTCTAGAGAATCTTCTTCTATTACATCAACTTCAACACCGTTTGAATCACGCCAGAAATAAAGTTCGTCAGATTTTCCTGAGAAAAGTCTTCTTTTAAGCAGCTCTGAGACTATGAAATTCTCAAATAAAGCCCCACGCATATAAAAAGTTTCCATTTGTCCTGCAGCTGTAATGCCTAAAAGTGAACTGACAAGTCCTGTGTCATAAAAATATAGTTTAGAATTTTTGATGATTCTCTTACCGAAATTCTTGTAATAAGGTTTCATCATGTAAATTATGTAACTCGCTTCTAAAACGGAAAGCCATGATTCTGCCGTCTTTCGGGTGATTCCTGCATCCTCAGCAAGAGCCGTTACATTTAATATTTGGGAACAGCGCCCTGCACAAAGCTTTATAAAGCGTGTGAATGATGAGTAATCTGTGATATTGCGTAAAGTCCTGACATCTCTCTCGATGTACGTTTGTATGTAAGAAGGATAAAAATCTGAAGGCTCAATGTGTTTATCGTAAATGCGCGGAAAGCTTCCATAGTAGAGCATCTCATTTACTGTAGCAGGAAGAAGGTTAGAGGCATTTAGTTCTTTCGTAGAAAATGGAGCTAACGTAAGGAGTGCGGTTCTTCCTGCAAGACTCTGGCTTATTGACTGCATTAGAAGTAAATTGTGGCTTCCTGTGATTACGTACATGCCAGCTTCATTTACAGAATCAATATGTGATTGCAGATATGATAACAGTTCGGGAACTTGCTGGATTTCATCTATGATGACATTCTTGCTGTATATGGAAATAAAGTGACGAGGATCTTCTTTTGCCATCTGTCGTAAGTCAAGGTCTTCCAGAGAGATGTATGCATAGTCTGGAAGCAAGTTCTTTAAAAGAGTTGACTTACCGCACTGTCGGCATCCCGTAAGTGTGACGACAGGAAATGATTTCAATAACTGTAAAAGTTTGGTTCTGATAGTTCGTTCTACAATCATAATATTATGCTATCATATTTTTTATGTAATTTGTATACTTGAGTACTCAAATTGCATAAAAAACTTTCTTAAAAAAAAATATGTTTTTCTTCAAATTCTATTGACAAATTCACGTAATAAAGGGAAATTAATCCTTACATATAATATATTACAGGAGTTGTACAGACAGTGAACGGCAGTACAGTTTCTATTGAGAATGTTTCAAAGCATTTTGGTGATTTCCATGCTCTTGATAACATCAATTTTACGATTAAGCAGGGAGAATTCTTTTCCCTCCTTGGACCTTCTGGATGCGGAAAAACAACATTGCTCCGCATAATTGCTGGATTTGAATTCCCTGATGAAGGTGCAGTTCTTTTTGATGATAAGAATATCGTACAGCTTCCGCCTAACAAACGCCAGAGCAATACCGTATTTCAAAACTATGCACTTTTTCCTCACATGACGGTGTACGATAATGTTGCATTTCCATTGAAGCTTAAGAAGATGGATAAAAAGACCATAGATGCAAAGGTTCGTGAGTATCTGCACCTTGTTCAGCTGGATGAGCATATATTTAAAAAGCCAAATCAGCTTTCTGGAGGACAGAGACAGCGTGTTTCTATTGCACGAGCCTTGATTAACGAGCCTAAAGTCCTTCTTCTTGACGAACCTCTTTCTGCATTGGACGCAAAGCTTCGCTCAAGTCTTTTGCTTGACCTTGATGCACTTCATGACAAGATTGGCATTACATTTATCTTTGTTACTCACGACCAGAGCGAAGCTCTTGCTGTAAGCGACAGAATTGCTGTAATGAACAAAGGTCATGTATTGCAGATTGGTACTCCATTTGAAATCTACGAAAGCCCTGCAACACAGTTTGTAGCACAGTTCATTGGTGATACAAACCTATTTGAAAGTACTGTTGTTGAGTGCGAGCCACACCAGACGCCTGGTAAAGACCCAGACTTTATGGTGACATTGAATACACCAGCTCTTGGCATGCAGGCACAGCTTACAGGCGAAACAGCTGCAACTCGTGAAGAAGACAAGAATATTCTTGTTACAGATTATGAGCATACAGATAAGGGACAGAAGATTGCATTTACAATCCGCCCTGAAAAAATCCGCATTACAACGGAAGAACCTAATATTAACGGACGCAAGGACATCAACGTATTCAAAGGAATTGTTGAAGAACCTGTTTATACAGGATTCCAGTCTAAGTTCTATGTACGCCTTGAAAACGGTACTATTGTAAAGGTTTTCAAGCAGCACACCAATTATCTTGATGATGGCCCTGAAATTCAGTGGAAGGACACTGTGTACATTTCATGGTCTGCAGAAGACGGATATATTGTCGAGGACATTAATAAATGACAAAAGACACTTCTAAATTCAAGAAGGCAAACCCAGGTCCTCTGTATGCATGGCCTATGGGATTGTGGTTTTCGCTGTTTTTTGTAGCTCCGCTCCTTATAATCGTTGCATATTCTTTCATGAAGCGCGATGTATATGGCGGAGTTCTTATGGAATTCAGCCTGAAGGCATATTCTCAGATGTTTACAAAAGCCTACGGACTTATTGTTTGGAGAACTTTGTGGATTTCTGTAATTTCTACAGCCATCACTATTCTTATTGCCCTGCCATGCGGTTATGCAATGGCTCGCAGTAAGCATCAGACAGTTCTTCTTATTCTGATTATAGTGCCGTTCCTTACAAACTCCCTTATCCGCATTTTTGCATGGATTACGATTTTGGGCGATAACGGAATGTTGAATTCCCTGCTGAAAATGCTGTTTAATTTCTGGCATCACGGAATTTTGCATGATGCGTCATCTTTTACACCTCATAAATTTATGTTTACACAGAATGCTGTTATTCTTGTAAGCATTTATATGTATTTGCCTTATGCAATTCTGCCTGTGTTTACAGCTGTAGACCGCTTTGATTTTTCTTTGCTGGAAGCTGCACGCGATTTGGGTGCGAATAAGCCACAGGCAATGCTCAAAGTGCTTATTCCTGGCATAAAGAGTGGAATTGTCAGTGCATTGATTTTTACCTTCATCCCTATTTTTGGTTCGTATACGGTTCCTCAGCTTGTTGGTGGAAAAGACAGCTACATGCTTGGAACTCTCATTGTTGATCAGGTTCAGAAAGTGCGTAACTGGCCTTTGGCATCTGCATTCAGCATGATGATTACGATATTGAGTATGGGCGGCATTATGTGGATGCTCATTTCAAATAAGAGGGAAGCAAACCTCAAAAAGCTTTCTAATAAGGAAGATACTACAACAAGCATAGCTGCTTCTATTAATGCTACAGGAGGTGCAAAATGAAGATGAGTAATCCGTTTGACCTGTTCCTTAAGAAGCGAGTGGTGACAGAGCCTATCCGCCATGCAAAAAGACAATGGAAGAAGCATAACAGGAATTTCTCTTTTTCTAACACAATGCTCTTTCTGACTGTTGTGTTCCTGTTCATTCCTCTTTTTGTCATAACATTCTATTCTTTTAACAAATCTAAGGATACAACTTTTACAGGCGTGTCTTTTATTTGGTATCAGAAACTGTTTTTGAATTCGGGAGATTTATGGAACTCCCTTTTCAAAAGCTTTATCATTGCATTCTCCTCTGCATTTGTAGCTACTATACTTGGCTCTCTTGCTGCAATAGGCGTGCATTGGTATAAGTTCCTTGGTAAGTCTTACATTCAGACAACAAGCTTTTTGCCAATGGTTTTGCCAGAAGTTATTATGGGTGTTTCCCTGCTTATCTTCTTTAACGGCATACACATGTCATTGGGCTTGCTTACAATCTTTATTGCACATACAACGTTTTGTTTACCGTTTGTCTACCTGATGGTTAGCGCTCGAATAGACGAGTTTGACTATTCTATTATAGAAGCTAGTCACGATTTAGGTGCAAATGAAAAGCAGACTTTGTTTTATGTAATTATTCCTGCGATTATGCCTGGAATTATTTCTGGCTTTATGATGAGCGTAACAATGTCTCTTGAAGATTATGTTATTACATCATTGGTAAGCGGTCCTGGAAGTACGACACTGCCTATCTACGTATACTCTATGATTCGTTTTGGCGTAAGTCCTGTAATAAATTCTCTTTCGTTTGTTATTATTCTTGCAATTTGTTCTATGACAATATTGTTGCGCAAAGGCTTGAAAGGCTTTGCTGCATCCCGTTAATTAGGAGGGTATATTTATGAAGAAAAGTTTTATTGCTGTTTGTGCAGCTGCATTAGTTCTTTTGAGTTTTGTTTCCTGCGGAAAAAAGTCAGGTCAGGCTGGTTCTGCAGAAAAAGTTCTTTATCTTTACAACTGGACATATTACACACCAGATGAGGTAATTGCTCAGTTTGAACAGGAATTTGACTGCAAGGTAAAGGTTGACAACTATGCTTCAAATGAAGAGATGTACGCTAAAATTAAGGGCGGTGCAAAGGGCTACGATATTGTAATTCCTTCTCAGGATTTCTGTTCTATCATGATTAAGCAGGGCATGTTCCAGGAAATAGATCAAGACAAGATGACAAATAAAAGTCATATCAATCCTGCTGTTTTACAGAAGGCAACTTATGATCCTGAAATGAAGTACTGTGTTCCATATTATTTTGGTGCTGCTGGTATTTCTGTTAATAAGACAAAGGTTTCTGGTGATTATGATCGTTCATGGGGCATTTTTGCAGACAAACAGTTTGCGGGGCATGCAACCATGATGGATGATATGCGTGAAGTTATGGGCGATGCTCTTATGCATCTTGGCTATGACGTAAACAGTCTTAATGACA
>JAILPY010000046.1 GCA_024699235.1 Treponema sp. | reverse complement strand
CATTATGCAAAGAGTACACTACGCATCATGCAAAGAGCACACTACGCATCATGCAAAGAGTACACTACGCATTATGCAAAGAGTACACTACGTATTATGCAAAGAGTACACTACGCATCATGCAAAGAGCACACTACAGATTTTTTCCGTCATGCCATTTTCATACAGTCTTACGATCGACTTCCTTCTTGCAAAAGATTATGCAGTAAACTATTATATTACATATAATGAAGTCTCAAGAAAAACAGGACATTTTTCATCTTTTAAAAACTGCTGCCAGCTGGACTCTTGGATATGAATCGCCAGAATTCCAGGCAAAACCAGAATTTCAAGATGATGTTCTTATACATAAAAAAACGACAGACCTTTCTGACATTGCTAAAAAAGTTTCTGCATGCAAAAATTGCAGCCTAGGAACGACCCGCATCAATGCAGTTCCAGGAGAAGGAGTTGAGCAGCCCTATGTTATGGTAATTGGAGAAGGACCTGGGGAAGATGAAGATAAAACAGGAAGGCCTTTTGTAGGAAAAGCAGGCCAACTGCTTGATAAAATGCTGGCTTCAATAAATTTAGACAGAGATTGCAACTGTTTCATTGCAAACATTGTAAAATGCAGGCCGCCTCACAACAGGACTCCTTTGCCACAGGAAGCAGAAGCCTGTTCCGGATACCTTCAGGCACAGATTCACATTGCAAAGCCTAAAATGATTCTTGCAATGGGAAGGACTGCAATACAGAATTTAATGAATACATCACAGGGAATTAACGCCCTCAGAGGTAAATTCTTAGATTACAATGGCATTCCTGTCATGGCTACATATCATCCAAGTGCATTGCTTAGAGACGAACAGCTCAAGCGTCCTGCATGGGAAGATTTAAAAATTTTCCGTGCCAGGCTAGAAGATTCATTTCCTGACTATAAAGCATCATTTATCAAAAAACATTCACAGGCTGGAAACTGATGTTCTTCATAGAAGCTGCTGTCAATGTACCTCTAAATCAAACTTTTACATACAAATGTGAAGAAGACATTCCTTTGGAAAAGACTTTCGGAAGGCGTATTGAAGTTCGCTTCGGAAACAGAAAAACAACAGCATTTGCAGTTGCTGCCTCAAGAAGCATTCCACCCTCATGTAGAGTTTCAGAAGAAAAGATCCGTCCTATTACGCGATTCATTGATAAAGATCCTATATTAACAAAAGAACTCTATGAAACAGCTATATGGATGAGCAATTATTACATTGCATCTATTGGAGAAGTTATTTTTTCAATGATTCCTTCAGGCAGGCGAGAAAGCAGTTCCGATGGATTAAGCTTTATAGATGACAATGCCTTTACAAAAAAAAATCAGTTAAGCATAGAACAGAAAAATGCCATAGACGGAATCCTGAATAATGAAGACGGAAAGTTTTATCATTATCTATATGGAATGACGGGAAGCGGAAAGACAGAAGTATTCCTTTCTGCAGCAGAGAAAATACTGAACGAAGGGAAAGGCGTAATATATCTTGTACCAGAAATAGGCCTTACTCCACAGGTGGTAGAATCTGTCATAAAAAGATTCGGTAATACGGCAGCCGTAATCCATTCAGAGCTTACCCCTAGCCAGCGGTTAGGTGAATGGAAAAGAATTCTGTCAAAGGAAGCAAGAATTGTAATAGGAGCACGAAGCGCAATATTTGCTCCGGTCCCAGACTTGGGACTTATTATAATAGATGAAGAACATGACGGCTCGTATAAATCAGGGTCTTCCCCACGATACCATGCGCGACAGGTTGCAATGCACCGCTCGTCATCCTTAAAAATACCTCTTGTCATGGGGTCTGCAACACCTTCAGTCGAAGCCTACTACTCTATGAAAAAAGGAATAATTAAAAAGCATATCCTTACAAAGCGGCTTGCAGGAGGACAGATTCCTGAAATTTCAGCAGTAAATCTTTCTATAGAAAATCATAAAGATGATTGCATTTCAAAAACTCTTTTCAATGAAATGAAAAACACGCTTGCTCAAAAAAGGCAGATTATCTTATTTCTGAACAGAAGGGGCTTTACTCATTTTTTCAGGTGCAGCACATGCGGCTTTGAATTAAAGTGTAAGAATTGCTCAGTTCCTATGACATACCATAAGCTGGAAAACCGTCTGAGATGCCATTATTGCGGATATTCCGCAATTCCTCCAAATCAATGTCCAGAATGTGGGTCTTTAGACATAGGATATTCAGGATTTGGAACAGAATACATAGAAAATGAAGTCAAGGCCAAATTTCCAAATGCTTCTGTAATACGAATTGATACTGACAGCATTGCGCATAAAGGCGAACTTCAGGAAAAAATAGAGGCATTTAAAAAAGGCGAATATGACATAATGCTTGGAACTCAGATGGTTGCAAAGGGCTTAAATTTTCCAAAGTTGCAGTTAGTTGGGGTAATACTGGCTGATACGACACTTCATTTACCAGACTTCAGGGCTTCAGAAAAAACTTTTTCACTCATCACTCAGGTTGCAGGAAGGGCTGGACGATATTTTCCAGACGGCAAGGTAATTGTACAAAGTTTTTCACCAGACAGAATTCCAATAGACATGGCTGTACACAACAATGCAGAAGCCTTTTATGAAAATGAATTGCAGCAAAGGAAAGTGCTTCAATTTCCTCCATATTCCCGCCTGCTGAGGTTGGTATTTCGGTCTGCAGTAGCCAGTGCTGCAGAACAGGCCGCCCAAGGAGCATTTTCCATTCTTGCAGAAGAAAGAATAAATGGTGTTGAAATTTTAGGTCCGGCAGAGTGCCCGCTAGAAATGATTGCAAGAAATTACAGGCACCAAATTTTGTTGAGGGGAAAATCTATACATCCTTTACAAAAGATGGTAACAAATCTGACAAGAAACTATATAGTACCACAGAATGTATACATAGAAATCGACGTTGACCCAGTAAATATGCTTTAATTTTTTTTAATATGCAAAAGGCTATATATGGCGGCGGATACCGTCAAACTTAATTGTCCACAAAAACAGGCCTGTAGGCGGTGCTGTCATCAAAGCACGACTTCTGTCACAGCTATCAAGGATTTCCTTAAAAAAAGAAGGGTCTTTACCTTTCTGTTCACACTGAATAAGAGTTCCTGTAAGAGAGCGTATCATGCGCCATAAAAATGCATTGGCCTCAATTTCAAAGACAATGACATCTTTATTTGAACTGTCCACAAAAAAGCGGGCGCTGTCAATGTAACGTCTTGTAGAAATACTCTGATCACCTGCTGCAGAAAAAGTTGCGCAGTCAAGTTCTCCATGAAGAAACGAGCACATTTCATTAAGTTTATCTATATCAGGACGGTTAGGAATGCACCACACAAATCTTGTATCTTTTGCAAGAGGAACGCTTTCTGTCTGAATAAAGTAACGGTACATCCTAGACGTAGCATTAAAGCGGGCATTAAAATCATCACTGACTTTTTTAGCACTCATAATTCGAATGTCATGAGGCAAAAACCCATTCAGTGCACGCACATAATTTTTTTCTGGAATTGAATCTACGGGAGACAGGAAATTTGCAGCCTGTCCTGCAGCATGGACACCGCTGTCAGTTCGTCCGCTCCCATACAAGTTAATATGGCAATGGAACATTTTTTCCAAAGCGCTTTCAATTTCTCCCTGAATCGTACGGACAGGCTGTCCAGCGGCAGATTTATCTTGCCGCTGCCATCCACAAAAATCCGTACCATCATAAGATATTGTAAGGAGGATATTAGTCATCGTCACCAAAAATATTGTTTGAAGAAAGTTCTTTAGCCATATCGTCATAAAGATTCTTTGCAACTTCAAGCAATGGTCCAGGCTTTTCCTTACTTGATTTTCCAAGTCCAAAAAGACGGGCAATAGCGCTCTTAAACTCACTCAGTTTTTTAAGCCGCATATTTTCATCTTCTCTCTGACCATACTTATATTCAAGCAGTGCACACAAGTACAAGACACCGTCATAACCGTAATTTTTATCCATATCAGGGCCAAGATATGAAAGAGATTCTATTGATTCAAGGCGAGCCGTTTCATTAACCATAGTCTGCTGATAAAAAAACAAAGCCTTACGGTAAAATACTTCTGCAATATATCCATAATTATGGTCAGGACATACTGTATCTAAATCATTGCAAAGCCATGCAAGCCGCAAAGATGTCATTGCACGTTTAAAAGAAGGGGCATAGGCAAGGTCAACTTTTTCATAGCAAAGCAATGCAGCATAATATGCAGCAGCACCGTCAAAAAGATTTTTGTTTCCTTTAGTGTTGTAATAAGGAAATATAGTTTCAACTTGTTTCTTGCGATTATCTTCATCATCCCTAATGCGTTCAAGGGAATCTCCATCTTTTATTTCAGAAAAGTCTTTCCAATAAAATGCGGCATTACAGAAAGGACAGCATCCTACATCATAAATCAATGGGTATACCCTTCCGAATTTCTTAGAAGGTTCAAAAATACGATGCAGTTCATCAGTCAGTTTTCCGGCAATCATACGTCCGCCGCCTTTATGCATTACTTCCTGATCAAACTGTTTTTTACATACAGGACAAACGACCTTTTCTTTTGTCCAATATGTAATGGAAGGTTTCTTTTCGCCTTCATCAACTTTTGGACTTTTTACCATAAATTACCCCCGCTCTATTATTACATATGCAATAGCATATTCTTTTTCATGACTTAAAGATACATGTACATGGGCATCTTTTCCGCAATTTTTCTCAAGTTCAACTGCTGCATTGCCAATTACTCGCATAAAAGGCTTTCCATCAGTATCGTTTTCTATATATATATCGGTAAGTTCAAAACCTTTCAATCCGGTTCCTAAGGCTTTTGAAAAAGATTCTTTAGCTGCAAAACGGACAGCATAATATTCACACTTTCTCTGAACGCTGGAAGAATTCCCAGTCATTATTTCATTTTTATTAAAAAAGCGATTTATAAGTGAATCATTTTCTACCCATTTTAAGAAACGAGATACTTTTACTATATCACAACCTATTCCATATACCATCAGATTCACCAACTCAGAACGGAGATTCGTCCTCGTTCATATCGACATTCTTACGGATGGCTTTAACGGAAACTGATTCTATAGACTGGGAAACAACCTGCACGTTTTCAGGAGCAAAAACAAATATAGGTACTAAAAAATTACCTTCAGAATCAATGGCAGAACAGTTTGCACTTGCAGAAAAATCATTTTTCTTTAAATTTTCTATGTCCAGAAGCCTTCCCTTTACAGTTATATCCATTGAAGGAGCTTTTGTAACTATTGAATAGTCAGAATCGAGAGAATCATATTCAACAACAAGGCCAGTAATAACCTTTCTTTCTGATATTGGCTTAATGTCAACAGTTACGCTTACAATTGTATCAAATACCTCTACATAGCTATTGATATCAGAAAGGAAAACATTCTTTTCGGTCATACTTTTTGACAGGCCGTCTATATCAATGGCCTTAGTCTGCACATTTTCTAGATTTTCAATAACGCTTTTAGGACCATGAACTTCAACAGTTGTTGGTTCTACAGTTACTGAAACCTGCTCGTAGCCATGGGCTGGCTGACCAAGAAGAGTCGGAAGAACTTTTACATAACCTGTCATTTCTTCTTCTACAGAGAGTGAAATTTTTTCAGGTTTTACTGATATCTGAAGAGGATGTAACTGCTGCATTACTCTATCATCAGGAATGACCTCAACAAAAAAGTCGTAGGAACCAGCCTTAACTTTAGAACTGATGTCTACATAAGCAGTAATATTATCTGATGAAATGTTAGAAAGGACGCTTTTATTTCCTGTAAGGGTTACTTCTACGACTTTAGGAACGTTAGACCCTGCCTCTATCATTATTACATTTGAAGACTTTACATCTAATGGGACTGTATACGTTTCAGACCCAAATGCATTAATCTGATAAAAAAAATAAATCAGAAATGCAATAAAAATGCAGAGTATTTTTATACGTAAATCAGAAAATAGAATTTTCTTAAAGCGCTTAAATTTTGGGTTTTCATTATTTCCAGGATCATTTGAGTTAGAATGTTTTCTGTTCATCGATTGAATCCTCAATTATTTTATCTTCCTGCTTAATATTCAGCAGTTTTTCCAAAATACGAACCAGTTCACTTCTTGTAAGATCATAATGCAATTGAGAATCATATGCCAAACTAATAGCCCCTGTTTCCTCACTGACAACAAGAGCAACAGCATCACTTACCTCACATATTCCAAGAGCTGCCCTATGTCGCGAACCAAAAGTCTTCTTTATGTCATACTGCTCACTAGGAGGAAGAAAACATCCCGCAGCAACAATCTTTCCTTCCCTTACTACACAGGCACCGTCATGCAAGGGCGTGTCATGACCATAAATTGTTACCAGCAATGCAGAAGACAGATCAGCATTAAGCTTGGTACCTCCACTCTGCATGAAATTTTCAAGTTTTGTCTGACGTTGAAATATAAGAATCATTCCCCGCCGTTTTTTTGAAAGAGTATCTGCAGCTATCAAAGCTGCATCAACATAAGTATGTTTTGTTTTTTTTCCAGGAGAAAACAAATTTGTCTGGCCTAATTTCAAAAACATTTTTCGTACTTCCGGCTGGAATACAATTGCAAATCCAACGGCGAATACTATTAGCATTTTATCAAGAAGCCATTCAAGCGTAGTAAAATCGAATATCTTAACAATAAAGTAACAACTTCCTATTAAAATTCCAGCTTTTAAAATCTGGGCAGAATTTGTTCCCATAATGATTTTATAAGCCTTATATAAAAGAAAGGAAAGAATACCTATTTCTATAACAGGCTTAAAAAAAGTTTCATAAATATTCATTGCATACTGCAGATATTCCACAATTTACTCCATTAGTAATTTTAACACGTCAAGCGTATTACGGCAAGGTTTTACATCATGAACGCGTACGATAAACGCACCTTTAAGAACTGCAAAAAGATTTGCAGCCAACGTACCATACAAACGCCCATCTACAGGTTCTCCTGTCATTTCACCTATGCAAGTCTTACGGGACAAAGCCATAAGGACAGGATACTTTCCTCCACATAACTGCCCGCACTTTGAAATTAATGCTGAATTTGCCTTTAAATTTTTTCCAAACCCAATACCAGGATCAATAATAATCTTATCACTGGCTATTCCATTTTGCTGGGCAAACAAAGCCCTTTCAGAAAGATATCTGCTTACTTCTTCAAATACATCGGAATACACAGTATTATCCTGCATATTCAGGGGAATTCCACGCTTATGCATTAAAATAACAGGAATATTTTTGTCTGCAGCAAAAAATCCTAATGACTCGTCATCTTCAAGTGAAGATACGTCGTTTAATATATCAGCACCTTCATTATACGCAGCTTCCATTACTTTCTTACTGCGGGTATCAATAGAAATTGGAACTGAAGAATATTTCCGGATTTCGTGAATGACAGGAATTATGCGCTGGATTTGCTCTTTTTCTGAAACATATTCGGCGCCAGGTCTTGTTGATTCACCGCCTATGTCAATTATGTCAGCACCCTCTTCTACCATCTGCAATGCTTTATCAGCACCACCCCTGCTGCCCTCAAAAAAACTGTCAGGAGTCACATTTAAAATGCCCATGATAAAGGAAGGCCTGTCTGTATAAACATCCTTATTACTTAACTTTAATATTTTTCTTACCATTTTAGTTTTCCAATATCTGAAATTAAAGACTTTGCAATGCATTCAGGGTCTAGCCCTGCTTCTTCAAGAATCTGACTGCGAGAACCATTTGTTGTAAAATGATCTGGAAATGCAAAGATTCTTGTCTTTACAGAACTAGTATAAGAATTTTTATGAAGCACAACATCAAGATAATCGCTTATGCCGCCAATACGGACTCCATCCTCTACAAATACAACAAAATCATACTGACGTGCAATAGAAATAAAATAACTCTCATCAAAAGGCTTAATAAAACGAAGTATAAAAATGTCTGCCGGAATTCCCTTAAGCAAAATAGATCTTGCTGCAGTACGAACCTCACTATAAATGCTTCCTGTACATACAAACAGCACTTTTTTTACTGAAGATTTCTTCTTTTCCAATTCGTAAGAAAGCGTCGCACTGACTGCAGGAGCAAAATCATCACTGCGCAAAAGCAATCCTCGTCCTACATGAATGTCTTTAGAAAATATAGGAATTTCAGATGGGCAAGAAAGCTTTGGCCATCGTATGGCTACAGGACCTTTTGCTGAATGAACTGCCCAGTCAAGACAAATACCCAAGTCATTTTCACTGGAAACTGACAATATTGTAATATTAGGAACTGGACGCAAAAGACTAATATCAAATATTCCTTGATGAGTTTCTCCATCAGACGGAACAGCCCCGCATCGGTCAAATACAAATACAACATGCCTGCCTTGCAATGCAATGTCCTCTATAATTTGATCAATTGAACGCTGTATAAATGTTGAATAAATGGCAACTACAGGAATAAGGCCGCCTGCTGCAAGGCCGCCTGCAAAGGTTACGGCATGTTCCTCTGCAATGCCAACATCAAAAAAACGGCTCTTAAAATGCCTCGAAAAAGAATCCAGTCCAGTGCCCTTAGACATAGCAGCCGTAATAGTAACAATCTTTTCATCTTTTTCTGCAAGAGCAACAATTTTACGGCTGAATGCTTCTGTAAAACTGAGCGTATCAAATTTTTCCATTACTCCATCTGTAATGTTAAATGCTCCAACTCCATGGAATGAAGCAGGATCATTTTCTGCAGGACTAAACCCCTTTCCCTTTTTGGTAACAACATGAATTACTACAGGCTTACGGATTTTCTTTACGCGAAGCAAAGTCCGTTCCATCTGCTCAATATCATGGCCGTTCAACGGACCTACATACTCAAACCCTAGGTCTACAAAAAGATTATTTGTAAGAAGGAGGCCCTTTAAGCCACGCTTCATGCGAAAAATAAGTTTTCCTACAAATCTGTTAAAATAAGGAATTTTGTCTACGAACCTGTCTATTTTATACCTTATCGTCTGATAATATACAGACATTGTAAGATGAGAAAGGTATCTTGATATTGAACCAGTATTAGGACTAATAGACATCTGATTATCATTTACTATTACAATCAAATTTTCCGCCAACTGACCTGCATGGTTCAAGCCTTCATAAGCCATTCCGCCAGTAAGAGCTCCATCTCCAATTATGGCAACAACCTTATCATCCCTGCCCTGAAGTTTCCAAGAAGCAAGAAGACCTAATGCTGATGAAATAGAAGAAGATGCATGACCAGCATCAAAATAATCATGGGGACTCTCTGAAATTCTAGTAAAGCCAGATATTCCGTTTTTTGTTCTCAAAGTAGGAAATATATCATATCGTCCCGTCAAAAGCTTATGAGGATAAGACTGATGGCTTACATCCCATATAATGGCATCTTGGGGACTGTTAAATATCCTGTGAAGGGCTATAGTAAGTTCGACCACGCCAAGATTACTGGCAAGATGACCTCCGTTATGACCAACAACTTCAATAATCTTGTTTCGAATTTCCTGTGCAAGTATTTTTAATTTTTTTTCTGGTAGTTTTTTTAAATCTTCAGGAGAATGTATAGATTGCAGAAGCATAGAAAAACTCCTTAATACCAAGTTTAAATTAAAAAAGCCGGGAAAGACCCGGCCGCTAAGGATTTACATCCTCTGATTCGGTGCACAAAAACTACACATTACTTGCTCTTATGACGATTGCGTCTGAGCATCTTCTTACGCTTATGTGTAGCTATTTTTGCGCGCTTTCTTTTCTTTCCACAAGGCACGATAGGACTCCTTCAAAATAAGTGATTTATATTATGAATTGTTTTTAACATCACGTCAAGTACTCACAGGCAACAAAAACAACCTGAAAACATAAACCTTTATAAAAATAATTTAATTATTTCTTTCAGAACAGTTTCTTCTATACAGCTTAGAAAACTGCAAAAGCATGTCAGAACCATTTTTATTCATCTGGTCAGGTTTCATGCGCCATGCCCAGTTAGAACCTGTTGTTGAAGGTATGTTCATTCTACCTTCTGTTCCAATGCAATATATATCCTGCATAGGAATAATGCACGTCTGTGCAGTAGAAGAAAAAGCACTGCGAATCAATGCATAATTCAACTCTCTTACGCCTGCATCTTCTGAAAGACCAAAATAATTACGGACGCTTTTACGGCATTCTTCAGAACATGAAGAAAAATATCCTGCAGTTGTATCATTATCATGGGTTCCTGTATAAACAATATTATCAGGAGTTGTATAATTATGAGGCAAGTCTTTATTTTCAGAACTTTCTTCTGACCATTTTTCATTATTAAATGCAAACTGAAGAATCTTCATGCCTGGAAAACCGCAGTCAGTACGGATTTTCTCAACCTCATCAGTAATGACGCCAAGATTTTCAGCAATAATAGGAAGAGTTCCAAGCTTCGCCTTTATTGCATCAAACAAATCTTTGCCTGGTCCTTTTACCCATTCTCCCTTTATTGCATTTGGAGAACCATAAGGTATCTTCCAGTAAGCCTCGAATCCGCGGAAATGATCTATTCGTATGATATCAACCAAAGACAGCATGTGCCGGATGCGATTAATCCACCATGAATAATTATCTTTTTTTATTGCATCCCAATCATACAGAGGATTACCCCAAAGCTGACCTGTTGCAGAAAAATAATCAGGAGGAACGCCGGCACAGGTTTTCTGGAGCAGAGTTTCATCATCAAACTGGAAAAACTTTCTGTTTGCCCACACATCTGCAGAATCTGCTGCTACGAAAATAGGGATGTCACCAATAATTTTTATGCCAAAGGAATTTGCATATTTTTTTAATGCCTGCCACTGAACATTAAAGAAAAACTGAATGACTTTTATCTGTTCTATATCATCAGTATGTTCAGAATCCCACTTAGACACTGCAGACATGTCATGAGAAGCCAAATCTTTTGGCCAAAACTGATTCCACATGCTTGCTGTACCGGAGACACCTTCTTTCTGGGCCTTTTCATCGTAAATTTTTTTTATGCTGGTATAATCAGCAAAATTATTAAGCCATGAAGAATTATCATTTTTAAATGATTCGTATGAAATACGGTCTTTTTGATTACAGTTCTTTAAAAAATAGGCAGCACATTTATAGAGAAGAGGAACCTTCCACCATACGACAGAACCAAAATCAACTTTGCCGTCGCATTTTATATAATCAGGTGGAATAATGTCATCTTTTAGAGCCCATCCTCTTTTTACCAAGTCATCCAAATCTATCAGAAGAGGATTACCTGCAAATGTTGAAAAACTGGCATACGGACTATCCCCGTAACCTGTAGGCCCCAGAGGCAGAACCTGCCATAAAGTCTGTCCTGCACCCTTTAGCCAGTCAACAAACTTGTATGCTTGGATTCCCATAGTTCCTATTCCCGGCGTTCCAGGCAAAGAAGTAATATGCAGTAATACACCGCTGTTTCGTTCTTTCATATTTGACTCCTTATACATATTACCCAGACACCGGAAATAAGATTTATGAAAAGCTTATTCGGTCGGGCGTTTCTTTAGCTTATCACTGTTAATTACAGCCTGTCCTTTTCCAGCTTTCTGTTCCATCATTGCACGAACCTTTGAAGGCAGTCCGAATAATGTAATAAAGCCGTCAGCATCCTTATGATCATACAAATCTCCAGTTGCAAAACTAGCAATGCTTTCATTATACAAGCTGTAAGGAGAAGAACTTCCAGATCCTCTCATAGTACCCTTATACAGTCTGAGCTTTACCCATCCTGTAACATTTTCTTCTATCTTGTCTTGGAAAGCCATGAGACCTTCCATTAGGCTTGTAAACCATTTTCCATCATAAATAAGCTCACTTTCGCGAAGACTTACATGCTGCTTAAAATGATATGTATCACGATCAAGGCAAAGGTGATCGAGCTGTTCATGAGCATACATGAGTATTGTTCCACCTGGAGTTTCATATACGCCACGGCTCTTCATTCCAACAACACGGTTTTCTACAAGATCAATGACACCAATTCCATTCCTTCCGCCGATTGCATTAAGTTCCTGCATGATTTCAAGAGGAGACATCTTTTTGTCATTGACAGCAACAGCCTCTCCAGAAACAAAGTCAATCTTTACATATTCACCGTCAGAACTTTCTTCCGGAAGCTTTGTTTCCTTAAGCATATTTTCCCATTTTGGCTCATTTTCAGTTTCCTCAAGTTCCAAGCCTTCATGACTGATATGCCAGATATTCTCATCACAAGAGTATGAATTTTCCTTTTTCATAGGAACAGGGATGTTTCTATCTTCAAGGAATTTCATTTCATCTTCACGGCTTTCCAAAGTCCATTTTGGATCACGCCATGCAGCAATAACCTTCAAGTCAGGAGCAAAAGCCTTCATAGCCATTTCAAAGCGAACCTGGTCATTGCCTTTTCCGGTTGCACCGTGACAGATTGCTACAGCCTTTTCCTGACGAGCATACTCAACAAGAATCTTTCCAATAAGAGGACGAGCTGTGGATGTTCCCAAAAGATACTCATCTTCGTAAACGCAATTACCTTTTACAGCAGGCCATATATATTCTTTACAATATTCTTCACGTGCATCTACAACATAACATGCAGCAGCGCCAGTTTTTAGGGCACGATCCTTGATTACAGGCCAGTTATCACCCTGCCCTACGTCAATACAAACTGCAATTACGTCATAATCATAATTTTCTTTAAGCCAAGGAATAATAACTGTTGTATCCAATCCACCAGAATAAGCAAGAATAACCTTATCTTTCATAAAAGTCCTCTAAACAATGAAATTTTATGCATATAATATACAATCTTGCTTATATTTATGCAATAGAAAACATGGCAGTTACATCCTTAAGTTTTATCCATGAATTTTCACTTATCTCTTATTTTTTACCACAAAAAGATATTTATAGCAAATTTTATTGTATTTATTGCCCAATTATTACGAGTTTAAGCAAAAAAGAGGATACTTTTTTACCATTTTATCCATGCTGCCTGAGTTGTAAAACATCCAGAACCATTAGAAGACTCTCGCCTAAAGGATCCAAATTTTTCATTGCAGCATGTACATTCATTGCAGACATATATATTTTCTTCAGGAATTCCTAGTTTTTTTAAAATACTAAGATTAGCTTCTGCAAGTGAAAGTGAAAATTTAGTTGAACGAGAAGGATCTTCAAGAGGCTTTACGCAAAAGGGGGAAAACCTAGATTTAAAATAATCAGCGCGATCTTTATCTACTGAATAGCAACACTCATGAATATGAGGTGCCATTACTATACAAAAATCATGGACATCCGAACCAAAATCTTTATGAGCCTGGAGCAGGGCCTCTTCTACTATGCCAGTTCCCTTCCAACCTGAATGCAAGGCACCAAAAACACCTTTACGAATATCATATATAAAGATAGGCATACAGTCAGCAGCAGTTACTACAGGAATCAAACTTTTATTTGCCGTTATAATGCCATCTCCGGTCCGTTTAAAAGTATCAGATTTTTTATTTACTGTATAAACAATTTTAGAATGAATTAACTCAACAGGAACAATTTCATGTTCACTGCCAGCGACAGAACATAAAAAAGCATCACGCACATGATTTTCTTCGTTCCACCTAAAACGCATGCTGCCAGCCTTTTTGAGGCTCATCCCCCATTCTGGAGCACCTGAAATAGGTTTTCCGTTAAAGTAAAAATGTCCTGTAATAAAGCTATTATCTTTCAGCATTATGCAGAATCCTTTGGATTCTCAACTTCATCAAGTTTCAAAGACATGTCATAAGCATTTTTAAAACAATCCCTAGCATCTACAACCATCTGATAAAAATCACCAAGCCTACGCTGCATGTTACGCAAATTCATAATTGCACCGTATTTTCCAGAATATTTATCAGAAACAAATCCAGAAAGCAACATAATCATACGATGGCATAATCTTCTGAAATCCTTAGCTATACCAGAAGCATCATCTTCAAGACTTCTAAACAGCAAGTGCATTTTTCTGATTACATCCTCTGTAGGAGTTTCATAAGCTTCGTATTTTGAAAATTCAAGTCCATATTCTCCTGCAGCAGAAAGCTGAGTGGCAAGGACCTCAAGAGAACTGTTAATTTCTACAAAAGAATCTACGGCTTCAGTAAATTCTCTCTCATTGTCTTTTACAGCAAATTGTCCCTCAAGAGAAATAGCTTTAAAAATTGTCATATAGGCAGAATAACGCTGCTTTATAAAAAAGTTTACGAAGCCAAGAGAAAACTCATATTTAAATGTAAATGCACCAAGATTTTCCCATGGTCGAAAGGGAAAAAGAGGAAAAGAACTTACCTTAAACTGCTCTTCCAATTTTTTCTTAAGGACTTCTTTAGTATAATCACGCTCCCTTTGAGCGACCCTCTTTTTAAAATTCTGTTTCCACTGCTCAGTAAACAACTCAAGCCAATTTTCACCGCCACTCATTGCTTCTGGAGTATAAAGGGAATTTTCCATTACTACCTTCGAAATTTTTGCCACAGGAACTGCATCCAGGAAGGACTCTATCATAGTTATATGCAATTTTGCAGAAGAGTAAAATTCCTTATATAAGTCTTGTGATTCAGCATCAATTTCAACAGGTTCCCAAGTCCACTGAGAGTTATTCTGCATAACAGTTACAAAGGTATCAAGTATGCGCTCATCAACCTGAACATAATTACACATGACTTTTGCCAGTTTTGAAAAATCAAGTTTTACAAAACTAAATAAACAGGCCAAGACATGATCTTCTGTCATTGAAAATTTTGAAATGATTTTATCTACAGGCATCTTTACAAATTCATTAAGCCAGAAAATAACCCTTGCAAATCTATACATCTCTTTTAAATAATCATCAGGAATATTCTGAAGATTAACGCTAAGAGCCTGAAAAAAATCATTACGCTGTTCTTTTGTCAATGGTTCAGAAATGGGAATTGAATAAGGGTCAGAAGATTTCTTGAGCTTTTCTTCAAAATCAGGCATAATTACATGTCCAATCATAACAATAAAAGATCCTGGTTCTGAAGAATACATTTCGAGATGTGGAGCAAAAAAATCTAATGCATTCTTAAGCTGCATAAGTTTTTCATGAAATTCACCTAGAAGCAACTTCTTACGATATTGTATTAAGGATGGATAATGACTTTCTACATCTCGTGCTATCTTTTTTACAAGAGACTGATTGAAAGCCTCTTCTATAGAAGAGGATGTTATTATAGAATAAATCCACAAATAGATTTTTTGAAAGAGAGACTGCCTTTTTAACCGTTGCTCAAACTCAGCCTTCTCATCAAGCTTCTGTCCAGTCATTTTTGTCTTACTTGCAAAAAGATCTTTATCATCTACTTTCTGCTGACTGTCCATTGAGTTTAATATTTTTTGACGTTCTTCCTTACTAATCTTACCGGAAAGCTCATCAAAAGTCTGAACGTTACTATTTTTTGAATTATTATCCATTCTACACCATAATTAAATATTATTTCTATTTTACAGCAATTCAAAATAAAGTAAAGTCCATTCATTCAGAAGAATAAAAAAAACTTCTAAAACAACTTATTTTTTACAAAAAACGAATTTATTTATTTTAATACTTGACTTTTTTTTTTAGTCGCTATATATTAGCACCATCACATTGCAATCCCCGATTGTGTAATGGTAGCACCTCAGATTCTGGTTCTGATTGTGGGGGTTCGAATCCTCCTTGGGGAATAAAAGCTGACTTTTTAGCCGGCTTTTTTTTTCGATTAAGCAAGTTTGTATTTTAAGTTGCTTGAAATACAAATATTTTTAATGCAGATGAAAGGTATTGTACCTTATTCTGTTTGCAAAATTAGATAATGCCGATAATGGTCCCTTCGTCTATCGGCTAGGACGAAAGATTCTCAATCTTTAAAGATGGGTTCGATTCCCGTAGGGACCGTAGAAAAGACTTCTCTATATATAGAGAAGTCTTTTTTTTAATCTTTCTATAACAATTCAATTTATATTATCAAACCTAATAAACATTTAAAAGAAATAACATAACAAAGAAGTAGCACAACTTTAGTAAATCTGTTATAATTCTTATATTATCTCAAATAAGGGGAAATAATTTTATGGAAGAAAAAGAAATCCTTGAACGCGCAAGACTGTACATTGCAGAAGAAAAAGATGAATCTTTCCGCAAAGAAGTAGAAGATTTAGTTGCAAAAAAAGACATGGCAGAACTTGAAGACCGTTTCTATCAGAGTCTAGAATTTGGGACAGGCGGACTCCGTGGCGTTATGGGTGGCGGAACAAACAGAATGAATACCCTTAACATTTCAAAAGCAACCCAAGGACTTGCAAATTATATCATCAAGGCATTTCCTAAAGATGCCGCAGCTGGTACATTGAAAGCATGCATTGCTTATGACAGCCGTCATAATCATGATAAATTTTCAGATATAACAGCACGTGTTTTTGCCGCAAACGGAATTACTGCATATCTATTTACCGCTTTGCGCCCTACCCCAGAGTTAAGTTTTGCAATACGCGTTTTGGGATGCCAGACAGGCGTTGTTGTTACAGCAAGTCATAATCCTCCGAAATATAACGGTTATAAAGCTTACTGGAATGACGGAGCCCAGGTTGTAGAACCTCATGACGCCGGAATTATCAATGAAGTAAATTCAGTACAGGAAGTCAAGCTCATTGACAGAGATGAAGCTATAAAAGCAAACAAAATAATCCTTATTGATAAGGAAATTGACGAAAAGTTCCAGGAAATGATAAAGAAGAATCTTTATCGTCCAGAACTCATAAAAGAAAAAGCAAGCAGCGTAAAAGTCGTTTACACACCTCTTCACGGAACAGGTGCAATGCATGTAGAAAAAGTTCTTGGAGACCTTGGACTTAATGTAATTACAGTCCCAGAGCAGAGAGAAGGAAACGGAGATTTCCCTACAGTCGAAAAACCTAATCCAGAAGAAGCACCGGCACTTAAGATGGCTGTAGAACTGGCAGAAAAAGAAAAAGCAGATGTAGTTATGGCAACGGATCCAGATGCAGACCGCTTTGGAACAGCATTCCCTGATAAAGACGGAAAATATGTTCTTGTTTCCGGAAACCAGATGGGAGCACTGCTTGCAGATTACGTACTTCTTTCTAAGAAAGAATTCAACAAAATGCCAGCAAATCCTGTGCTTATCCGTTCAATCGTAACAAGCCCATTTGTAGATGCTGTTGCAAAGAATTACGGCGTAAAGGTAAAAGAATGCCTTACAGGATTTAAATGGATTGCCTTTGACGAAGGCCAGATGGAAAAAACAGGAAAAGAACACTATGCCTTTGGACTTGAAGAAAGTTACGGATATCTGGTAGAAACAGAAGTAAGAGATAAAGATGGCGTTTCTGCAGCAGCAATGTGTGCAGAAATGACTCTTTACTGGGCAAGCCAGGGAAAGAGCCTTCTTGAACATCTTAACGACATGTACAAGAAGTTCGGATATTTTGAAGACCGTTCCATCAGCAAATACTTTGAGGGCATTACTGGTCCTGGAATCATGAAAGGCATCATGACTAAGCTTCGTGAAGAAGGATTAAAAACTCTCGGAGGAAAGAAAGTTCTAAAAATACGTGACGTACAGCAGCAGGTAGAATTCGATCCTGCTTCTCCAGCACAGAAGAATCCTATTCCTTTCCCAAAGAGCAATGTACTTCAGTTCTTCCTGGAAGGTGGAACAATTGTAAGTGCTCGTCCAAGTGGAACAGAACCAAAAATAAAATTTTACATCAATAGTACAGTTCCTGTTGCTGCACAGACAGACGAAGCTCTTAATGCTGCAAAAGCAGAAGCAAATTCATTGTGCAACAATATTTCATCAGAAATAAAGGCTGTTCTGGATGCAGCAAAGTAAGCCTTCTATAAGGCTTTTCAGAGATTTTAATCATTTGGCCCGCCTGTTTTACAGCGGGTCAGTGTTTGTCGCTTTCGATACAGAAACTACAGGTTTACATGCCGAAAGCGACAATCTCATTGAAATCGGAGCAGTAAAATTTGATTGCAAAGGGAACATAGGAAATCCCTTTGATGAACTTATAAAACCTCCAATTCCAATTCCTCCATACATTACAGAAATAACACACATAAATGATTGTTTAGTACAGAATTGCAGAAATGTTCATGAAGTTGTTTCTGATTTTTTAGCCTATGCACAAAGCGCCATACTAATAGCACACAACGCTCCGTTTGACGTTGGATTTATCAATGCAGAAATGACATCACATCGCAACACATATATTAAGAATCTAGTTATAGATACACTTCCTCTTGCCAGATGGGCATATCCTAGTTTTATTACAGAAGCAGAAAAAGGACAGTATAAATTACAGTCACTTGCAAAGCGTTTTAATGTAACGGTAAAAAATGCCCATAGGGCTGATGATGATGCACGCGTATGCATGGAAATATTTAAAAGAATAATACAAGATACCATGCCAAAGCAAAAAGGCATAGAAAAAATTCAGATGCAATCAAAGCAGACAGAATTTAATTTTATGTAAAGCATTTAACCGCGAGGGGCTTTTTCCGGGTCTACAGGAACAGATTTATTAAATACCATAAAAGATATTTGAGAAGTTCCCTTTATGCTATCTGTTCCAGCGTTTCCAAGTACATCGCCAAATACAACATAGTCGCCATTTTTTACTTTTATTGAATCAAGGCCTGTATATGCATATATATAATTAGCTTTTGACTGGACAAAAACTACCTGCCCATATCCCCTGTAATTACCTGTATATACGACAGTACCTGCACGAATACATTTAACTGCCTCATTTTTCTTTGCAGAAAGGTGAACGCCACTCACCTTGCCTTTTATATACGTTACGTCAGGTTTTTCAACAGGCCATGTCAAAGAAGAATTGCCCTTTCTTTTAGAATATGACCTAGGATCTTTTGATGGCAAGTCAGGTAAGTTTGCATTAGAAGAATCTACTATACTTACAGGTATTTTTAATTTTTGACCGGCAAGAAGAACACTATCCTCAGAAAGATCATTCAGCTGCTTTAATTCAGATACACTCATGTCATTTACTTTTGCAATGCGATAAAATGTATCACCCTTCTGAACAGTATAAACATCATATTTACGGACAGAATTCTCTTTCTTACCAGTTGCATCAATGCCCTCTATTTTAGAAGAATCAGCAACAGCGGCAGATGTCTTTTCTGGGATTGACAGTTTTTGCCCAACCCGTATAACATTATTTTCTGAAATATTATTTTCTTTACGTAAAGAAGAAACGCTTACGTCAAACTTTCTTCCAATAGAATATAAAGTATCTCCAGCCTGTACAACATACGTATCTGCATATACAGATACAGCACAAAATATAAGAAAAAATATTGACACAATGCCGAAAACAAAAGACTTCATAACGCTTCTATTTTCGGCATAAATTTTACAATAATTTAGAACATTCCAGGGAAAACATCATCCATGCCGTACAGCTTGCCAGCCTGTAAGGAACCGTTATCAAGGAATTTCTTTAAGTTTTCCAACGCATGAACAGCACCTGAAGCAAAGCCCTGTCTGCTGCGGGCAGTATGAGTAAGTTCAATAGTATCTGCAGGAGAATCAAAAAATACTGTATGTGTTCCAGGAACTCTTCCACAGCGGGTAGAGGATACATGAAGCTGATTAGATTCTGGCTTCTGATGGAATGCATCAATAACCATTTCAGTCTTTTTTGTATTGCCAAGCATAACACGCCTTGCTACTTCCAACGCAGTTCCGCTAGGACTGTCTGCCTTCTGATTATGGTGCATTTCCCAAACGGCAACATCATATTCATCAAAATTATTGATAAGCTTAGAAGCTTCTTCAACAATCTTGTAAAATACATTTACACCAATAGAAAAGTTTGCACTGCGCATAACAGTTCCTCCTGTTTTGGCAGCAAGTCCAGCAACCTCGCTTTCCTTATCCTTCCATCCAGTAGTACCTACTACAACAGGAAGCTTTAGAGACAGCAATGCCTGAATGTTCCCCATAACTGCAGAAGGATGAGAAAACTCTATTACTCCTTCTGCACCAGAAGCTTTTACAGCTTCGGCAACGGCATTATAATCACCGGCAGAAACCTTTACTGATGCATCAGGAGCAACAGTATCTATTGTTGCAACAACAGAGTGTCCAAAAGATTCTGCAGTTTCCCTAAGCATATGTCCCATTTTTCCATATCCGACCAATGCAATCTTCATACAATTACTCCTGAGATTATTTAAAAAGTGCAGAATGGAGAACCTGCACAACAGTATCGACTTCAGAATTTTCAACAAGGAAACTTATATTAACTTTACTTGCACCCTGACTTATCATCTGAACATTTATGTTTTCTTTTGCAAGAGCTGCAAATGCATTTGAAAGAATTGAACTTGAATGTGCCGCATCACAAATTATAGTAACAATTGCCTTTTCTTTCTTTACCTGAACATCAGCAACGCGCTTTACATCTTCAATTACACCTGTCAAGTCATTCTTGCTGTTTACAGTAAGGCTGACAGAAACTTCAGAAGTAGCAATAACATCGATGCTTATATTCCATTTAAGGAACTGGTTGAAAATATGTGCAAGGAATCCTGCAGCCCCCAGCATACGACTTGACTGAACATCTATAATCGTAACATTTTTTACGCTTGTAATTGCAGTTACAGAAGGAACAGAACCGGTATGATGCTCTACTATAATAGAACCTGGACTCTTGATATTGTAACTGTTCTTTACGCGGACAGGAGTTCCTGTCTTGCGGCAAGGGAGCATACTTCGAGGATGAAGAACCTGAGCGCCAAACATAGCAAGTTCCTGAGCCTCTTCATAAGTAACTTCAGGAACAGGACGGGCATCCTTTACGACACGCGGATCAGTAGTCATTATTCCATCTACATCTTTCCATGTCTGAATTTCTTCTGCACCCATTGCTGCACCAATCATTGTTGCACTCAAATCGCTTCCACCGCGGCCTAAAGTTGTAATCAGGCCTTTCTTATCTTTTGCTATGAAGCCTGTAACAATAGGTATTTCTTTTGTTTCGCCATTTTTATAGCCATTCAGGTGCTGCGGTATATTCTGCCAGACCTCATCCAAAAGTTCTGCAGACATATAATTGGAATCGCTCACAATACCAATGTCCCATGCATCATAAAAACATGCAGGTGTATTATTTTTTGAAAGATAGGCAGCCATCATGCGCACACTCATACGCTCGCCAAATGAAACCAAGTAGTCCCTTGTACGCTTAGTAAGTTCACGCAGCATGCTTATTCCTGTAAGAAGTGTCTTAAGCTCACTTAAGAGCTCGCTGATTGCAGGAACATCTATGCCAAGTTCTTTAGCTGTGTCATAGTGAAGTTTTTCAACTTTCTGAATGTCTACAGTTCCGTTTACCGCATTATCGGCTGCTTCCAGCAGATGATCAGTCGTATCTCCCATTGCACTAAGGACAACGACAGGACGGGAATCTTTATAAGCTTCAATGATTGATGCTACGTGACGAATACGCTCAGCATTTGCAACAGAGCTTCCACCGAATTTCATTACTATCATAATGAAAGCATTATATCAAACCGATAATCTTTTAACAATATTTAAGACACTATAAATATACTGTTTTCATAAGAAGCCTATTATGCATCGGGTTTCCATACAACTTGAAGCATAGTAATATCATCAAACTGTTCAGCTCCATCTGTAAATGTCACAATACTGTCACGTATTTTAGCAAGAGTATCTGATACGTTTAAAGATTCAGTTTCTTTAATTGAATTCAAAAGGCGTTCTTCTCCAAACAAAACTTCTTGCTTATTAATGGCTTCTGTAACACCATCAGAATAAACAAACAGCCTGTCCCCAGCATTAAGCTTAAGCGAATGTTCTTCATACTTCATGCCTTCCATAGCACCAAGTACAAAATTTGGTTTTTCGCTAAGATATGCAAACTTATTATCCTTATATAAAACAGGCTGTGGATGACCTGCATTCACATATTTTAATTCTCCAGTTTCCAAATCCAGAATGCCAAGCCAACAGGTTACAAACAGACTTGAAGCATTTCCAATGCAAAGCTGCGCATTTGCCTTTTCAAAAATTTGGACTGGAGTGCGTCCATTCTTTGCAAAAGAATCTATGAGAGTTTTTGCCGTCATCATAAAAAGCGCCGCAGGAACACCTTTGCCAGAAACATCCCCTACCGTTATTAAAAGCCTGTTATCATCAAGGAGGAGATAATCGTACAGGTCGCCGCCAACTTCTTTTGCAGGATTCATCGTTGCGTAAAGATCAAAATCAGTCCGTTCTGGAAATGCAGGATAACCTTTGGGCAGTATACCCATTTGTATTTTTGCAGCAAGATTAAGTTCTGTGCTTATGCGCTCTTTTTCTGCAGTTACCTTTGTAAGTTCTTCAATATTTTTGCAAACATCATTTTCCATCTGATGTACGGAATGAGCAAGAATTCCAATTTCATCATTATTCTTTATGCTAAGAAGCTTATCAGAAGGCTTTCCCCCCCATGAAGCAAAGTGATCTGTCTCTTTTGCTATTATTTTAATTGGATTTATAAATTTTGAATTAAAGAAAGAGCCGAACAAAAATATAAATATTACAGAAAATATAAGTTCAGCAATAACAACTATCCGTATGTACGAAATACGAGCATCAATATATTCCTGAACAGATTTTTGAGCTCCAATTACAGCAATTACATTGCCCTGACTGTCAAAAACGGGTATATTTGCCGTAATGTGAGATCCACTTCTTGAATTCAAAGAATTGCGTACAAGACTTTCTTTGTTTTCATAAACCCGTTTTACACAGGAGCAATAAGATTTTTCTGTGTAATATTCTGTATATCCCACTGGAAACTGAATCAACTTTCCGCCCTTTTTGACCACATTAAAAATATACGTTATGTTAGTATAATCCGGTGGTTCTACAATAGAAACATAAAGAAGATTCAAGTCAAATTTATCAACAAAATCCTGAAGAATTTTTTCTACATTGTTAAATTCTTCATCTCTTTCTTTTGAAGTCTTATAATAATACAGCTTATCAGGATTTATGCATTCACGAGATGCATTTGCAATAGCAAGAATAGTTGAATAATGCTGGTTTTTAAATTGATTTGAAAAACTCCAGTAACCTACAGAAAAAATTACAGTACAAAGGAAGAATCCAAAAACAATAACGCTTATTATAATTCTTTTTGTGATAACAGGAAATCTTTTATTATTTTTCATATATCCAATTCTAGCATATATTCTTTTTAAGTGCTAATGTTTTTAATTACTTAAATTATAAAAAGAAAAATTCTGTATTTTATCTGTATCAGCAGGATTCTAAAAACTAAGATTTCATTCATAAAGAATTTTACTAAGTTCTGCTCTCATGGTTTCAAAATCTTCCGGAGTTATTAAATGCCGTGACATATCTACATGACCACTTACAAACACAATTCCTTCTGCCTCCAGTTTCTTTTTCTGTTCCTCTTCTCCGCCAAAAGCAAAGTTACAGGAACAGCTTCCCTTTGCATTTATAACTCTATGGCATGGAGTTCTTTC
Organism: Treponema sp.; assembly: GCA_024699235.1. Lineage (GTDB taxonomy): Bacteria > Spirochaetota > Spirochaetia > Treponematales > Treponemataceae > Treponema_D. The sequence continues at coordinate 1,660 of JAILPY010000046.1, read as the reverse complement.
ATTACAGGGATTTTTGTGAAGAACATTTCCAACATACCTCCGCAAGTTACAGTTTCCCATCAATGCCGCAATCTGAGAATAAGTAGCAACTTTTCCACGGGGAATCAAGCGGACTGCAGAATATATCTTTAAAGAAAGATCAGACATCAAATTATCATATAAAAACTACTTTTTTCGCATTATGAATTCTACACGCCTGTTTTTCCACCAGTTTGGACGGTCTTCCCAAGCAGCAATAGGGTTTGCTCCGCCTTTACCTACTGCTGTTATTACGTCTGCAGAAACACCCAATTCTACAAGCTTATTCTTTATTGCTATAGCACGATCGGTAGACAAAGGAATCAATTCTTCTACATCTTCCCGATGAGTATTTGAAACATTATTTGCATATCCTTCTATAATAACAAGGACATCAGGATGTGCAAGCAACTGCTCCGCAACAGATTTTATAGTTTCATTATTAGAATCTATCTGCTCCTTTGACAAAGTTTTGAAAGTTGCCTTATCAGGATCAAAGTATATAGTGTTAACAATAATCTTCCATTCTTCATCAGCTACAGACTGAACAAGAACACCAGTGCGAACATATTCAGAATCTGTAAGGTAATTTGCTCCAGTACGATCCTTTTCTTTCTTAGACGGTTCAACAAGAAGACGTACAAGATATCTAGCAAGAGAATCCGCACTGTCACCTGTATCAGAACTTCCATCCCAAATTATTTCAGAAGGCATTTCTCCTTCACCCATAAATACGCGGAATGGATTTCCCCTGTTATCAGATATCAATATGCTCCATGATGAAATTTCTTCAATGCCTTCAACAGAAGGCTTTAGCAACACAGTATCATTATCTCCGTCTCCATCAGGCGTAAAGCGATTCTTATCTATTAAAAGTTTGGCAATAGGCTTAGGTTCTACAAGATATTTATTTACCTTTGACTGAGTATCTGCTTCCTTCATTTTTTTCTGTATAGAATTTCTAGTAGCAGCAATTTCTTTAGACTTTGCTTTTTCAGTTGCTTCAATAAGAGACTTTTCTTCAACATCTACATCCGGTTCGTCCTTTTCTTCTGCGGCTATTCGTTCTCTTTCTTTTGCCTCTGCGTCTGCCTTGGACTTCTCCTCAGAGGTTATTCGCACTTTCTCTCTTGCTTCTGCTTCCGCCCTTGCCTTTTCTTCTGCGGCTATTCGTTCTCTTTCTTTTGCCTCTGCGTCTGACTTGGCCTTTTCCTCGGCTGCTATTCGTGCCCTTTCTCTTTCTTCTGCTTCAGCATTGACCTTCTCTTCGACCGCTATTCGCGCATTCTCTTTTAACTCTGCTTCAGATCTTGCCTTCTCTTCTGCTGCGACTCGTGCTTTCTCTCTTGCTTCTGCTTCCGCTCTTGCCTTCTCTTTTGCTGCTATTCGTGCTTTCTCTCTTGCCTTCTCTTCGGTCGCTATTCGTTCTCTTTCTTTTGCCTCTGCGTCTGCCTTGGCCTTCTCTTCGGCTGCGATTCGTGCCTTTTCTCTTGCCTCTACATCAACAAACGAACCTGTCCTTACGGTTTCTGTTGCTGTAATCATGTCCTTGCCTGTGCGTTCCCTATCATTTTTAGATGGCATTACTTCTAGCACTGTCTGGTACTCACTTTGGGCGGATGCTTCCTTTCCGCTGTCTGAA
>JAILPY010000015.1 GCA_024699235.1 Treponema sp. | reverse complement strand
GGTTCTATTAATAATAATATATAATAAAACCTTTAGCTTGTCAATTATTTTTCTCTCCATTCCTATATATATTTATAAGCTTAATATATTATTCTTTACAATTCTACGTTGAAGGCTTTTTGTAAGAGGGATTATTTTACTTCGGAGCTAAGGCAATTTGTTTGTGTATATTTCTTGCAGCTTGAACCAAAGTCAATAAAGTAGACATAAAAAATGCAAGTTTAAACAGATTTCATCAGGTTTTTCATACCCTATTTCTCTGAGTGCACGACGTAGATATTTTCCCCAGCCTTTTTCGTTCATTGGCATTCCAGGCTTTTGAGCAAAGAAAATAAAAGCTTCAGGTCCATTATCCCATGGATTAAATTTCGCATAGTTCAATAATTCTTCTTTCAGTGATTTTGAAATTGGAATAGGAATTTCACGAGCTTCTCCGTTCTTGCAAGACTTAATACCTACGTATCTGCTCCAAGAATGATTTACATGGATTCCATCATCCTGAATATCTTTTACCCGAAGTCCCTGTATTTCTCCAGCTCTCATACCCATATGCATTGCAACTTTATTAGCAAGTTTTGCAGCATCATTTTCCCAACCAATAGACATAATCTTATTTTCTATATCCATCGTAAGAACCTTCCGTTCTTTTGATTTTACAGTTTTATGATGTATTTTTTGAAAGCAAACATTTTCTGTTTGATCATGTTCAAATGCCCATTTTATCGGAAGGTTATAGCATCTGCAATTCCGTTAATCGTCTTTGCAGCAAGTTTCTGAATTTTTTCATCACCCAGAATTTCTTTTATTTCATCAGATGTTATGGAACCTAGCGTTCTGCCTGTAAATTTTGGAAGCCAGTATTTATTTACCCGCCCAAACATAGTTGCACAATAACTTGCAGAAACAGGGAACCCGTCAACTTCGCGTTCTTTGACAAAAGGAGACTTTTCAAAATTCCAGAATAGAGGAAGGAATTCATCAACAAGTATACTTTCTTTTGTGTTAGGCCTGACTGCAGAGAGAATAAATTTACGTTCCTTTAGAATCTTGATGATTTTTCCAATTTCAGCTTCTGTAAAATCATAAGTTTTCAAACTGTTAAAAAAGGAAAGCCTATCCACGTTGACACTAGAAGTTTTAACAGAATTAATACCCCCACCTTCCAAAGACATAAATTTGCGACATTAACTACAGCATCTACAGTCTGCTCTGCACCCCTCATGAATTACTTTTAAGTAGACATAAAAGGACTTCCATTACGAATTATCCTGCAAATAAATCTTCGGCAGTTATAACAGCCTGAAGGTCAGCTGCATATTCATTTCGAACAACAGGATATGTTGTAACTAAAGTAGGATGGATTGCATGATTTGTTTTTGTTTTTGCCTTGAAGGACTGAATCTTTGTATTCATTTCCATAATAAAAGCATTTGTTACTGAAAAACTTGCTTCCGTATATTTCATTTCACAAAGATTGATAATCTGATCTTTTCTTACAAGCATCAGATCAATTTGAGCTCCTTGAATTCCCATTTTTTCATCAGGTAAACAGTGCCAGGCATTTACATCTGTATAAACTCCTGATATCCCTAAAGCCTTCTTTATCTGAGGTACGTGTTCCAGACAAACTTTTTCAAATGCAAGTCCACTCCAGGAATTAATAGCAGGAGTATTAATCTGATTTTGCCAGAAGTGTTCTTCAAAATTATTGTTCTTTAGGAACTTATGATAAAACAAAGTATAATTGTCTATCAGTTGATAGATATAACTGCTATCCTTATTACCATAGGGAATGTACTTTCTGATAAAATCACAGTTTTCAAGTTCTACCAATTTTCTTGAGAATGCACCAGAACTTGCAATATAAGTTTTCTTAATTATTTCTTCGCGTGTAAGTCCATTTTTGGCCTGGCTAAGTGCATTTATAATTTTCAAATATTGAGCAGGTTTATTGAATAAAGCTTTATAAAGATTATCGTATTCATCTGCTAATAAAGCTCCTTCTGTAAAAAATAACTCATCAATATTTTGAGGAAGGCTTTTTCCTTTTTTTAATAGACTCCAATAGAATGGAACACCACCTAAAATCATATAGCACAGCAAAATCTGATGAGGACTAAAAACAATTTTTCGTGATTCAAGATACTGTTTACATTCATAAAGATTAAATGGTCTTAGATGAACTTTACCAGTAAGTCTGTTATGAAGACCTCCCTTTGCATGAACAATGTTTTCCATTATCCAATAAGTTGCAGATGCACATACAATTAGAATTATATCCTTTTCTTTACGAGCTGTAGCCCAACCATTCCAGAAACTTTCCAGCACAGAAATAAGACCACTTTCTTTTGTATCCATCCATGAAAGTTCATCAATGAAAATAACCTTCTTCTTTTCTTTTGAAGCTTTAATTACTTCCTTCAAACCTTTGAAGGCTTCATTCCAGGATGTTATCTTTTCTGTAGGCCTATACCCAAACTCTGCGAGTGATTCCTGGAATTTTTCAAGCTGAACGGCTTTTAGCGAATTAACATCCAGAGAAGCATTGCTTACTCCAGTATGTTCAAAGGTAAAAGAATGTTCAAAGCTTTCTCTAATAAGGTATGTTTTACCAACACGACGACGGCCATAAACCGCAACAAATTGGGGTTCTTCTTCATTTAGTAACGACTGTAAATACTTCTTTTCTTCTATTCTTCCAATCATAATGCCTTCTTATACAAAATTTCCAAAAGTAGTTAAAAATAAACAGTTTTGGAAATTTTGTATAATTTGATAATACAGCAAAAAAGGGAAGAATGCAAATATATTTGTGACGTTTTATAGATTCTGGATAAACATTCTAATTACCGTCAACTTCACGTTCTTTGCCAAAAGGAGACTTTTCAAAATTCCAGAACAACTGTAAAAAAAGGAAAGCCCATAATGACAATGGCTTATTGGTAATCTAATAAGCCGTTTTTTTTGAGCTATAGCTTTTTTCAAGAGAGTTTCTTCATAAATTCTCAATCAGATATTCTTCCACGTTTTTATAGTGAATGCCTTTATCTTCTTCACAGTTTTCACCACGGTATAAGACAACTTTTTCAAGGATTTTCCCAAACCTGAATTCTGTCTGCTTACAATTTCCTTCATTAATCAGATGTCGGTACTGAAACGGAGACTTTTCCTTGCTGTGTTTTATTTCAAAAATTCTGCAGCAGACATTTTCCGGATCATAAACAACCATATCAAACTCTCCAACTGCAAACTGGAGTTTGAATACTTCGAGATTTGGATTTGCTTTTTTCGTTTCCAGCTGCACTATTTCTTCAAGCATCCGACCTTTTATATCATCAAGAATTCGTTCTATAATTCTTTTCCGTTCCTGTGCGTCAACATTCTTAAAGATTTCATCCATCATTAATGATTTTATAAGCGATTCGGCCTGAGAGTACCGTAAACCAGGCTGGCTGAAGACAGTAGTAACTTTCCTGCTGTTTAAATCATTCATGTCAACAAGAGGAATGTCGCAGGTCAAATCAAGTAAATCAAGATATTCTTTTATTTCAAGCCTGTGAACATCTTGAATTTCAATTTCCTGTTCCTCTTTATTCAGGATCTTTAGAAGCTTCTTCAGTTCTTCCGTAATTTTTTCACCGTCCAAATCATCAAGAATATCAGTAGGATTTTCACGATCTTTTCGTATTATATCCTTCGCACTGCCAAAGTCATGAGATTTAAATGTTCTTGTAAGAACTTCAATCGTGAAATTGTGATTCATGTCTTCTACAATTCTATTTATGGCATTTGTAAGTTCACCTTTATCATAAAGCGCCTTCAGGTTTCTGAAGTGGCTTCCATACTGGTAATTTTTTAGTGAATGCTGAATGTTGCTGGCAATTGCCGTATTAACATATTCAGCCGTACTTTTCTTTGTAGCAAAAATAGACTTGTTGTAATTGGCTCCACTCTGGCTCATTGTCCCGCCAAATTCCATATACTGGTCAATGTCATGAATGCCTAGAACATTTGAAAATTCACGGAAAGGTATAAATGTGGTATGTAACAGAAAGCATCTGTCATAAAGCTGTTCATCCTCCGAAAAAACAAAGCCAAGGGAATCTGTTCCTGAAAGCACGATTTTCATTCCACTGGAAGCAAATACATCAGAAAATAATGCAGCCCCCTGTATAAAATCATCCATCATAGTTACTTCATCAATAAAGACATATTTATATCCAAGTGATTCAAGTTTCCGTAAATCTTTATTTACATCAGCAAGGGTATTCGTATGGTTAATCTGAATAAAGACAGTTTTATTTCTGTCTTCGTCTTTCATGTTATAAATAACCTGCCTGATTAATGTTGTTTTTCCAGTCCTACGCAACCCGTAAAGAATAAACACTTTATCATGCGTATCGCCATACACATATTGTTCAATTGCTGAGTATAACTCCCGTTTCTTGTAATCTTTAATTGATGCAGTAAAATCTTCCAAAGTTTTACCGATTCTTACATCCGTAATAAAAGCAGGAACTTCATTCTGAGAGACTGTGCCACCTTTATTTTTATAGATTTCAAGATTAGCCAACTGAGTCTGAAGCTTTTTCCTTTCCTCAATCTGATTTTTTAAATTATCATACTCTTCTTCCCTTACGATTCGGGAACGTTGCTTTCCGTTTTCTGTCCATTGATAATAAGTATATGCCTTGCCCCTAATTGTTTTTGAAGTAAGGCCACCTGACGGGAGAGATTCAATTTTTTTAAGGATTTCTTCTGCACTCATATTGTTATTGTAACTTATGTAACTTAATCCTGCAAGTTAATTAAGTTACAAATATCTCAGGGTGAAGTTAGCTTTAGAAAACTTCCCAGCCCATTACTGGACCTAAGTCAATATAGTGGACACAAAAAATGCTAGTTCAAGCTGTAACTTTTTCAAGTGGAACTGTAACATTAACAGTCTCTGACAGCGACCTGACCATAACAAACGGAAGTCTGACAGCCAGCGGAAGCGGAAAGACTAAAGGAAATTTAATTGCCCACGTAAAATTTGAAAGCCGCAATTTTACAAGAAAAGAAGAAATTCAAAACGTTCACGGCCATTGGAGTGAAAGCAAGTTATTACCCCCTGGTGAAGAGTTGTGGATATACTCAAATAAAACTGCAATATGGAAAGGACCAATGACACAGAATGTGCAAGTAGGTCCTATCAATGAAGGCAAGCAACTCGTTATAGCAGATTTTACAAATCAAAACCTGAATGCACCTGGAGCAAAGTTTACTTTTTTTATGGTTGAATTTACAGGAAACGGAGGAAAATTAACCTTAGCAAAAGATGTCACAAGCTTAGGGAACGGTACAATGACGGCAACTCATTCACCTGAACGCCCCATGAAAGGCAAAGACGGCAAGTATTATTCAGTAGACTATACAGAAACCTGGAAAATCCTTAACTAGCAGAACAGGAGCAGCAGGCACACTTGCTTTAAGCAGGCATGCCTGCTTAGCGCCGCATGCCTGCATGCTCTCGACCGCTACAGCATAGCCTGCTTACTTGCTCACCGCCACACGAAACCCTATGTATTTGCACCTGGAGCCAGGGAGTTCCGGGAACTCGCCATCGCCATTTACAGGCTTCCAGAGATCGGCACTTTCGCCACAACAACCACCACAGAACCAACGACGGCAGTCATATTCTCCTAAGTCGAAGGAATCCCAACACCACTCCCACACATTGCCGTACATATCATAGAGTCCATAGACGTTGCCTTTCTTCTGCCCGACATCATGCGTTTCGTTTCCGGAATTTCCATCATGCCAGGCAATTTCATCTATGTCATCACTTCCGGCATAGGCATATCCTTTCCCCCTAGCGGCGGCAAAGTGCCATTTCTCCCTCGTAGGCAGGCGGTATCCGTCGGCATATATGTCCATCTTGATTTTTCTCCCTACTATGTTCAGACCGTTACGGACCGTATTGGCAAAGGTTAGTATTGCTCTAGATGATGGTACTATGCTCAGACCGCTATGGACCATATACTTCCAGCAGTCTGCGTCTGTATTTCCGTCTACTGAATATACGGGGGCCTTACCCTCTTTCTTGCTGAGCATGTTGCAGAACCTTATTGCGTCATACCAGCTTACGTTCTCGACAGGTCTCTGATTTCCTTTAAACACACTTGGGGTTTCGCCGGTTACGGACTTGTACAGTTCCTGTGTTACTTCATACTTGCTTATATAGAACGACTCCATGCCTCCGCCGCCTATAAGTATAAATTCTTCTGACAGTCCAGAATTTCCGTCATTTTCCATTTTTCCATCTCCTTAATATTAAAAGATGTTATATTAATATACTTCTAAAAGCATTCTTTACCGCACTGGAGGCACTGAGGGCAAAATTTAGAATTAAAGTTAAGTTCCTTAGTGTCAACGGCATTTTTAAAACTTCTGTGCACTCGCAACGTAATAATTATATAAAGGAGAAAACTGATAGTGTAAAATAAAATTTACAATTTGGTTAGCGGAACTCTTGCAGCCAGCGGGGACCAATGACACAGAATGTGCAATAAGGTCCTATCAATGAAGGCGCCGCATGCCTGAAGGCTCTCGACCGCTACAGCATAGCCTGCCTACTTGCCACACGCCACACGGAACCCCAAGTTGTCGTCCCTGCGGCTAGGGTTGCCCCAGAACTCGCTATCGGCCTCGCAGTCGTCAGCAACGTCGTACCAAGGACCACCACAGCAGTAACGGAAGCCATCGTCGTCGGGATTCCAACACCACTCCCACACATTGCCGCTCATGTCATATAGCCCGTAGCCGTTGGCCTTCTTCTGCCCGACCTTATGAGTCGCCTCCCCGGAATTTCCGTCATGCAAGGCAACTTCACCTATGTCCTCGCTTCCGGCATAGGCATAGCCTTCCCCTCCGGCGGCGGCAAAGTGCCATTCCTCCTTTGTAGGCAGGCGGTATCCGTCGGCATCTATGTCCATCTCGATTTCACCGCTTATGCTCTGGCCGCTATGGGCAGCATAGTCCCAGCAGTCTGAGTCTGTGCTTCCGTCTACTGAATATACAGGGGTCTTTCCATCTTTCTTGCTGAGCATGTTGCAGAACCTTATTGCATCATACCAGCTTACCCTATCGACAGGCCTTTGATTTCCCTTGAAACTGCTTGGGTTTTCGCCTGTTACGGACTGGTACTGTTCCTGCGTTACTTCATACTTGCTTATATAGAAAGGATCCATGTCTCCGCCGTCTATAAGCACAAAGTCTTCTGTCAGTCCAGAATTTCCATCATTTTCCATTTTTCCATCTCCTTAATATTAAAAGATGTTATATTAATATACTTCTAAAAGCATTCTTTGCCGCACTGGAAGCACTGAGGACAAAATTTAGAATAAAAGTTAAGTTCCTTAGTGTCAACGGCATTTTTAAAACTTCCGTGCACTCGCAACATAATAATTATATAAAGGAGAAAACTGATAGTATAAAATAAAATTTATCAAAGAATTGCTATAGCAACAAGTTCTGGGAACGGTACGATAGTGTTTTTCTAAAAGATTTCGCTTGATGTACTCATTCAACTCCAAAAGAGCATTAGTGTCTTTCTCAAGAGGGTAAAGCGCTTCAAAAAAGGCAGAGAAAAGGAAGAGAATTTTTTACCAGAAAAAAAAATTTAATTAAGGAAAAAAAAATTTTAATTAAGAGAAAAATTTTTTTTATTAACGGAAAAATTTTCTTAATTAAGCATTATATTTTTATGGGTCTTTTTTTCAATTTTAACATCTGATTTTTTAAACTTGCCCTTCTTTATTGCAGCTATTATCCTGCTTCTGCTTATAAGCCACGGATTCTCATAGCTGCGGCACAATTCCATAAATTTTAGCCAGTTAAAATGATTGATATTGTATTCTAAGGATTCTGTCTTTTGGCAAGACGTATAAAGTTCCTGCAGTATTGAAGCTGCAAATCCGTCCTGAGGACACAGGTTATTTGAAAAAGGAGGTATTGTTCCATAAGGAAAGTAAATTTCCTGTCCATTGGCATCTAGAGGATAAGCCAATATATAAGAAGGCACGTTCTTTTGCAGCTGCACAAGGCCGCTGCTTATATTCCTGACAGTAACAGACTTCTGTCCTGCAAAGCCTGAACCATAGACAATGCGCCATGCCACTGCTTCAGGAACATTCTTTTCAGGACCGGAAACAGCGACCTGCTCATCGTCTCCTGCTACAGGCGATGAGCAGCCAGATAAAAATGAACAAATACAGACAGAAATGACTAGGAAAAAAACATATTGCTTCATACCTATGTAATTCTATCTGACTGTACATTTTAGCACGTAAAATCTTAATTTTTTAAGAATTCCAGCCGTTGTTGTGAAGGTTTACTTCAAGGTGGTCGTAAGGAATTTCTATGCCTTCTTCCCTTGTTACCTTTATGACGTTTGTATAAACGTCAGTCTTTGTCTGCAAAAGGTCGGCACCCTTTATCCATACGCAAAGCTTTATCAAAATGCCGCTTGCAAGAAGTCCGTCATAATATACGGCAGGCTCCGGATCTGTCAAAACGGTCGGGCACATGCCTGCAACTTTTTTTATTGCCTCAATAGTCTTTTCCATGTCAACGTCATAAGATACAGAAATGTCAAAGACTAGGCGGCGGATAGGGAAATGGCTGTAATTCGTAAGGGTTCCGTTCATAATAGTGCTGTTAGGAATTCGAACCATCTGATTATCAAGGGTATGAATCTTTATGCTCAAAAGGTCAATGCTGTCAACCGTTCCGCTCATATCGTCAATGTTAATAAAGTCTCCAACCTTCATTGCCTTTTCGCTAATGACGAATATGCTGCTTATAATGTTGCTTACGCTAGTCTGGGCTGCAAAACCTATTGCAAGTCCGGCAACTCCTGCAGCTCCCCAGATTGCACTCAGGTTAATGCCGAAAAGGCTGAGTATGTACATTATAATGAGAACCCTGAATACATAAGTAACAACCTTGTTTACAAGTATTGCCGTATGTAGCTGAAGCCTTGCGGAAGTCTGCTTCTTTATGACCTTTTTTATAATGCGGTATGCAACATAAAAAATAAGGATTGCAATGCAGCTTGTAATGACCTTTACCAGATTTTCCCATGTAAAGTAATTGGTAATCTCATCAAGGTGCAAGATTGACTTTGTTTCATTAGCAACGCTTTCTGTTACCGAAGCCACAGCTTCCACTGTTGTCTGTACAACTTCAGACTTATCATCCATAAAAATAACCTCTACGCTTAAGAAATGCTGGTATTATAGCAAAGTTTCTGCAAATTTACAGTACTTAAAGGAATTCTATGCAAAAAATACAGGCTAAAGATATTTTAATCAATGAAAGAACTTTGAAGTAAATAAATAACATATAAAGATAGACGCAAAAAAGAAATAAGTATATATTATGTATATAATGAAGACAAAATACGCATTCTTAATATATACCATAATAAGCTTACTTTTTATAACTTCCTGCACTAATAAAAATAATAAGTCAGGCAGTGCTGCGGATTTGCCTCAAATTTCTACCGTTCAAAAAAGTCACAAATGGTACTACTTTACAAGAGACTCGTTTGTACCTGTAGACCTTCCTCAGAATGCCCCTCAGATTATAGAATTGCCATGGACAGAAGCAGTCCGCATTTCTTCTGCTTCCAGCGTTCCTCAGAAATACATTTCAAATTCTCCGTTTAAAGCCTATGCCATTGTAAACAGGCTTGGAATGCTTGCTTTTACAGACGATACTGTCAGCGTTTATAACGACAATTCAATCTTCCCTTCCGTAACGGCAGACCATCTTGTCTTTAGCGGAGGAGTGCCTGTCTTTTACTTATACAGAAGCTCTTTCTTTAACGATTCATCAATTCAGACTGACAAGGAACCTTTCCTTGTAGAATTTAATCCTAATACGCATACGTTCTTTCCTTTAGTTTCTTATAAGAACCTTAAACTTACAGAAGACGAACAGATTATAGGATTCTTTTGGGATGGATACACATGGACTTGCTCTGCAAAAAAAAGGCTTGAGCGCCAGGTAGAATTCAAATTCTTTACATGGCAGCCGCTCGTTGACCTTACAGAGCTTTCTCCAGCCCTTTCTTCTGACAATTACATATTCAAGTCTGCAACAGAAGAAGAATATAAGGCATTAAACATGCCTCATCTTTTTACAGATGCCCCGGAAAACTTAAAGACACTGGTTGCTTCAATTCCAAGTGACTTTACCTTTTATGTTTCGTGGCGTGACGGTTCGGGAACAAGTCCTGTCAATTACTATCAGCCAGGCAACAACAGCAGTGCTACGGTAAATGCAAAGGGATTATACGATAATGTTTCTGGCTATGAAGTAATTGTTTTTGCTGACGGAACTACTTACCTTAGGCAATCGGGTGCAGACAGCCAGGTATGCGCCTTCCGCCTGCCTTTATTGCCAGCGGGATACACATACGGTGAAGTTGCAATTGCAGGAAGTAAAATGTATATAGCCTGGGAAGAAAATAATTTTTATAAAACCGGCAGGGCCGGCTTTATTCAGGTAAGTCTTACAAACGTTCTTAATTCGTTAAATTAATTAATAATTAAAATTACTATTAAGCCTTACAAGGTTTGGCAGCGAATAAGTCTTGTGCTTTATGTACAGATACTTAAAAGGATGCAGGTCAAGTGCATTTGTCTGCCAGCCGCCCAAAGAGGACAAGTCAATAAGGTGCATGCTTATAGGATGATATATTGGTATTATCATGCTTTCGTCCAGCAGTAATTTTTCAGCCTTAGAAAGATACATATAATGCTCGTCTGGCGTATCAGCACGGGATGCACTCAACAGGTACTCGTCATAAGTTTTATTGTCATATTTTGCAACATTCAAAGAAGAATCGCTCCTGAACAGCTCAAGGAATGCAAGAGGATCGGCAAAGTCTCCTATCCATGAATAGGCAAAAAGATCTGCATCCCAGCTAGGAATAAGTCCGTTATACTTTTCCATAGCAGCAGATTCCGTTTCAAGCTCAACGCCCAAAGGTTCCCAAGCGGCCTTTAACTGAGCGGCAAGGTCCTTCATGAATTCTGTATCTGTAATTGCAAATTTTATTGACAGCTTTTTGTCATAAGGAATTTTTGCATGCTCACGGGCCTTATTCATCATTGCTATTGCATCATCACTGTCATAATCATCAATTCCTGGCACAGGAGGATAATCTGGCAGAGGATATACAAGTGTCGTTGCCGGCATTGTTATATTCTTACGCAAGGAATCATAAGGAATGGCTTCAAGAAGGGCCGTCCTGAACTCAGGATTACTCCATATAGAGTTACCCATCTTAAAGAAAAGATAATATGTTCCGAATTCCGCAGCTATATGAATTGCATCTGTATTAATTATTTTTGAGGCAAGGGCATTGCCTTCTGTTATCCAGTCTGCATTGCCTGTATTAAACTGATACGCATTTTCTTCAAGGTCATCGCTAAGCGTAATAGTTATGCCAGGAATTACTACAGATGCCGCATCATAATACTTTGGATTCTTTGCAAGAACAATAGTATTGTTCTTATATGACTTAAGAGTAAAGGGACCGCTATAGGAATTTTGCTTAGAGCTTACTATAGAAAAGGCATGATGGCACAGAATGCGGGGAAGATGCTCTGCAGGCTCTTCAAGATGAACTACAAGAGTCTTATCATTGCGGACTGTAATGCCTACGTCTTCTTTTATGCCTTTTCCAGTCCTAAAATTACGGGCGCCTTCAATAAAGTCAAGAAGAGATGAATAAGGAGCATTAGGAGTAGCAAGGAGCCTAAGCCAAGAATCCCTGACAGAAGCAGCAGTGATAGGTTCTCCTGTACTAAAACAGGCACCTTCCCTTAATGTAAATGTCCATCTTTTTTTTGTACGTGATATTTTATAAGATACGCACAAGGCATTCCTAGGCTCAAGAGTGATGGGATCATAAGAAAAAAGCCCCTCATACAGGCCAGAAAGAACCTGGGCTTCTGACGTATAGTTTGCAGTATGAGGATTTAAATCATACTGGTGGGTCATGGATATGAGCCTTACCTCTCTCTGTTCTGCAAGATCCGGAATGCTTTCAGAAGCTTTCTGAGCAAACACAGTTTGAACAGACACCAATGCCGTACATACGGCCATACAAAGAAGAGAAAGCTTATGGCTTTTATTCATTATTTTTTATCCCCAATTTTTTCATTTGTTCAGCCTCTTCTACATAGGCAAGATATTCACCCTTACACTGATTTACTTTTGCAAGAATGTTTTTTAGAGTAGTAAGCTCCATCTTTATGCCCTTTATGCGTGCCCTGTCAGCAGGAGCTGCCATTGCCTTAAAAAAATCATCCAGGGCGGTAAGCCTTATATGAAGACGTCCATTTTCAGCCAGCTGATTTGATACAAAATTATATATGAAGTCATCTTTCTGAGAATTCATGCGCTGATAGTTAGGACTAGTCTTTTCTGTAAGGGAACCATAATAAGTAATGCGCTTCGTAAGGTTTTCCATAAACCTGCTGTAGTTTATTATCTCCTTGCGAGACTCCTTTCCGCGTTCACTTACAGATACCTGATATTCCACCTGAGGCTCAGACATTCCAAAGATTTTCCTTATTAAGCGCATCAACCTCTCTTTAAGCCCATTATTTTCCGACTGCAAAATGTCATGGTTTACGACAATCTTCTGCTGAACAACATTATACTGTTCAGCCAAAGAACCTATGAACCGTATTCCGCTCATGATAATTTCATGAGTATCAACTTCAGCAACCTTTTCTTTTTCTGCCTTGTCTTCATACTCAAGGCGCTTAAGCAGCTTCTTACGCAGTTCTTCTTTTGCAAGGGCAGTTTCTTCGTCTACGATTTCCTTAATAAGTTCCTGATAGACTGGACGCTTAGGCATGCATATTGGAAGAAGCCTGTTTATTTCTGCAGAAAGAGAAGCTGCATCATTCATGGCATTACTGTCAAACCTTCTGTCTGCAATAACATTCTTTCGGATTTCTCCCTTGTATTTTTCTCTATGAAAATTCCCCAGCGACTTAAGGGCTTTATTAATGTCATCAATTTCACGGGCCGTATTTTCAAGTCCGTCAAAAAGCATTCCAACGGCCATTCCCATGCCTGAATTCTTAAGTTCAGAAAGGGCTATTCCCAAAGCACGGGTATTTACCCTGCTTGAAGATGCATTAAGGCCGTTCCATACAAAAGAGTTATTGAATTCAAGAAGCTTTTTTATTTTGTCTGTAGTAAGCTGCTCTACGGAAAACTTCATATAGTTGCAGATATAATCAACCATTGTTTCGTAGTCATTCAGCCTTATGCCTAGTTGCTGGGCCCTGTCATTGTCATTAAAAGGAGTTTCGTCAGGACAGGTAACTTTTGTAATCTGACGGTCATTTTTATATGGATCAGGAATAACAAGAGATCTTTTCTGCAGCAAATCAAACATATTTTTTATAAAGACAAGATGATTTCTATACCCATCCTGGACCTTTACAAGCATTGTAGAGTCAAACCATGCAGCTTTACCTTCGACAGCTTTTATGACTTTTGCATTAAAACTTTCTTCCTGATTAGCATTGTCCATCTAATTACCCCTACAAAAACTTATTAACTTAGAATCCATATTCTTCTGATACTATCGGAATTTGAATTGCAATACTTCAGTCTTAATTTAAAACTAAGAATTTCATCACAATATATCTATTAATGATACCATATAATGAGTTTTTCTGTATAGATTGAAAGTATTGATATAATGAAAAAAAAACTGTATTCTATTGAACTAATATTATTATTGAAAAGGTGAATTGAATGGCAGTTGATGAACATTTACAGATGATGCGCCACAGCCTGGCACACGTAATGGCAGAAGCTATTCTTAAATTGTATCCTGGTACGAAAATAGCCATCGGCCCTGCAATTGAGAACGGTTTTTATTATGACTTTGAATTTCCTAGCGACAGCAAGCTTACAGAAGATGCTTTTCCTACTGTAGAAAAGGAAATGAGAAAAATCCTTGCTGGAAATTTTGATTTCGTACGCAAAGAGATTTCTAAGACAGAAGCCCTTGAACTTTTTAAAGATCAGCCATACAAAGTTGAGCTGATTAATGACTTACCAGAAACCGAAACCATCACTACATACACCCAGGACACCTTTACAGACCTTTGCCGAGGTCCACACGTTTCAAATACAAAAGAAATAAATGCACAGAGCTTTAAGCTCATGAAAATGGCGGGAGCATACTGGCGCGGGGATTCTGACAGAACAATGCTGAGCCGCGTATACGCAGTTGCTTTTGCTAAGCCGAACGACCTTAAGGATTACCTTAAGATGCTTGAAGAAGCAGACAAAAGAGACCACCGTAAAATTGGAGTTCAGATGGACTTATTCCATCTTGACCCAGAAGACCCAGGCCAGATTTTCTGGCATCCTAATGGATGGTCAATGTACGTTACCCTTCAGGATTACATGCGCCAGAAGGTTACTCAGGACGGATATCTTGAAGTCAACACTCCAGCAGTAATGCCTAGAACTCTATGGGAACGCTCTGGTCACTGGGGACACTATCAGAGGAACATGTTCATTACAGAAAGCGAAAAGCGCCTTTTTGCCATAAAGCCTATGAACTGTCCGGGCGCACTTGAAATTTTTAATTCACGCACCCGTTCTTATAAAGACCTTCCTTTACGCCTTGCAGAATTCGGTCACTGCGTACGTAACGAGCCAAGCGGAACGCTTCACGGAATTATGAGAGTCCGTGGATTCGTACAGGACGACGCTCACATCATCTGTACTGATGACCAGATTGTTGATGAAGTAGCAAAATTCTGCCGGCTGCTTAAGGACGTATACTCAGACTTCGGCTTTGACAAGAATCTCCTTGTAAAGCTCAGTACCCGTCCGGAAGATCATGTTGGAGATGACGCAACTTGGGACAGGGCGGAAGCAGCCCTTGCAGACGCATGTAAGGCCAGCGGCATTGAATTTGAGATTCAGCCGGGAGAAGGCGCCTTCTACGGACCAAAGCTTGAGTTTACTCTTGTAGACGCCCTTGGCCGTCAGTGGCAGTGCGGCACTATACAGCTTGACTATCAGCTCCCATCTGCAGAAAGGCTTAACGCCCAGTACATTGGAGCAGACAACCAGAAGCATCATCCTGTAATGCTGCACCGTGCTGTTTTAGGTTCTCTGGAAAGATTCCTTGGAATCCTTATAGAAAACTATGCAGGTGCATTCCCTACATGGCTGCACTTTGAGCAGGTAGCAGTAGTACCTGTAGGACAGGACTTTAATGACTATGCGCAGAAGGTTGCCGACACTCTCAGACTTGCCGGAATCCGTGTAAATGCATACACTGGAGACGACAACATGAAGAGCAAGATTAAGACAATCTCCAGCGAGCATAAGACACCTTACATTCTTGTCGTGGGTGCAAAGGAACAGGAAGAAGGCTCTGTAACATGCCGCTTCCGCTTCTCTAGCCAGATTCCACAGCGTTCATTTAAGCTGGAAGAATTCCGCGACTACGTCGTAGAAAAGACAGTAAGTCACTTTAACGGAATATAATCCTTAATTTCAGAACAGACACAAAGGCCTTAAAGATAACTCTTTAAGGCCTTTTTTTATGAGCAGCTATTAAACTAAAAGAAAAGTCCCCGACAGTGCCGGGGACTTTGTTCTACTGTAATAAAGTATATTTACGGACGGACAATAACTTTTGAAAGGTTTGGACGCTTTTCCAAATCTTTCTTTAAGCCTTCTTCACGGGCC
>JAILPY010000014.1 GCA_024699235.1 Treponema sp. | reverse complement strand
TGTCCATAGGTAGGAGGATCAAAGGATCCAGGAAATACTGCTGTTATCAATTCTGTTCACCTCAACAAGAGTTTTGAATAATAGCACAAATATTTAATTTACTCAATTAAAAAACATTTGACCAAAAGTATAATTAATATTAATATGAATTTCATGAAGAATACTAATGTAGCAAAAACAGTTGGTGTTATTACAGCATCTCTGCTAGTCACAGGCTGCGTTTCCACATGCTCATCAGCAGATAAAGTGCAGCAGCAGGAACAGACAGAACCTATAGTTGAAACAATTGAAGAACCTCCAAAACAAGAATTAAAACCAGCAGAACCTCCTAAAAAGGTTGAACCTGAAAAAAAAGAGTCAAAGCCTAAACTTGAAAAGAAGGAAATAAAACCTGAAGCAAAAAAGGAAGAGAAAAAAGAAGCTGTACAAGAACAACCTGTAAAAAACATCCAGAACCCTCTTCCTGAACAGAATGTTAAAAAAGAAGAAACTGTCTCTGTTGAAAAGAAAGAGGAAGAAGTTGTTGATGAAGAATATTCACGTTCTATAGAACAGATTACAGACGGATCTAAAATTACTCATGAGACGTTTAGTGCTGACAAGAAAGCAGTCCTTGAACTTATTGAAAACCTTAAAGAGGTTATGTCAAAACAGAACTACAATGAATGGATAAAATATCTTGATGAAGAAAGCATAAAATACTGGTCTCAAAAGAGCAACCTGCAGAAAGCACAAAAAAGACTTCCTGTAAAAGGCTTGAAAATAAGCAGTCTGCAAGATTATTTTAAATATGTATTCATTCCTTCACGGACAGGAAAAGATGTTGATGAAATACGTTACCTTTCAGATTCTCTAGTAAAAGTTGTCCAGATAAGGAAAGATGCAGAAGGCAGATATGTTGGAGATACGGTGTACTATAATCTTCGAAAAATAAATGGAGAATGGAAAGTCCATTTACCAGAGCTGTAACCGATAATATAACCATATTGTTATACTTATAGATTTAGGATATGCCGAATTGATTTTTTATCAATGCTGGTATATAATCAGTTTACGTATCAGTTAGGAGGAAAACTCAAAAATGAAATTATTGAAAACTATTGCATACGGTACATGCCTTATGCTTCTTAGCACAGCAGCTTTTGCTCAGACTCAGACAATGAAAAGTTCTAATGAAACATCTGTCGAAGATATCTATTTGAACAGTGTTCAGGATGTAATCATAACAGAACTTGCAAATTCTCAGGACTATGACAATAAGCTTGTTGCCCTTCAGTATCTTGAAGATTCAGTAAAGAGTGGAAAAGTTTCTGACGAACAGAAAGTAGCACTCAAAAGTCTTGCAGGAGAAGGTGTAACTACAAGAGTACGGCAAAACGGACGCTTGATGAACAACTTTCCAGATATTCGTGCAAAAGCATGTGATCTTCTTGGAGAAATAAAGTCAGAAGAGTCAAAGAACGCACTTCTTACAATTGTAACTGATGATGCAGAGCCTATGGTAGTAAGTGCTGCAATCCGTTCTCTTGGAAACATCGGGATTAATTCAAATGATGAAGTTCTTAATGCAATTGAATTCATCCAGCATAAGTATGCTGCATTGAATCCAACAAGTTCACTTGCATACGAAATTCTCGATGCATATGAAAAACTTGCTCCAACAGCACAGGACAAAAGACCTATGATTGAATCTGTTGCAGAAATTGCTTCAAATTATAAATTTGCAACACCAGTAAGACTTAAGGCACTTAACTTGCTTAAGAAACTTCAGTCTGAAAATAACTAATTTAGGTTAAATCAACAGAAAACGGGCAGTCTTTATCTTGATAAACAGAAAAGACTGCCCGTTTTTATTCTATTATACATGAGAGATATGGGAGTCGAACCCACAACCTTCGGCTCCGGAGGCCGATACTCTATCCAATTGAGCTAATCTCTCACTAAAAGTTCTAAAAGAATATAATTTTACATTCATGTTGTCAACAACACGGTAAAAAAAGATTTTAGGAGTAATATATGGATCCAATCATATTAGCTTCATCCTCACCAAGAAGGCAAGAAATTCTGAAGTTATTAAACATTCCGTTTGTTGTAAACCCTCCAGATATAGATGAAAAAAAATATTCCGATATTGAAATAAAAAAAATACCTGAATATTTGGCATGTCAAAAAGTAAACTCCATTGTTCGCAAAATTTCAAAGGAACAGGAAACAGTAGGATGGGTTCTTGGAGCTGATACTATAATTCATTTTAAAGGAAAACTTTATGGAAAACCTGACAGCAAAGAAAGTGCAAAAAAGATGCTCAAGACTTTTCAGGGAAAATCCCATGAAGTTATTACAGGACTTGCATTATATAATGGAGAATTACACGACATAGCAACAAGAACAAATATTAACAAGATATATTTTGCCCCCATGACAGAAACAGAAATAGATTGGTATGTAAATACAGGAGAATGGCATGGAGTCGCAGGTGGATATAGAATTCAAGGATTAGCATCCTGCTTTATAAAAAAAATAGAAGGCCAGGAAAGCGGAATAATGGGGTTGCCTATTTTTGAACTATATGATATGTTAAAAGAGCAAAATTATCCGTTTATCTGATAGTTTTGACATCAAAGCAAAGAACGGTTCGTTACTAACTTTGATGCAATCTTCCGTACTGGTAACAGTATCGAGAAATAAGGTTAGGTGGAAAATTATATTGCAAAAATGCAGTAAATTTTCCGGTGAAGGAGTTAATCATGGCAGTAGTAACCATGAAAAGTCTTCTTGAGTCTGGAGTACATTTCGGACATCAAGTAAAACGTTGGGATCCACGCATGAAGAAGTATATCTTCGCAGAGCGCAATGGAATTCACATTATTGATCTTCAAAAAACAATTGCTGCAATAAAAGACAGTTATGAAGAAATCCGTAAAGTAACAGCAGCAGGAAAGACAGTTCTTTTCGTAGGAACAAAAAAGCAAGCCCAACAGGCTATTCAAAAAGAAGCAGAGCGTTGTGGACAGTTCTATGTAAACAATCGCTGGCTTGGCGGAACACTTACCAATTTTTCTACAATAAAAAAATCTCTTCTCCGTCTTAAGAAAATTGAAAAAATGGAAGTTGACGGAACTTTTGATAATCTTACAAAGAAAGAAGTTTCTCAGCTTCTCAAAGAAAAAGAAAAACTCACAAAAAATTACGGTGGTATTAAAGAAATGAAAGAGTTGCCTGGTGCAATATTCATTATCGATACTCACAAAGAACAAATTGCTGTAGCAGAAGCTCGCAGAATGCACATTCCTATTGTTGCTATAGTTGATACAAACTGTAATCCAGAGGGAATTGATTTCCCTATTCCTGGAAATGATGATGCTATCCGAGCAATCAGTCTCTTTACTTCTATTATTGCTAATGCTGTAATCGATGCAGATACAGAACAGGGGCTTAAGATTATTGAAACATTAAACGATGATGATGACGTTATGACAGATGCATCTACAAGAAAAGAAGACGAGGAAATTGTAGATTATTCTAACTACACTCCTACAGAAACTAAAGAAGAGGATGCAGAAGCAAACAGAAGAGATGAGCAAGAATTTGTAGACGAAGATAAACTCTATAAATAAGATTTTATACTGGAGATATATAATGGCTATCACAGCTACACAGGTTAAAGAACTGCGCGAGAAGACTGGTGCAGGTATGATGGACTGTAAGAAAGCCCTTACAGAAACTAATGGAGATATGGATGCTGCTGTAAAACTTCTTAAGGAAAAAGGTCTTGCAGCCGTTGCTAAGCGTGCAGAACGTGCTACAAAAGAAGGTCGTATCTTTATAAAACAGCAGGATAATAAAATTGCGGTTGCAGAGCTTGTTTGTGAAACAGACTTCGTTGCAAACAATGAAGAATTCATTGCAAGTGGAAACAAGATCATTGACACCATCTTTGCAAAAGGTTATACACAGATAGAAAAAGAACTTTCAGATGTATTGCTTGATTTTGCAACAAGAACACGTGAAAACATGTCTTTAAGCAAAGTACAGGTTATTGATGTTCCTGAAAATTCTGTTGCTGGGATTTACATACACTCTGACAATAAGACAGCAGCAGTAACTATTGTAAAAGGTTCTACAGCAGATAGCGTAAAGACTTTTGCTAGAGATTGCTGCATGCATCTTGCAGCATTTACTCCTGCTTATATCAAACAGTCTGATGTACCACAGTCTTATATTGATGAACAGACAGAGATTTTCAAAGCACAGATGGACCAAGATGAAAAGGTTGCATCTAAACCTGAAAACGTAAAGGCTGGAATTTTGCAGGGCAAGATTAAGAAACATCTTGCAGAAATCTGTTTCGTAGATCAGATGTTTGTAAAAGATGATAAAAAATCTGTTAATGCAAAACTTGATGAAGTTGCAAAAGAAGTTGGTGCAAAACTTGAATTTGGCGACATCAGCCTTTTGTTGCTTGGAAAAGACTAATATTTAATAAATAGTGACGGTTCCGACCGCCACTATTTATATTTTAAAAACTAAGATTGCTTAGGAGGAATTTATGGCAGGCGACAATGAAAGTCGTATGGAAAAAACCGTTAATAGTTTGAAAGAAGAATACAATTCAATTCGTACTGGTAGAGCTAGTGCATCAATTTTTGATAAAGTTCGTGTTGACTATTATGGCACACCTACTCCTCTTAATCAGGTGGGAAGCATTTCTGTTCCAGAAGCAAGAACTATTGTCATTTCACCTTTTGATAAATCACTTATATCTGCAATAGAAAAAGCAATTCAGAAAGCAGAACTTGGTTTAAATCCAAGTAATGATGGAAAAGTTATCCGCATTGCAATTCCTCCTTTAACACAAGATCGTCGCAAGGAATTGGTAAAACAGGCAAAATCTGTAGCAGAAAATTACAGAACTACCATTCGAAACATACGCAGAGATGGTAATGATGCATTGAAAAAGCAGCAGAAAGCAGGAGAACTTACAGAAGATCAGTTGAAACAGGAAACTGACAAACTTCAGAAACTTACTGATAAATATATTGAAGAAATAAATACAGTCTATGCAAGCAAAGAAAAAGAGATAATGGACTGAGAAATGAAAAACACTATCGAGTTAGATAAGAATAATATTCCTTCACATGTTGGCATAATTATGGATGGAAATGGTCGCTGGGCTAAAAACAGAAATATGCTTAGAACAAAAGGACATGAAGAAGGACTAAAAAGAGCTAAAGAAGTAACAAAATTAGCTTCAGATTTAGGAATTTCTTACCTAACTTTATATGTGTTTTCAACAGAAAATTGGAAACGAACAGAACAAGAAGTTGGTTTTCTGATGAATTTGATTCATACACATTTAATTAAAGAACTCCTTTTTTATAAAGAAAATCAGATTCGTATAAAATTACTAGGTGATATAACAGGATTACCAAAATCTATTCAAGCAGACATAAAAGAAGCAGAAGCAGATACGGAAAACTTCTCAGGTCTAACATTAAATCTTGCCATAAATTATGGTGGAAGAAATGAAATAATTCGAGCCTTAAAAAAAATATACACTTCTGATTCAAACCTAGAATCTATTACTGAAAACACATTTTCAAAATATTTTGATGTACCGGAACTGCCTGATTTAGATTTATTAATACGTACTGGTGGTGAAAAGCGCCTCAGTAATTTTCTTATGTGGCATTCTGCATATGCAGAATTAGTTTTTTCCGATACATTATGGCCTGAATATACAGAAAATTGCTTTATTAATGACCTTATAGAATTTCAACAAAGGACAAGAAGATTTGGAGCTGTAATAGTATGAACAGAAAAATAATTGCTCGCCTAGGAATTTTTTTTATAGGACTTCCATTAGTCCTGACAATAGTGTTCATACAAAAATATAATCATTTAATGCTACATTTTTTAATATGCATAGTTTGTGGTATTTCTGCAAATGAAGCTTATAATATTTTTTCAACTAAAACAAAACTTTATCACAGAGTATTTATTATTGCAGAATCTGTATTTATACCTTTGATTGCTGCAATTTATGAAGTAACCCCCTCTTTTTTCTCAGAAATTTATTTACCTGGTAATAATAACGAAGTAATAACTTATGCATTTATTATTACAGTTCTTTTTATACTCTTTGCAGAAATTGCTGTTGCAAAGAAATTTGATGACTCATTAGCAAGGATTTCTTCATCAATATTCATTATCTTATATTCTGGATACATGCTTACATTTGTTTCTAGAATGACAGTTATGACACGATTTGGACATAATATTTCTACATATGTTATTGCTGTATTTTTACTTATGGTTTTTTTATGTGACAGTTTTGCTTGGTTCTTTGGGGTATTATTAGGGAAAAATAATCGAGGAATAATAAAAGCCAGTCCAAACAAAAGCATTGCCGGTTTCATTGGAGGTTTTATAGGATCCATAACAGCAGGTTTTATTGGATATTTATATGTTCCATATGTATTTATTGGTTCTCCTATAAAGATAATCATTCTTTCCATATGCGTAGCATTTTCTGCAATTATCGGAGACTTGGTAGAATCAGTCTTCAAGCGTTCTGCCAGTGTAAAAGATTCAGGTCATATCATACCAGGCAGAGGCGGTCTTTTAGACTGTGTGGATTCAATAACACTATCAGCACCTATTTACTATTTTTTGCTATCACTATTCTATGGACCTTTAACAATATTACCATAATAAAAAGAGGCTCAATTTAATGAAAAAAATTATTGTACTCGGTTGTACAGGCTCTATTGGAAGTCAAACTCTTGATATAGTCCGTAATATGAAAAATGATTTTTCTATTGTCGGGCTTTCAGCAGGTCATAATAAAAAAGAATTAGAAAAACTCTGTAATGAATTTAATTGTAAGGGAACTTTATATTCTGAAGAAGGAATTCTGGGTATAGAAAAACTTGTTTCCTCATGCGATGCTGATATAGCAATAAATGGAATTGCAGGAGCGGCTGGTCTAAAACCATCAGTTTTAGTCTTACAGGCAGGAATGGACCTTGCATTAGCAAATAAAGAAACCGTCGTCATGGCATGGCCTATAGTAAAAAAAATAGCAAAAGAACACAAGGCAAATATTATACCCGTTGACAGCGAACACAGTGCTATATTCAGCTTATTAAATCAAACGGGTGAAAAAAATATAGATGAAATCATAATAACAGCCAGTGGTGGTCCGTTTAGAGAATTTTCAGACGAACAACTAAATAATGTAACTGTAGAACAAGCCTTACATCATCCTACGTGGAATATGGGGAAAAAAATAACTATTGACAGTTCTACACTTGCGAATAAAGGTCTAGAAGTTATAGAAGCATGCAGATTATTTAATGTAAGTGCTGAAAAAGTTAAGGTTGTAGTACATCCACAGAGCCTTATTCACAGTTTAGTCCGTACTAAAAATGGCATGCTATACGCACAGATATCAAATCCAGACATGAGACATCCTATTTTTGATGCTCTTACTTGGCCAGAAATAAAAGGAAATTATCTAGAACCTTTTAATCTTGCTGGAAATTCAATGACTTTTTTTCCACCTCGCTTAGATTCTTTTCCTCTTTTAAAATATGCTTATGAATGTGCAAGAAAATCAAACTGCTATACAATAGCATTTAACGCTGCAAATGAAATTGCAGTAAATGCATTCATTGAAAAAAAATGTACGTATCAGCAAATCAGTCAGATTGTAAATGAAGTCTTGCAGGATGACTGGTCTGAAAATCCAGATTCTCTCGAAAAAATTTATTCTGCAGATAAAAAATCCCGTAACAAAGCAAACTCAGTACTTGTTTCTAAAAATGGAGGTTACGGTTGTCAATAATATTAGGAATTCTAGGTCTTGGTTTCCTTATTTTCTTTCATGAACTTGGTCATTTTCTTGCTGCTCGTTTATTTGGTGTAAAAGTAGAAGCTTTTTCAGTTGGAATGGGACCTGTCCTGCTGCACCACACTATCAATGATACAGATTATAGACTTTCCCTAATTCCGCTAGGTGGCTATTGTAGCATGAAAGGAGAGCATGACTATCAAAATGCTATTGAAAAGAAACTTACTAGCATACAAGGTGAAAAGGATTCCTTTTATGGCGTACACCCATCAAAAAGACTTCTGATTGCATTTGCAGGTCCCTTTTTTAATTTTATATTCGGTTTCATAGCTTTTACTATAATTGCACTTATGGGGTACACATACTATACAGCAGGAACAACAGTAAGCATGGCAGATGAGGTATATGAAGGAATGATATCTCCTGCTCATGAAGCTGGGATGAAAACAGGAGACGACATATCTTTTATTGATGATATTCAGATGCATGATTTTTCCGAAATTGCAGAATATATAGCTACTCATCCAGACAAAGATATAACTATAACGGTAAAAAGAGAAGATGGATTTCATAAAATAAATCTTCACACACTTCTTGATACAGAGACAGGAAGCGGTAAAATAGGAATAGTATCATCTCCTGATTCTATATTAGAAAAACATTATGGACCTTTTGGTTTCTTTGAATCCATAAGAGAGGGATTTCTTGAATGCATAAAACTTGGAAAACTAACATTTAAGGGTATAGGACTACTTTTTAAAGGTGTCAAAATTACCAGTGCAGTTTCAGGTCCAGTCCGAATAACAACAATGCTTGGTGATACTGTAAAACAAGGTTTTGCAGAAAATATCCATATAGGCATAATAAGCACTCTTCAATTACTTGCAATAATAAGTCTATCGCTTTTTATTACTAATT
>JAILPY010000007.1 GCA_024699235.1 Treponema sp. | reverse complement strand
ATCGGATACATGGCCAAGATGCCGTTTTCCAAATTTTCTACCAATATCATGAAGCAGTCCAAGTACATATGCTTTCTCCGAATCCATGCCAGATTTAAGAGCAATAGCTTCAGCGCAATGCGCCGCTGTTCTGCTGTGATTCCCCCAAGGCCCGGGATTACAACGTTCCGCCTCTTTCAATAACCGCTCTGCTTCCTCTCTTGACGGGTACTTACATTCTTTTTTCATAATCGTAACAGCTCTTTTACACCTACACTATCAAAGAAAGTAAGCTCGACTTAATTTCTTTGATTTTCCAAATAAATGCAATAATTGCTAAAATAGAATAAATGACTCCCCAATACTGAAGGGGAATGAAAAAAAAGCTATGTGTTTTACGCAACTCAAATCCTTCGCCTGTTTCTTTGTCTATAACAATTTTGCCAGGCCTACTATTAAGATATCTGCCTAAAAACCAGCATATTAAGCCTGAAATGATAAGAGATAAACTCAATGGCCATGCATTGTTTTTCCAATAACCAGTTCCCAAAACATTGTCAACAATCAATTGAACGCCTATCATTGATGCGAAAGCAAAGAAAACTGTTAAAATACCAAAACCTTTCCAAATTAACCACATTTTTATTCTCCCAAAAAGTAGGCCTGGTTCCTACCGACCGCCCGTTGATGATATATTGCAGCAGATTTTGCTTGTATCCACTATCTCTCTTTACAAAACTTGTTGGCCAGTACAATCATAACAACAACATCTATTAAAACGAGACCTACAAATACGAATACAAAATAATTGGGTAAAACTGTTTTACCTATCGCCAGTATTCCAATCAGTATGGTTATAACAGACATACCAATTCCCATACAACGGCACAACTTTTTTGTATTATATTTTTCCCTTTCTTCTTTACTTGCAGTATTGTAACCTGCAATAAGATTTACTCCGTGACCAGTAAGGAAAACAATACTGATGATTGCAACTAACCCAAAAACGGCCCAAAGTACACAACCGGAGCCTGAACTAATGTCTTGTAATGTCATTTTTTCCAGTTTTCCAGCTTCAAGTTCGGAACATGTTCAAAATGCTTCGTATTGTTTGTTACCAGCGTCAATTCATTGTAAATTGCAGTTGCGGCAATAAGCAAATCCATATCTTCAATCCTTATACCTTTGTCAAACATTTTGGCTTTTATGTCCGCAAAGACTTCCATTACGCCCTCGTTCAATGCTTCGATAGGGTAAATTTCACGAATATGATGTACTTTCATCATATTTTTCTGTTCATTCTGAGAGCGTTTTGCACCAAAGACAAGTTCTGCATAAGTAATCATCGAAATTGAAATTGGAATGTTCTTGTTTTCTTCAAACTTCGCAAGAACACCCTCATCTTTGCGAATGGCAAAAATTATCGTATCCGTATCAATCAAATATGCCATCAAAAGCCTCAAATCTTGTGGAATTAACTCTTGAAGAATAAATGTCATCGATTATTTCTTCTGTAGAGCGGGAATCTTCCCATGTTCCAGCTAATTTTAAAAATTCTTCCGTTGCATTTTTTGGTTTTATAGGAACAGATGTAAAATAATTTTGCAAAATCGTGATTACTTGTTGGCTGATTGAGCGATTATCCTGTTTTGCAGCAAATTTTAATCTGTCATATAAACGGTCATCCATATCGCGTACTTGTAACATTGCCATAGTAAACCTCCATTTAAACTATATGATAGAACACATGAAAATTCAAGCAAAATTCATTAAACAAAAAAAGGCGGACTTAGCCCCTGCGTAGCAAGGAGCCAGGCCCCGTTTGCCGTTTTGTTCCACATCACCGTGCCAGCAGAATGAAATTACGGTGTCAGCAGAATGAAATCACCGTGTCAGCAGAATGAAATCACCGTGTCAGCAGAATGAAATTACGGTGTCAGCAGAATGAAATAACCGTGTCAGCAGAATGAAATAACCGTGTCAGCAGAATGAAATCACCGTGTCAGCAGAATGAAATTACGGTGCCAGCAGAATGAAATAACCGTAGCAACAGAATCACAGCACCGTGTCAGCAGAATGAAAAGGCGATGACCGTCAGCTGAACGCCGGCAGTCACCGCCTTCCGTGCCTAGCCAAAGAGCTTCCGGCACTCCAGGTAGAATCGTTTCTCGCTCGCTTCTCCCATGGAAAAGCTCTTACGCGGCAGGGGACCACGTCCGTTTATGGTTGCAAAGAAGGAATCCTTGGCAATGGGAGGCAGGAGCAAGGAGACCGCCCCCGGTTCCCCACCAAGGCGGAAGACTTCGTCCGCTCCGTGGATGTAATCCAGTTCAAGCCCGTCCTTGCCGGAAAGGTATTCGTCCAGGGCAGGCTGCAGGCGGCTGACCGCCAGGTCCTGTATCCCCGTCTCGAGCAGGGTAAAGCGCTGCCTTCCCTCCTTACCGATGTAGACGAAGCCAAAGGAAGCCTTTGATGCCTTC